>NZ_JBOZGG010000008.1:0-99090 GCF_051267215.1 Actinotignum vesiculae
TTCGACACCTCCAAGGTGACCGTCACCGATCCGGATACCGATGGCGATACGGTCCCAGATTCTTTGGATAAGTGCCCAGATGTTGCCGGCCCGGCTTCCAATAACGGTTGCCCTGCGTGGGGTGATGGTGATGGTAAGCCCGGTGCTGAAGTGACGCTGGAGAAGGATCCTGCTAATGGCAAGGTTCCGGATACTGCATCATGTGAGGCGACTGGTGGTGCTACCTGCACCATTGGCCCGGATGGCAACGTCGTCGTCAAGGTTCCGGAAGATTCTGTCCCCGGTACTGAAATTCCGGTGACCATTAAGGATGGCGACACGACCCTGGACACCTCCAAGGTGACTGTTGTTCCCGCGAACAACCCGATCTGGAACGACACAACTACCAAGCCGTCTGTACCGGCCGAGCTGCCCAATGAGGGTGGCCCTGTCCCGGCAGGCTCCACGGTTGAGGTGACCGGTCCGGGTACCGCAACCCTGAACGAAGACGGCTCGATTACCGTCACTCCGAACGCGAACGCCAAGGATAAGGACCAGATTGTCGTCAAGGTTAAGGACCCGAACGGTAAGGATCTTGACTCCGCTACCGTGACCATTGTTGACCCCGACACCGACGGCGACAATGTCCCCAACGGTAAGGATCAGTGCCCGACCATTGCTGGGCCGGCTTCCAATAACGGTTGCCCGGCGTGGAACGACGGCGAGGGCAAGCCCGGTGCGGATGTGACGCTGGAGAAGGATCCGGCTAACGGTCCGATCCCGTCCTCGGCCACCTGCGAAGCAACCGGTGGCGCCACCTGCACTATTGGCGGGGATGGCAATATCGTCGTCAAGGTTCCTGGGAATGCGAAGGATAAGGACGAGATTACTGTCACGATCAAGGATGGTGACAAGGTTCTTGATACCTCCAAGGTGACCGTCACCGATCCGGATACCGATGGCGATACTGTCCCGGATGCGCTTGATCAGTGCCCGGATGTTGCCGGCCCGGCTTCTAATAACGGTTGCCCTGCGTGGGGTGATGGTGATGGTAAGCCCGGCACTGATGTGACGTTGGAGAAGGATCCGGCTAATGGTCCGATTCCGGATACTGCGTCGTGTGAAGCAACCGGTGGTGCTACCTGCACTATTGGCGCCGATGGCAACGTCGTCGTCAAGGTTCCTGGTGACGCGACCCCTGGAACTGAAATCACAGTAACCATTAAGGACGGCGATAAGACGCTCGATACCTCTAAGGTAACGGTTACTGAGCCGGACAAGCCCGTGTGGAACGACGGAAACAGTAAGCCGGGTGTTCCAGTTGACCTTCCTAATACCGGCGGGCCGGTACCCGACGGCACCACGGTGGAAGTGAACGGTCCTGGCACCGCGACCCTCAATCCCGATGGTTCAATCACGGTTACTCCGAATCCGGACGCTAAGGATAAGGACGAAGTTGTCGTCACGGTCAAGGATCGCGATGGCAAGGAACTCGATACCGTGACCGTGACTGTCACCGATCCTGATAGCGATGGGGATGGCCTGACCGATTCTGAAGAAGAAAAGATCGGAACCGATCCCAACAACCCGGATACTGACGGCGATGGCATCAACGACGGGGACGAGGTCAATGGCACCAAGAACCCGTTCAAGGACGATAAGTTCAATAAGGACGGTAAGCCTGGTAACACTGACCCGCTCAACCCTGACACTGATGGTGATGGTCTCACTGATGGTGATGAGGTGACGGGCGCGAAGAATGGTGGCAAGCCGACTAACCCGAATAAGGCCGATACCGATGGTGACGGTATTAACGATGGTGACGAGATCAAGAACGGCACCGACCCGTTGAACCCGAACGATCCGGGTAAGCCTGCGCCGAAGACTAAGAAGGTCAAGAAGACTCTTCAGGTCACTGGTGCAACGAGCGTTGGTCTTGCTGGTACGGCGGCATTCTTGCTGCTTGCCGGTGGGCTCGTGGTGACGCGGCGCCGTAAGGCATAAGTGCTGAACTGATCGCGTAACGCAAGAGAGGGGCTGGCAGACGAACCTTCACAAGGACAGTCTGCCAGCCCCTCATCTATGTACAAATCCGCTCACTCAATGGTTCTGAACGGCGGATTTCCCTAGAAAATTTAGGCAGTCACGCGGATATGCGAGGTGCCGTCGTCTTGCGGGATAACGGAGATGCGTTCGCTGATCATCTGTTTCATTTCCGAGACGTGGGAGACAACCCCTACGGTGCGCCCGTTTTTCCCTAGGCCGTGCAACACTCCCATGACCTGATCGAGCGCTCCATCTGAAAGCGAGCCGAATCCTTCGTCAATGAGGAGGGTATCGAGGTGGATCCCTCCGTTTTCCGCGCGCACCACTTCCGCTAAAGCGAGTGCCAGGGAGATGGACACATAGAATGTTTCGCCTCCCGAGAGTGTGCGAACGGAACGTTGGACCGGTTCGGGGCCGGCGTGGTCGATAACAGCCAAGCCGAGGCCGGTTTTCGACTGGTGACTGCCCTTCTCCTTTTCGTCCGTTCGGATGAGTTCAAAACGCCCGAGGGAAATATCCGCGAGCTGCTCATTAGCAACATCAACAACTTGCTCGAAACGGTGTTGCAGCACGAAGGTTTCCAAGGGAACCTTCGTTACTGATTCGGGGCCCGCGGTAGCCAAGGAAGCTAAACGCACAACCGCCCCGGAATGCTCACGCACCTCCCGCCATGCCTGAAGATCCCGCTGTGCGACGCGTAAGCGGTCCCCGCCGGAGCGGGCCTGGTTCTCCGCCCGAGTGGCTCGCGCCCGCGCTTCTTGCGAAGCGCCGCGTGCTAACGCGCTGGCTTCGGCAGCCCCCGCGACGTCAGCCTGAGCATCCTCGGGAAGTTCCGCGAGTTCCGGTTCGGCGAGCTCGCGTTTCACATCGCGGCATTCCTCATCAAAAGCGGTGATGGAATCTTGGAGCTGTGCCTCTTCCACTTTGCTGAGCACGGCAGCCTTTACCGCCTGGGCATCCGCGAACTCAGTGCCGGCCAGAGCCGCAGCGAGCTCATCACCGCGAGCCTGTTCATCTTCACGTGCTGCGAGCACCCCACTCGCGGCGGTGGTCCAGGCATCCTGGGCTTCGCGTAGTGCATCAAGAGCCGTGCGGCGCGCTGCGATAGAAGAAAAGCCGGCGTATTCCGCACTGAGGCGAGTGAGCTGGGTGCTGATATCACGTGCGAGAGAGGTGTTTTCAGCCTCTAATTGCGCCACTTCGGTGCGCAATTGCTCTAGGTCGGTTTCCCGCGTGTGGGCTTCCTCGGCAAGCTGCGCCAGCCGCTTCTCCAAGTTCGCAACGTGCAACGCTCCCTGCTGCGCCGCACTCACATCAGCACGGGCAGCAGCTAATTCCGTGCTGGCCGCCTCCGTGGTGGCATCCCCGGCCACGGCGCGTTGTTCAGCAAGCTGAGCTTTTATTTTCTCCACATGAGCTAGGCAGGTGCTGTAGTGTTCTCGGGCGGTGCTGGCAGCTGCCTGGGCAGCCTTCACCTGCGCGGCAGTGGCACGCACCGCTTCGGGCGGGGCGGGCGCCGGGTGAGTACAGGATCCGCACACCGGGCAGGGCTCATTCTCACGCAGCTGCCCCGCTAATTCACCTGCGGTGGACTGCACCCACGCATCGGTGATTTCCCTGGCGGAGCTTTCCTTTTCCTGAACCTGGGTGAGAGCATCTGCCAGCGCAGCACGGGCTTCTGCTTCCGCTTTTTCGCTGGCGGCCACCCGCTCCAATACCTCAAGGAGTTCCGTGGCGCTGCGCACCCGCTGCGCGGCAGCAGCCTCACCGCTGGCGGTGGTGCGGGCAGTATCGAGCTTGCCCTCTACTTCCTCGCGTTCAGCTGTGGCGGTAGTGGCTTCCTCACGCAGTTTTTCCGCCGCGCGCTGGCGCTCGGCGAGCTGTTCGGTAGCGCGGGCAGCTTCCTGCTGTTTGGTCTCTACCTCTTTTTCCGAGCGCTCCAATTCGGTCAGGCGCCCGCTAGCTTCGCTCAGCTCGGTGACCAGACGGCGCCCGGATTCCACCCCGGCAGGGCTGAGATCAGTGACGGGGCCGTGTTTGCCCCCGGTGCCCGTGCCGACTTCTGCGAAAACAGCCACGAGGCGGGCTTGGGCTTCTGTGCAGGCAACGGCACAATCGCGCCTCTCTTGGAGAGCCCGATCAAGGGCATGCACATGTGGCAGGAGCGGGGCGGCGGCGCGGTGGGCAGCGAGGCGGACACGTTCCGCTGTGATAGCGGCTTCGCGTTCCTGGAGCTGGCCGGCCCGGGCGCGCAGATCCCGGCGGCGTTCAATGCGGGCAGCCAGGGTGCGTTGTGCGTTTTCAGCTTCCCGAGCCCGTTCGAACGCGGCCTCGGCTTTTTCAGCCTGGGCGAGTGCCTCGCTAGCACGCCCAGCGGTGGTAGCGAGTGCCTGGTCGAGGCCAGAAACAACCGCTTCGCCTTCAGCTGGTAGATCCACGCCTTGAGCGGCGGCGGTAAGGGACTCGCTTTCCTCAGGGGGTAGCTCTAAGGCGGTCGCGGTATTGGAGACGGCCCGCACGAAGGTTTCCTGAGCGTTTGCGATAGCTCCGCGTGCCGCACGGGCGTGATCTGTGAGCCACTGGGTGACGGAGCCAAATACCCGGGTATCGAAAATTTGGGTGAGCAGCTTGGTGCGCTCTTGGCTTTCCAGCCGCAGAAATTCGGCGAACTTTCCTTGCGGAAGCACGATAGTTTGCAAGAACTGTTCTGCATTGAGGCCGAGGAGGTTGCTGATATACACCCCGACATCGCGGGCTTTGGTGGCAATCGGAGTTCCGCCATCTATATCCCCGAGGTCCACCGCCGTTTCGGAGAGTTTCCATAATTTCGCGGTGGCTGCGGTGGGTGAGGAATTTCCCGGTTTGGTGAAGCTCGGGGTGCGCCGCACCCGGAATGTGCCCGCTTCGATGGTGAAAATAACGTCCGCGTAGCTGGTGGTGGAGGGATCAACATACGTGGAGCGCAGGCGCTCGGTTGAGCTTTCTTTCCCGCCCGCGACAGTACCGAAAAGCCCGAAAACGACGGCGTCAATAATGGTTGATTTGCCAGCTCCGGTGGGCCCTTCCACCAGGAAAAGCCCGGATGCTCCCAGGGCGTCAAAATCAATAACTTCCCGCCCCGCGAAGGAGCCGATACCTTGAAGTTCTAAGCGGCGCAGCTGCATGAGGCCCTACTCCTTCTCCCCGGTGCGGACGGCTTCCCATGCCGCCACCATGACCTGGTTTTCTTCTTCTGTGAGATCCCGGTGCCCGCTTTCCGTCATGAATTGGCGCAGCACACTCAGGGCATCAAGGCGGCGGGTATCCGCTGTGCTGTGGCGGGTGGCGGCCGGATCCACCACGTGGCGAATTTCCAAAGCGTGCGGGAAAGCGGCCCGTACCCGGGTGGTGAGATCTGCCGGACGGGCCGGATCGGTTACCAGAATACGCGCGAATTTATCCCGATTATCACGGTGTGCGGGGCTGAGTACCTCAGCTAGCGGCGCTTCGATGGTGACGATGGGGCGCCATACCGGAGCTGGAATGAGTTCTTCTTCCACCAGGGCGCCGCCTTCAAAGGTGAGAAGAACAGAAGATTTGGGCCGGGTTTCCGAGAAAGAAAAAGCGATGGGCGAACCCGAGTATCGCATAGGCGGCAGCCCGCTAGCTTCACGCGTGCCCGGTTCTGGCGCACCGCCCACTCGCTGCGGGGAATGCAGGTGGCCCAGTGCCACGTAGCTCAGGCCCGCCGTGGCGCTTGCCTCTGCGCCTCCCAGGGCGAAAAGCGCGGCGGGAACAACTTCCACTCCGCCTACCGAAATATCGCGTTCGGATTCACTGGCTGCCCCGCCGGCAACGAAAGCGTGTGCCATAGCGATGCGTGCCACCGGCTTGCCAGCGTGCGGACCGTGCTGAATATCCGCGGCAATACGCTCCAAAGCTGCGTGCATGACCGCGGCGTGTGAACGCTCCAGCAGCTCTGCGCCATCGGCGCGATCAACATGATCGACACGATCCGCATTATCCGCGCTTTCCGAATGATCCGCACTGGCATGACCAGCGTGACCAGCGTGCGCATCACCGCCCGCCAGGCGGCGGCGTTCCACATCGGGATCCAAATAGGGGATGGGGTAGACCAGCGCTCCAAGATTACCGGCGCGATCACGCACTTCTATCGGTTGGGCGCAGCGCAGCGGATCGGTGCGAATGACAATGCGCTCCTGGAAAAGCTCCGCCCCGAATCCCAGGCGCTGCGGGGAATCATGGTTCCCGGAGATCAAAATGACCGTGGTGAGTTGCGCGAGCCGGCGCAGGGTGCGCGAAAAAAGCTCAACCATGGGAGCGGGTGGGACGCTGCGATCATAGACATCCCCGCTAATCAGAAGGGCATCTACGCCGCGTTCCCGCACGGTATCCACCACGTGATCCACCCACATTTCAAAGGCGGGAGTGAGATCCGCCCGGTGCAGGGTGCGCCCGAGGTGCCAATCGGAGGTGTGCAAGATCTTCATGGCTTCAGCCTACTGTGGGGCTACGACAAAAATTTTGGCCCGATGGAGTTCTTGCTCGCGGAGCGCACCGGCTCACGGAATGCACCGGCCCGCGGAATGCCCGGTGCACCGCACCCCGCTTTATGCTTCCGCCTGGCCTCCATTGACCGGGTCCTTATCCGACCACGGGAAGGCAATCCACGCGTCGGTGTGCAGATAGGCGTAATCGGGTTTGAGCACCGAGCGCGACTTTTCATAGAGGACCGCCACGCGAATCTCAGTGGCGTACTCTTCGCAGAGTTCCTTCACGAAGCGTAAGGTACGCCCTGAGTCAGCGACGTCGTCGACAATTAAAACCCTTTTGCCGGCCATTCCACGCACGTCACCGGACGGTTCCACCAGGCGCGGATCTTTGAGCGTGACGCCGATGCCGGTGTAAAACTCGACGTTGAGGACGAGCATGCTCTTGAGGTCTAAAGCGTAGGCAATTGCGCCGGCGGGAAGCAGTCCGCCGCGGGCCACGCTCACGATAATCTCTGGGCGGTAGCCGGAATCCCAGATGTCGCGGGCGAGTTCGCGGGTGACCTCGCCGAAACGGTCCCAGGTGAGAACCTCGCGCGCGGGCGTGTTGGCGGGCGCATGCGTGGGTGCGTTCACGGGCACATTCACGGGCACATTCGTGGGCGCACTACCGGGCGCACTACCGGGCGCGCTGCCGGGAAGACCCTCGTTCTCGATCAACGGCTCGGCCTTATCACTGCTTCCCACGGCTCCTCCTTCGCTTAGTTCCGGCTACCCGGCTGCACATGTGTCTCATTAATAATTGCTTGGGCGGCGGCGTGCAACTTTCCGTTGGTGACCAGTGCGCTTCCCCACCACGGCCCCGGCTTGCCCTCCAGCGAAGTGAAGGTTCCCCCGGCCTCTTCCACGATCGGCACCAGCGCCGCCATATCGTAAACGTCAAGGCCCGGCTGCGCGGCAATATCGAAAGCCCCCTCGGCCAGCAGCATGTAGGGCCAGAAAGCCCCGTAGGCGCGGGTGCCCCAGGTGGCGCGGGCGAAAGCAATGAGGGTGGCCATGCGCCCGGTTTCGTCCCAGCTTGAGAGGGAAGAAAAACCGAAAGCGGCCCGGTCCATCCGGTCAATATCGGAGACGCGCAGGCGCTGGGGTTCGCCCCCGTTTTCACTCAGCCACGCCCCGCCGCCGCGGCTCGCCCACCAGCGCCGCCCGAGCGCGGGCGCGGAAGCCATACCGGCCACCATCTGGCCGTTTTCTTCCACGCCGATGAGGGTGGCCCACACCGGGTTGTGGCGCACGTAGTTGCGGGTGCCGTCAATCGGGTCGATAATCCAGCGCCGCGGGGCGTGCTCCAGGCTGCCGCCCTCTTCCTCCCCGTACACGGCATCCCCGGGGAAATCCCGCTCCAGATACTCGCGGATAAGTCGCTCGGCCGCCCGATCCGCATCGGATACCGGCGAATTATCGGGCTTCGTATCCACGGTCAGGCGGCGGCGTTCATAACGCTCCAGGGTGAGGGCGTCCACGGCATCCGCAACGGTGTGCAGAAAAGCGATGGTGGAGCTGGCATTGAGCATTTCGCGACCGTCGAACGCGGCGGGCGTGGTAGTCGCGTCAGACCCGGTGTGAGCATCCATTTATTTCTCCCATTCTTCGAAGCCGCGCGAGGCGAGCACGCGGCGCAATGAACTCACCCGCTCGCGCAGGCGTGGATCGGTGAGGCTATCGAGGGCGCATTCGGGTTCGGTGGCTTCGTGGCTGCACCCGCGCGGGCATTCCAGCGCGGTTTCTTCCAGGTCGGGGAAGCCGCGGAGGATATCTGCGGCATCCAGATGAGCCAGCCCGAAGCTGCGCACCCCCGGCGTATCAATGAGTTGCCCGCCGCCGGGCAGCGGAAAGGCGATAGCGGAGGTGGAGGTGTGCCGGCCTTTCCCGGTCACCTCGTTGACGTGCCCGGTTTCGCGCGCGGCGGCCGGCACCAGCGCATTGAGCAGGGTGGATTTGCCCACTCCGGAATGCCCCACGAGCACCGTGGTGCGCCCGCGCAGCGCCGCGCGCACGGCCTCCAAGCCCGAGTGCGTGGTTGCGTTCTGAGGTGCGGGAAGTGCGTCCACGTCCGATTGCGTGGCAGATTCGCCAGGCGCGGGCACCGTGTCAGAACCCGCTTGCGTGCCCGCGTCCCCGGCTGCGGGAGCTGCGCCGTCGTACCCCAAAGCCGTTGCGAGAATCGGGACCCCGAGCGGTTCGTAATACGCACGCAAGGCGTCGGGGCGCGCCAGATCCGCTTTGGTGAGGATGAGGAGCGGATCCATGCCGGCGTCGCGCGCGGCCACCAGGCAGCGGTCGATCATGCCGCGCCGCGGTTCGGGTTGCGCGAGGGCCGCCACAATCGCCATCTGGTCCGCGTTCGCCACGATGGTGCGTTCGCGTTCGTTGCCTTCGTCCGTGGAACGCGTGAGTTGCGAGCTGCGGTCCTCGATAAAAACGATGCGGGCCAGGGTGTCCTTGCGCCCGGAAAGGTCACCGGTCAGGCGTACTTTATCTCCAACAACGACGGCGCCCCGGCCCAATTCCCGCGCTTTGACCGCAATGACGCGGGTGCCTTCGTTCATGAGCACGGTGTAACGCCCGCGGTCGATGGTGATGACCTGGCCGAGGGGCCGGTCGGAGTAATCGGGCCGAATCTTCGTGCGCGGCCGCGAGCCCTTTCCGGGCCGCACTCGCACGCGGGGATCGTCGGTGCCGATATCCCTCATCGGTCCACCAGGTCTGTCCACATCTGGGCGAAACGCGGCATGGTTTTCCCGGTGGTCGCAATATTTTCCACCCGCAGCCCGGGGATGCGCAGGCCGAGGATCGCCCCGAAAGTTGCCATGCGGTGGTCTTCGTAGCTGCGGATAATCGGGCTGTTTGGCGTAGGTACTGCAGCCGCCGGCGTGATGATAATGTCATCGCCTTCTTCGCGGGCGGGAATTCCCACGCCGCTCAGCTCCGCGGTGATCGCAGCCAGCCGGTTGGTTTCGTGCCCGCGCAGCTGCCCGATATTGCGCAGCGCGCTCGGGCCGGTGGCGAAGGCCGCCACCGCGGCAATCGTGGGCGTGAGCTCCCCAACATCGCTAAGATCCGCATCGAGGGGTACAATATCCCGCGGCCCGGTCAGCTCAAGCACACCGCCATCGCGCAGTTGGGCGCGCGCCCCCATCGCCGTGAAAATATCGACGATTTGCGCGCCGGGCTGGGTGGTATGCTCCGGCCAGCGCGGAATTTCCACGGTCCCACCCGTGACCATAGCGGCGGCCAGGAAAGGCGAAGCATTGGAAAGATCCGGTTCCAGCACCACTGTGCCCAGCTGCGGGATGCCCGGATGCACGTGCCATTCCACCGCCGGGTGTTCGCGATCCGCGGGCGCTCCGCCGGCCGCGAATTCTTCCACGTGAATACCGGCCCGGCGTAGCACGTCCACCGTCATGGCCAGGTGGAAAGCGGAAGGAACCTTCGGCCCCACCGAACGCAACACTAGCCCGCCCTCGCAGCGCGGGCCGGCCAGCAGCAGCGCGGAAATAAATTGCGAGGAGGCGGAAGAATCAATTTCCACGGTTCCGCCGGCCAGGCGCCCCTGGCCGTGCACCCGCACCGGGAGGACCGCACGCCCGGCGCTATCGCTGGCGGCATCAACCTCCACTCCCAGATCACGAAGAGCCCGCACCACCGGGTCCATAGGGCGCACGCGGGCGGCGTCGTCGCCATCAATCACAACCTCACCACGCGCGAACGCGGCCACGGGCGGGACGAAACGCATGACCGTTCCCGCGAGCCCCGCGTCAATAGTGGCGCCGTGGAGCGGTGCGGGGGAAATATCGAGGACGCCCTCAGCTTCGGTTGTACCGCGCTGCCAGGCGACCCCCACGCCCATGCTCGCGAGGGCGCGGGCCATGAGCTCGGTATCGCGGGCGCGCAGGGGCGCGAGGATTCGGCCCGTGGTGCCGGGCCCGCCCAGCGCGGCGGTAATAAGGAAGCGTGCCATGAGTGATTTGGACCCGGGAACGGCCACGCTGCCGCGCACGGGGGAGGGGTGGAAGGGTGCTGGCCACAGGTCAGTCATTTAGGAACGCTTCGCCTCTCTGATTTGTTCGCGTGCGTGAGCGCGCACATCCGCGAGCTCATTGCGCTGATCGCGCCATTCGGAAACACGGTACCCCAGGGAAGGCTTGCCCTTGCGATCCGTCCACGCCAGTGCGGCGCCGCCGGCCAGCCCGAGCGCGCCGAGCAGCCCGCCCAGCACCTCGCGCCGCTCGCTCTTCTCCGCCGCCCACACCGGGTGATTGGCCAGGGCCACCGGGATTTGGGTGAGGGCGAGAGCCGCGCCGGATAGGCGCTGGAATTTGCCGATGGAAAGGAATGCCCCGCCGATGAGCTGGACGGCGCCCAGCGCGCGGGTGAGAGTGGTGGTGTCAACGGATTCGAGATCAACCCCGGCCATTCCGGCCAGGCCGGCGATGTTCTCAGCCCGTTCCTGGTGGTCCTCGGGGTGGCGTACCGTGGACAACCCCTGTGCAATAAAGGGCGCGGCAAGCAGGGGCCGCGCGAGGAATCGAATCATACCCATACCTATATTGTTACACTAAATCGGGGAATATACCCGTGTTTTCCGGGCGTTATACCCATGTCAGTCCAGCAGACGGACTAGGCTAGACCATGATGAGCACAGACCTAATGAGAAGCGCCCCCGATGAAACCGCAGCCGAACGCGCCGCGCGGTTCGAACGGGATGCTCTTCCGTATCTCGACCAGCTATACGGGGCCGCGATGCGCCTCACGCGCAATCCCACCGACGCCGAAGATTTGGTTCAGGAGGCCTACGCCAAAGCCTTCTCGGCCTTCCACCAGTACCGGCCGGGCACGAATTTGAAGGCGTGGCTCTACCGCATCCTCAATAACACCTTTATTTCTAATTACCGCAAGGCGCAGCGCCAGCCCAAGCAGGCTGACTCCTCGGAGGTGGAGGATTGGCAGGAATATCGGGCGGCTTCGCATGCTTCCTCGGGGATGATGTCCGCGGAAGCGGAGGCCTTGGAAAATCTGCCGCAATCGGAAATTCGCGATGCTTTGAGCGCGCTGCCGGAAGACCGCCGCATGGCTGTCTACCTGGCGGATATTGAAGGCTTCTCCTACCAGGAGATCGCGGACATCATGGAAACACCGATCGGAACGGTGATGTCCCGTCTGCATCGCGGGCGTAAGCAGCTGCGGGAATTGCTCGCGGATTACGCGCGTGAACTCGGCTATGGGAAGAAGGAGAAGAAGTGAGCGGTGAGGATAGGTTGCAGCGCGGGGTAGAAGACTCGTTCCGGAACCGCGGAATTGAATTAGATAGCGCCGCGGGGGAGTGTTCCTGCCGGGATATTACTGATTATCTTTTCGAGTATCTGGATCACCAGCTTTCCGCGGTGCAAAGCGAGCGTTTGCAGGCCCATATTTCGGGGTGCTCGCGGTGTACGGAACGGGCGGAAGCGGAAACCCACGTGCGCGATATTTTGCGAGCCTCGTGCCGGGAAGTCGCGCCGGCGACGCTGCGGGTGCGCATCGCCCAGCAGATTTCGGTGTATCGGCGTACTACTCGCGATTTCGGGTAGCGCGCGTTACGCTTCGCGCGGGCGCCGCGACGGTTGTTGCGCGCGCCGTTTCGGGTAGTTTCGCCACATTGTGCCGGTTTTATTTACCTGACCGGTCGCCCTTGGTAAGCTAATGTGGTTGCTCGTTTACGAGCTGAGAAAACGTGACGTGAGGAGAGAACATGAGCCAGCGTGGTCGTAAGCGCAAGGATCGCCGCAAGAAGAAGGCGAACCACGGCAAGCGCCCCAATTCCTAAAGTGGTGTGCTCGCTGTTGCGAGAAGCGTAGAGGGTCCGGTTTTCCGGGCCCTTTATTTTTACGACGACGCCGCTAGCTGGCGGGATGGGATTTGGCGGGGTATGCCGCCGCTCGACTCGATCCGACTCGATTCGAGACCCCAGTGTTCCCAAGAATCACAGGAGTCACATGAATCTCAGCGGGGAGGGGGTATGTTTTCACGGATGTACTTCATATGTAACACAGACGCAGTACACCTCGGAAAGCACCCCCATTCCAGCCACTTTTGCGCCCGAGCTAAGCGACAATCCATAGTGACAAAAATGTCACTATGCATGTCACTATGCAGAGAAAGGTGGCGCTCACGGTGAGGGTTCGCGGGATGCCAGTTCCAGAAAATACGCCTGTGAACTGGTGAAATGATGCGCGGGTGCTGGCCGGTGTATGGCCGTATTCCATAGTGACAAAAATGTCACTATGCATGTCACTATGCAAGCCGGAACGGCGTTTGTGGCCGGTCCTGGGGAGCTGTTGGCTTTGGGGTACTGGCTTGTCAACTGGTGAAATAGCGGGAAATGCGTCGTCGTATCCACAGTGGTATTCCATAGTGACAAAAATGTCACTATGCAGAAAGTATGCAGGAGGAGAAGGCGCGATTCGCGCGGTGATCTGCAAGCGGATGCTGTGAGCCGCGGGGTGGGATCAGCCACCTCTGCCGGGAACGCCTGGTCGGTCATCTATATTTTCCTTATGGGGAAACGTGTATTGGAAACTAGTGGTGACCACGGCGTGCAGGGATCTTTGCACCGATACGGATCTGGCCGGCACAGTGTCGCGTTTCCGGGCTACCGCATCTTCGACGAGGGGCAAACCGGTGTTACCTTCGATTTGCTATTTGCCTCCTATCTGCGGGGATGTACGGATGTTGAATTGCATGACCCGTTCATCAGCTATTCGTATCAGGGGCGTAACCTCGTCGAGCTAATGGCGGTTGTGGCTCTAGTGAAGAAACCCGAAAAGCGATGCCGCTTTCGGTTGTTCACACTGAGGGCGAAGAAGGATGAGCATCACGAACTTCAGGTTCGGATGCTCGATAAGATCACGGAAAATGCCGCTGAGCAGGGCATTGACCTCGATGTGATTTTCGATTCGCGTGCGCACGACCGTTGGTTGCGTGCCGATACTGGATGGCTCATCTTCTTGGGCCGGGGCCTCGATATCTACCACAACTTCGAGGGTGGCCGCTATGCCTTCCCTACCTCGCGCCAGGAATTCCGAAAGGTTCGGGGTTTTAGCATTGCCTATTCCCTGGATAAAAAGTAAGGGAAGCCGTGGGAGAGTGGGTGGAAACGGGGGCTAGCCCCCGACCTCCGTGGATAGAGGATCAGCCCACACCGAGGAACCTCGGGCGGGCTGAACTATTGGCTCAATAATAGCACAGAAACGACTGGATTTCTCATATCCTGAAAACTCGCCGCGCTACTGTGCTATCCCTACTACTATGTGATGCATACAAGCGGTGCGAACGTACCTGCACGGCACCCGCACCGCGGTAAATGAAAGGGGGAGTGGTGGCTGATTCTCAGCTTCGTAAAGGCGTGCTTGAACTTATTGTGCTCGCCTCGCTTTCCAGGGCGCCGGCCTACGGCGGGGCGTTGCTCCAGCGCCTGGAAAATGGGGGTATGGCGGTATCGGCCGGCACCCTCTACCCGCTTCTTAACCGTCTCAAAAAGGCTGGTCACCTGGCCATTCATTGGGAGGAATCCCCGGCCGGGCCCCCGCGCAAGATCTACACGATCACCGTGGCTGGCCGCAGCTACGGGGAACGACTCGCTGGCGAATGGCGCAATCTTGCCGCCGTCGTCACATCCCATCTCACCGCCCTCACAACCGACCGAGGTGATAACAATGCCGGAGCCTAACTCGCCTACAACCCCTACGGCCCCCACCGATTCCGGGATTCCCACCGATTCGGGGGTTCCCACTGATTACGAAGTTCCCACAATCTTCGGAATCCCCGCTTCCATGGAAGCCCTGCGCTCCCGCGAAGCTCGGGCGCGTTGGTTCGAACCGGAAAATCCCCGGATTTTCGTGCCGCGCAGCTTCGGGATCGGCTGGGATATTAATATGGGCACGCTCGCGGTGCGCCTGGGAATGATCCGCCCGGATGATTCCCTCCCGGACCTGGAAGACTATATTCCTCCCCGCACCTGCCGCGCCCTCAGCATCGCGCCAGCTCTTGGCGGAGCCCTCGCCGTGGGAGCAGCCGCCCTGGTGGCCAGCCGCCACCGGCTTCTTCCCTCCGGTTTTCGCGCCAACCTGCGCCCGCGCCGCATAGTTCCGGCAGCGCGGGCGGTGGCGCCCGCTGCGCTCCTCGGGGCTGCCGGCACAGCGCTCGCGGCCTGGGGTAATCGCGAACGCATGGATGTTCCAGCTACCGCGCTCGCGGCCGGATTACAGGCCACGGCCCTCCTCTCGCTTGCAGCACAAGACCGCTACGCCAGCCACCGCCCAGCCTCGGCAGCCCTCCTGGCCGGATGCACCGCGGTGGCGCTTCCCGCGGTGGCAGCTGGCGTCGTCGTCGCCACTACGCGCGGAGCGCTACGGAATCTGGACCGTTTGCTCAAACGTAAGCACTCGGATACCCCGGCCGCACCCGCGGGCGCCGCCGGTGCCGCACACGGCGCCACAACCTCACCCGATACGAAAGAAACTGAGTAACCATGGAAGATTTTCTTGCTTTGCCCGCGGCGGCACAGATCGCCCTGGGAATCGTGGCGCTGATTCAACTCGCCCTGCTCATCACGAGCCTGGTGCTGCTGTCGCGGTGGCCGGAGCGGCAGCTCGCCGGGGTGCCGCGCCTGGGGTGGGTGGTGATTGTGCTGCTCGGCTCGCTGGTGGGGACTTTGCTGTTCCTCTTTATGTACGCGCGGGCGAACAAGTCGTTGCGGGAACGGCACGTCTGGGAGAAGCAATCCGCTGCGGCGCGGGTGCTCGGAACGCAAGCGCCCGGAACGCAGGCGGCGGCGTCCACAGCGCAAGCGCCCGCAACCCAAGCCGCCAACGCGAGCGAAACGGTGCGTGAGCTCTATGGATAAGACGTACGCGGTCCGCACCGAAAATCTCAGTAAGAATTTTGCGGGGCTCGCCGCCCTCACGGATGTCAATCTGCACGTGCCCGAGGGCTCGGTGTACGGGCTGATCGGCGGAAACGGCGCCGGGAAAACTACCACAATTAAAATTCTGTTGGGGCTTATCGCCGCCAGTTCCGGCACGGCGCGGGTGCTCGGGCATGAACGGGGCACGTTGCCGGCCGCCCCGGTGCCCGGCGTCGCCTACCTGCCGGATGTGCCCAGCCTGCCGGGGTGGATGAGCGCGCCGCAAGCCCTCGAATTTTTCGGCGAGGTATCCGGGGTGGAACGCGCGGTGGCTCGCCGCCGGGCCACCAATCTGCTCGAGCTGGTGGGTCTGACCCGCGCCCCGGGGAATATTGGCGGGTTTTCCCGCGGCATGACGCAGCGCCTGGGAATTGCATTGGCCCTGGTGGGTGCTCCGCGGCTCCTAGTGCTGGACGAACCGACGAGCGCCCTTGATCCGCTCGGCCGCGCCGATGTGCTTAATATTATTCGCGAGCTGGCCGGGCGTACCACCGTGCTTCTCACCTCGCATCTGCTCGCGGATGTGCAGCAGGTATGCGACCACGTGGGGATGCTGCATGAGGGAACGCTCCTCGCCGAAGGTCCCCTCGATGAAGTGCTCGCGCTCTACCGGCCCGAACGTGCCACGGTGCAGGTCAGTGTGGCGCGCGCGGATACCGAAGCGGCACGCACCGCCATCGCGGCGGCATGCGGGGCAGCGGGCGTGGAGGCGCAGCTTGATGTCGCCCCGCCCTCGCTCCAGCATGTATACGAATACCTCTCGCGCGGAAAGGTAAGCCAATGAGTTCTGCTGATACTCGCGCCACTGATACTCGCGTTGCGGACACTTGCGCTACGCACATCCGCACCGGCAACCGCGCGGTGCTGCGCTACGACCTGCGCCGCCTGCTGCGCGTGCCCAGCACCTGGGTGGTGCTCGGCCTGGCGCTGCTGCTCGCGGTGGTCTCCCCGCTCACGGCGCTCTACGCCCCCGATATTATTGCCGCGCTGGCCGGGCCTGATACCGCCGCGGCGCTCGGCGCGGCCATGCCCGAGCCCACCTGGATCCAGGCGCACGCGCAATGGGTGAAAAACCTCCACCAGATTTTCGGGGTGCTTTTCGTGATGCTCGGCGCCTACCAGATCGTCACCGGGATACTCGGCGGCCCGGTGGTGCTGATCGTGACGCGCTCTGTGAGCCGCACGGCCGTTTTCGCCGGGAAAATGCTGAGCACGGTGCTCCTGGTGGCCGCGGTGGCTTTCGGCGGCAGCGCGGTGGCCGGCCTCCTCACCCGTATTCTTTTCGACGACGGCGCCGTGCTTGCGCTCCTGGGAGCCGCGGCACTCTGGCTGCTCGCGATTATTTTCCTGCTTTCCGTGGTGGTCCTGGCCGCGGTGGCGACGGGAAATATGCTGGCCAGCGCCGGTATCGGTTTCGTTGCGTACCTCGTGCTGGCGTTCGGCGGCATGTGGGAGGCGGGCGCGTGCTACAGCCCGCTCGGTTTGAATGATGCGGTGGGCGCCGTGGCGAGTGGTGCTGAGGTTCCGGGCCTGTGGTGGATAGGAACGACGACGGCGCTCGCGGCCTGCGCGCTCCTCTGGCTCGCACTGCGCCTCTACCAGCGCCGCCCGCTCGGGTAAGTTGGTGTGGCCGGGGTGAGCTCGGTTTTTGGGAATCGGCTACGGCCCTCGCCCCGACTTATTCCTTTGCGTAGACTCGCGGTATGAACGTTATCCCCGTCGCCGCAGCACAGGAAAATCTGCCGGAGCTCATTGAGACGGTGAATGCACACAGCGCGCCGGTGACTATCGCGGGCCGGGGAGCCAATGCCGTTTTGTTGAGCGAGGATGACTGGCTGGCGCTCCACGAAACTCTGCGTTTAGTGAGTGTCCCCGGCTTCGCCGAATCGGTCAAGGCGGCCCGCCACGAGGGCGGCACAAGCGATCCGCTTGAATGGTAGAAGATAAGCGGCTCCCGCATTATGTTCGGTGCGGGAGCCGCTTCGCTGCCGGCTAGTCCCGGTGCTCGTTACCGTACAAAAGCACCGCTTCACTCACTCGCCCCCAGGCGTCCGGACCGAGCCGTAAGAGGCTGAATTCTTTGAGAACATGGCGCACGAAATCCTCATCAGGGAATTGGCCCCACTGGTATTCTTCTGGATACTTTTCCACTAATACGCGCGCCATATTATAAATTTCGCGCAACGGAATCTCGTTAATGCCTCGGCCGGGATAGGGGCGGTAGTAATGCCAATTCTCCGGGTAAACATCCTCAGGCCATACGAATTCTTGGCCATCGGAATCATCAACGAAAATCTGATCCTGAGGGATGAACGTATCGAGTATTTTGTTAACCTTCTCGGAGGTCCGTTGACGCCCAAACCTTTTAACAATCGCTACCCGCAAGGACTGCAAAGGAAGCGGCGCACTCTCTTCGATCATCTCCCGCACGGCTTCGCGAACTTCGGCTGTTCGCGCGGTAGACATGGGGAATTCCAGCTCCTCGCGGCTCCCCAAGGGAGATGTGTTCGGGAGAGTTAACGGTGCTGGGCATGGCGGAATATCCGCGCCCCAGTCATCAACGCTCTCGCTTAGGTGACGGACGGATTCTCCGGGTTTCGTGCCGTGTTTTTCCCAGGCTTCCCCAAAACGCCAGCGTTCCTCAGATGTATCAATGGGATTTTCCGGGGTGGCTGGCTTGAGCGCGACCCGAATTGTGCTTCGCTTCGGTTGCGGAACAGATTGCGGGGTTGGTTGCGGATCCTCCGGGGTTCCGTGTTGATCTGGCTCAGCCGCACGTTTCGCTTTCGTGTGCGTGTTGCGATGCGCCGAGGGGACTTCGCGCCAGGTGAGAGCCGATTCGGCATCCGGGTCCTGGTGGTTGCTTACCGGGGCGCGGCTGCTTTCCGGGGCTGGGGTGAGTTCCTCGCTAGGCGCGGCATCGCTATCCGCTGCTGCCGCGCGGGCGAGTTTGGCTTTGCGGCCGGCCAGCTTTTTCGCGGCCCGCTCCTGGCGTTTTTCGGCCTTCCGTTCCTCCGCCGCGTACCGTTCCTTGGCTTTCCGCGCAGAAGCATCAATGCGGTCAATGACCCCGGCCGGATCGCGCCGCAGCTCCGGGAGCCACACGCGTTCCACCGCGAGCCACCCCATCATGGAGGTCAGCAGCTGCGGAGTAATATCACGATCCGTCACGGTGGGGAGCGAACTCCATTTTTCGTCATCGAACATGACAGCCAGAAGCCACACCTTGCTACCCGGCTCGCGCACCACGATATCGAGGGTGTAGCTCGACAGGCCGTAATCACCCTCCACTTCCCAGCCGCGCTCGCGCAGCTCGTGCATGAGTCGATCACGCACCGGGTTGTCATTAATACTCAGGGCGCGGGGAAGCGCGGAACTGCCCTCCGCAGCCGAATCGGCCGGTGCGGGAGCTGCGCCGTCGTTCTGAGTACGCGCGCGGGCCCGCAGCATGTATTCACGTAAGTCCTGCATTCCGCGCGAGCGGGTGCGATTGAGGTCGATGTCTTCCGGATCGAAGGAGGTGACCACCAGAACCTCGCTGCGCGCGCGGGTAATGGCGACGTTGAAGCGGCGCTCACCGCCCTCGCGGCTGAGCGGCCCGAAATTGAGGGGAAGCGGGCCACCGGGTTCGCGCGGTGAAAATGCGGTGGAGAAAATAATGACATCGCGTTCGTCGCCCTGGACGTTTTCGAGGTTCTTGACGAAAAGCGGGTCCTTTTCCTGTTCCATCGCGGCGCGGATGAGGGGATCGCGTGAGTCTTCCAGCAGGTCAAGGATGAGGTTGCGCTGCTGGATATTGAAAGTGACAACGCCAATTGATTGGTGCGCTAATGACGGAGAATTGAGGCGCCGGTGAATATCGCGCACGATTTCTTCGGCTTCCACCCGGTTGGTTCGGAAGGTGGCCCCGCGGCTGCGGTCGAACGTTCCAGAAACGCGCCGCATACTCACGCCCGCGCCGCCGAAAAGTGCCGCGTTACCCGGCGAGGGGAAACTGGAGAGTTTGCCTTCGTAATAGGCTTCGTTGGAGAAAGCAATGAGGGATTCATCCCGCGAACGGTAGTGCCAGGAGAGCCACAGCCGCGGCAGGCCGGACTCGACCGCCTCGGAAAGAATTGACTCCAGATCGCTGACCACCGTCTCTACGAGGGGGCGATCCGGATCGTCAAGATCCTCATCGTCACCGCTGAAGGGCCCGGTTTTCCCGAACCGCGTAGGTGGCATTTGCCGGCTATCCCCGGAAATAATCACTGCTTTAGCGCGGCCGATGGCACCCATTGCTTGATCAACGGTAATTTGGCTCGCCTCATCAAAAATGACGACGTCGAAAACTACGGCAGTGGGATCTACGAACGTGGCAAGCGATGCCGGGCTAGCGAAGAAACAGGGTGTGGCTTCCAGGATCTCCTCGGTGAATTCTTCCAGCAAGGAGCGGAAACTGCGCGCCCCGCGTTTGCGATCTAGGTTGCGCCGCAGAGTCCCCACTTTCCCGTGGAGCTCCCCGGGGCGGAAGGACCGCCGCGCCATGAGGGTCGCCGGTAGCGCCTGGGTGGCTTCACCCTGGATCGTGGCGAAAGCCTCCTGGAGGCGAGTGAGATCCGAACTATTTTGTTCCGAGAGGGAAATATGGCCGCTGAAGGCGCGCATGCGTTCTTCCGCGCTGGTAGAGGCCACCCCGCGGCGGAAGGCGAGGGAGATGTCACGGTCGGGCACTTCGCCCATTTCGATTTGGTGCTGGAATTCTTCCAGGCCGTTCTTGCGCAAGATCGCGGTGGCGCGGTGCCATTCGACCGCGGCAGCTAGGGAATCACGCCCGGCTGCTGACCAGCGCGGATACCATTCTTGGAAAACACTCATCCACCGGTTTTCCGAAGGGAGCTGCAGATCGGCGGCAGTCGCCCAGGCGTCCCAGGTGGAGCTGATGATGTCGAGCGCGGCGCGAGCATCATCCAGGCTGCCGGCGCGGCGGGTGAGCTCCACCAGGGCGGGGAAGCGGGTGGAAAGCTCCAAAGAACGCTGGAGAGAATCCGCGGCCTCCGCGAGCGCTGCCGGAGCGCTCGGGTCACTAAGAGCCACACTCACGCGCTGGCGTGCACCCGGGATATTCTCTAGTTCTGTTTCCAGATCAGCTAGGGCGCGGCGCATATAGCTGAGCCGGCCGAGCGCGGCCCGGACTGTATCAGGGGAGTGCTCGCCCTCGATATCCGGTTCCCGCCCGGCGGGCAGTGCCGGAATAAGGGCTGAACGGTAGGCCGCCACGCGCTTCTTCTTCCCGAAGAAGCCGCCCTCCGCAAGCTCATCAAGCGCGCGGCTGAGTGCGGAGGTATCGCCGTACGCGAAGAATGCGGGAGAGAAAATGTCGGTGAAAAACTCCAGTTCGGGAGCTAGCCGGGAAAGCTTATCGGCAACCGTTGCGATTTTCCAGGTGGAGGAGGCCAGCTGCCGGGCCTCCTCCGGATCTAGTAGCGGTGAGGTTCCATCGAGTGCCTTGCGTACATCCGAAAGCGGAACGCTCTTGAGGGTATCGACCAGCTCCGGGTATTTCTCGCATTGCGCGGCCATGGCCGCGAGCCCGTCAAAAGCATGGATGAGGTCGGGGAGTGGGGCGTGATACGGACCCACCAGCTGCCAGGCGGACATGGCGGCCAGGTCGGTACTGCGTGCACGCACCGCGATATTGGGCAGCGCTTCATCGATAGTGGCGATAGTTGCGCGCGCATTCGGATCGGTGACGAAGCGTTGCGGAACTACCGCGACCGCTCCCTCGCCAAGATCGAGGGAGGCGGTGACGGCCGACCAGAGCGAATGCCCGGCCGCATTCATTCCGTGCACGAGCGCCGGGTAGGCGGCGAGGGGTTCGAGGCGGGAACGCAGCAGTGCCCGGGCATTATCCCAGCGGTGCATATCGTAATGAACACTCGCGTCAATCGCGCCGCGCAATTGATCCCGAATCGCCTGGGGGCGTTGCTCCCCGCCGTGTAAATCGAGAATAAAAGGTGCCAGGCCAATGCGTTCCATGCGTGTTTTGACGACGTCGAGCGCGGCCTGCTTCTCAGCTACGAATAGTACTCGTTTCCCCTGTTCCAGGAGGTGGGCGAGGATATTCGTGATGGTTTGGGATTTCCCGGTTCCCGGAGGTCCCTCCACCACGAAGCTATATCCCTGACCGGCCGCGGATACCACTCGCATCTGCGCCCCATCGGCGGGAATAGGAAGATTGAGCTCTGCCTCATTCGGTGTAATCTGTTCAATCGGCGGGAGGTCGCTCGGCTCCACGAAGCTTTCCCCGGGGCGCAGCGTCAGGTGTTCAAATACCGGAGATTCCATGAAAATATCCCAGTGATCGCGCAGATCCCGCCACATTCCGAACGTGGAGAACTTGGCGATACCCAGGTAGACATCCCGGGTCACCGTAAAGGGAAGATTCTCGCGCACCAGCGCGGCGGAAATCTCACGGAGCGCGTAGTCGATATCGAGACCGGAAGCATCAAGTTTCGGTTCGGAAAGCGCGGTGATATGCACGCCGTGTTCCTGATGGAGCCATTCCACCAGAGAATGATTGGGGGTGGCCTCAGCGCTGTTATCGGCTTGGATCGTGAAACGGGAACGGCCTGAACCGCCACCCAGCCGTACCGGGAGGAGGAAGAGCGGTGCGCTGGCATCTTTCCCGTTTTTGCTCGTATAGCGCATCGTTCCGAGCATGAGATAAAGATTGGCTGAGCCGGTTTCCTCCGCCAGCGTTTTCGTGGTGCGAGCCAAGTTCTTAAAGAATTCGGCGTAGCGGTACTCCGTTACGTGCCCGAACAGGATGCCGCGCTCGCTCAGCTCATCGCTCACCTCAGCATCGGATAAATCACTCACATCCGTAGTTCCGCGCAGGAAACGATTATCGGAAAGATCATCCTGAGCGCGCATCGTAATACGATCCCCGCGGGAAATGCGATCATCAATATCCGCCAGCATTCCAGCCCGAACTTCGAATTCCAGGACTTCTTTGGCCGGTTTGATATTGAGGAGGCGGTTGCGCAAGGTGAGGTCCAGGAGCTCACGCTTCCAGCGCTGCACCCGGGCCGGCGCCGCATCGCTGGTATCCAACGTGAGATAGTCTGCGGAATCATCCCCGGTTAACTGCTGCGCCAATTTCCCGGCAGCTCGAATAGCCGCCGCGGGAGAGTGCGCCTGCGGTGCGGACGCGGCGGCCTCGGCCTCGGCTGTAGCTGAGGCCGTGCTTGAGGCATCCGGCAGGGCAGCAGCTGGAGGGGCTTGAGTGGGAAGCGGGCGCAATCCATCCCTATGCGATTCCGCCAATCCGATGAGGGCAAGAACAGTACCGTCTGTCAGCTTGGCCTTGGTGCGATTGAGGTTATCTGGGAAGCTGAGCGCGGCGTCGTAAAAAGCGGCATCTAAAGCAAGAACCGCACCGGAACGCAAATAATTATTGATGGAGGCCGGTTCGGTAATAACCGGTTCGCGCAGGCCGTCCTCCGTGCTCGCAATACCGACGAGGGCGTGCCCCGGCACCAAAATAATTACCGGGAGCAGCCCGCAGGACTGCGCCAGGGCCGCATAGGTAAGGACCAGGTCGATGCAGGTGCCGGCTTTCGCGGTGAGAACCTCCTCCGTAGTGCGGATACGCTGGCCGGTATTTTCGAAGGACGCGGGTGGGGTGACGTAACGGATATCCTCGGCGGCTAAAACCGCGTAGACAGCCGACATGATTTGAAGCACCCGTTCGATACCGGCCTGGTAGCCCTGCACCGAGGCATCGCCGGTGGCTTCCTTGAGTAAATCGGAAACCTTGCGCACCAGCGCGGGAATCTGCGGGGCGTTGGGCTGCGCAAAAGCCGCCAGGGACTCAAAATATGCCGGAGCGTGGAACCACTCATTCGGAGCGAGGATACGTATATCGGCTCGGGCATACCCGGCCGCGGAACTCCCCTCGGTGCGCAGATGTGCTTCCAGGGTTCCGGGTTGGGATTCGGTGGCCTGTAAGAGAGGATTGCTCGGGTCGAGCCGGGTGTGCGCGAGGAAACGCGGTGCTACCGGGGCGGCCTTTCCGGGGCGGAGTTCAGGAAGGGGAACCGTGAGCTCGAAAAGCGAATCCGCGCCAATGCGAGCGGAAAGTTCCAGATGGGCTGGTTCGCTCGCCTCGCTATCCGACGTATTGGTAACGAGGATGTTTTTGATAACGGGAACCTGGTTATGGGCAAGTGCCCAGCCGGTTTTCCCGGCGTAGGAGATCTCAATGCGGAGGATTCCGGATTCCACAACAAGAACGTCGATTCCCTCAGATCCCACTCCGCTCATTCCCGCTAGTGCCCTTCCGTATGGTGTGTGCCGTGCCGTGTCCTCATTGGCAATCGGCGATATTTTCGACAATCCACCCGATATGTTACTCCGTATCTCCCCCGGGCAGGCGGGTATTTTAGTCCGCGGAACGATTCACGCGCGTCCAATATGTGAACACATCGTCTCAGAATCTGGAATTTACATTAGTGTCCAGAGTGCGCGGTTTCCCGGCGCGGCACGCGCCGGGCGTCGTCGTACTAAAAACGGCCACCGCGTAAACGTTTCGCGAGGAAACGGAACCACCCACGGTAGAGGAGAAGGAGGCCCGCGTGGCTGAAGGATATGTGCACTGGAATGGCGAACTGAATACGGAAGCCACCCAGCTGCTTCGCGCGGGCGGCGCCATGTGCGTGGTCCCCACCAAGGTCGGCTATATTATCGCCACCACCGATTCGGCCGGGCTGGAACGCAAATTCGCGGTGAAGAACCGCAAACGCAATAAGCCCGCCGTGGTGCTGTGCGGCTCCATGGAAGAACTGGAAACCCTGGCGCAACTCACCCCGGAAATTCGCGATTTTTACCAGAAGAACTGGGACGAGGATATCCTCATGGGCTGCATCCTGCCCTGGCGGGCCGAGGCTGCCGAACAATACATTCCGGAAGAAGGCGAAGCGCGCAACCTCGTGCGTGACGGGCGCGGAACCTCCTGCTTCGTGATCCGCTACGGCAAAGCCGCCGAACAGATCGCCGCGGACCTGTGGGAGAAGGATAGGAAGCTGGTCTTCGCTTCTTCGGCGAACCCCTCCGGGCGTGGGAACCGCGGCAAGGTGGAAGGAATCGGCACCGATATTGCCACCGAAGCGGACCTGGTGATCGAAGCTGATGATTACGTGACGTCCATCCAGCCCGATGCTTCCGAAGCTACCCGCTGGGAGCAGGGCGTGATGGTGTCCTTCGTGGACGAATCCGGGAAACTGGTGCCCGAACAGAACGGGCAGCGCATGGTCACTCCCGCGCCGGTGCTCATCCGCAAGGGCGTGTACCTGGATCGGATTCTCCAGCTGCTTTCCGAATCCTTCCTCAGCTGGGATTTCCGGCAGGGGGCGTACTACTAAGTCGCTAAAAAGCTTTGCTTTCGAGTAGTGAGCTGCGCGGCGGTCGATCTGGTGGTCGGCCGCCGCGTTGTAGTGCCGGGGCTATGTAGTTGGTTACTAGTTGGCCGCCGCGCGAATCCCGAGCCACTGGTTCCACCCGTGGTGGAGCACCAGCCATGCCATAAGCCCGTAACCGGCCTGGCGCGGCGCATAACCCCCGCTCAGGTCCATATCGGTATTCCACTGCTCGTGATCCACCAGGGGGCTAAAGGTATCCACGAAGGGGAAACGCCGCCGCTCGGTCACATCCCGGTAGGCATTGGATAAATTGAGCTGCACATCGCGGGGCAGATCCGGGCGCGGGGGCGGGCCCACCACGAAGGGGCGCATGCGCATCCGGTCCGCGGAATCCAGCAGATTAGCCAGGTGCAGGCGCGCCCGCGCCATGGTGCCACCGCGTTCCAGATCGTGACTACCCAGGCCGATCACCAGGCGCGATTCAATATCTGGGCCGGTGCGTAGGGCAACTTCCCGCTCCCAGCGCTCCGCCATCTCCGAAATTGTTTCCCCGGGAACAGCCAACGTGAGGGGGAGGAGCGGAGGATCGGTGAGGGTGCGAGCCATCACGCGGCCCGTCCACCCGAGCGCCCGCGCATCGCCGTACCCGGCCACCAGCTCATCGCCAATAAAGATGACACGTAAAGAATCCACGGCTGCCTCCCTTGCTACTAGGTAAATCCTAGCGTGCTCGCCCGCATCGAGTGGCGCGCGCAGACCGGTCGCGTGTGCGTGCGGCTCACGTACTCCGGCGGCCGCGCGCGCCGCCCCCGCGAATCGCTAGACTGCAAGAAGCACCTACCCTGGAGTTTATGTGACCAACGCTCTTCTTTTACTTCTCGGCATCCTCCTCACGCTGGGAACCGCGCTTTTCGTGGCCGCGGAATTCTCCCTGGTGGCCCTGGACCCGGCCGCGGTGGAATCGCGCGCCGCCGAGGACCCGGCCGCCGCCAGCGTGGCCGGCCGCCTCCACCACCTTTCGCTCTTCCTATCCGCCTGCCAGGTGGGCATTACCATCACCACGATCCTGCTCGGCTACGTGGCCCAGCAACCCCTGACGGAAATATTGACGGGCTGGCTGGGCACGGCCGGGGTGGCGCGCGCCGCCGCGGTTGCTATTGCCGCTGCCGCGGCCTTCCTCCTCGTCAATCTTTTCTCCATGCTTTTTGGGGAATTGGTCCCCAAGAATATGGCGCTGGCCGAACCCCTGCGCACCGCCGCCCGGGTGGGCGGCCCGCTGCACGCCTTCAGCGTGGTGTTCAAACCCGTGATCGTCTCCTTCAACGCCACCGCGAACTGGCTGCTGCGCCGCATGGGCGTGGAACCGGCCGATGAAATCTCCGGGGCGCGCTCGGGTCCCGAACTGGGTGCCCTGGTGCGCCAATCCGCGGCGGCCGGCACCCTGGAGCCCTCCACCGCGCGCCTGCTCACCGCCTCCATCGGCGCGGGCGGGCTCACGGCCATCGATATTATGACCGACCGCGGCCGGGTGGAATACCTGGAAGAAACCGCTTCCGCGGCAGACGTGATCACCGCGGCCCGCACCACCGGCTTCTCGCGTTTCCCCGTGGTGGGTGAGGGTGGCCTCGACGACATCCGCGGATTCGCGCACCTGCGCCCCGCCGTGGCCATTCCCGCCGAGCGCCGCGCCGACGTGCCCGTCACCTCCTCCTCGGTGATGCGCGAAGCATTTGCGGTGCCCGAAACGATGGAATTGCCCGAGCTCCTCGTGGTGTTGCGAGATATCGGTGGCCAAACGGCCGTCGTCGTCGATGAATACGGCGGAACCTCCGGAATCGTGACGCTCGAGGACGCCGTGGAAGAAATCGTCGGCAATATCGCGGACGAACACGACCGCCGCGGCACCGGCGCGCGCCGCACCGCCCCGGGAACCTGGGTGGTGCCCGGCTTGCTGCGCCCGGACGAAGCCTTCCGCATCTGCGGGGTGCGCCTACCCGAAGACGGCCCCTACGAAACCCTCGGCGGGCTGATTATGGCCGAACTTGGCCGCATTCCCGCGGTGGGGGATGCGGTGGAGGTCGACGACGCCCAGCTGACAGTGCGTGCTATGGACGAGCGACGCGTCGAAACGGTGGAGGTGAAAATCCATGAGTAATACCCTCGCCCTCATCCTCACCGTGCTGTTGCTCGCCGGAAACGCCTATTTCGTGGCCTGCGAATTCGCGCTCACCGCCTCGCGGCCCTCCCGCCTGGAACCTCTGGCGGAAAGCAATCCGCGCGCCGCGAAAACCCTGGCGGCTTCCCGCAACCTCAATGAAATGCTGGCTGCCTGCCAGCTCGGCGTGACCCTGTGCTCGGTGGCCCTCGGGGCGCTCGCGGAACCGGCGCTCGCGGCGCTGCTGCTGGTGCCGCTGGCCGCGGTGGGTGCCGGGGCGGTCCTCGCCCACACCATTGCTTTTGTGCTGGCCCTACTCCTGGTGACCGCCCTGCACGTGATCTTGGGTGAAATGGTGCCGAAGAATCTGGCGGTCACCCATCCTGAGCGCCTCGGCATGCTGTTTGTGCCTTCGCTGCTGGTTTTTGACCGGGTCTTCCGCCCGATCACCGGATCGCTCAACTGGCTCGCGGTGCATATCGTTTCCTGGATGGGGATGAAACCGAAAGACGAGGTGATCTCCGCGTTTACCGCTTCCGAGGTTGCGGCGATTGTGCATGCCTCCCAGGCGGCCGGGGTGCTCCAGGATACCCAGGGGCTTATCACCGGGGCGCTGGAATTTTCCGAACACCAGGTGGGGGACACCATGCTGCCCCTCGATAAGGTGGTCACCTGCCCGCGCACCGCCACGCCCGCGCAGGTAGAACGGCTGGTGGCCGACCACGGATATTCACGGTTCCCACTCGTGAGCGGCGGGAATATCGTCGGGTACATTCACGTGAAGGATATTCTCGACGCCGCCCAGCGCGACCTGCCTATCTCCGCCCGCTTGGTGCGGCCGGTCCGCAGCCTTGATGCCGGAACCAGCGTGGAGGACGCGCTGCGAACTATGCAAACCTCGGGAACGCATATGGCCATCGTGGAAGATAACGGAAAGGTAACGGGTGTGATCTTCCTCGAAGATGTCATTGAAGACCTTGTCGGGGACGTGCGTGATTCCATGCAGCGCCGTGCCTAAAACGGCGAGATAGCGCGGATTGGGCGGGGTGCGATTGCTGCGATGAGGGCGCGGAACGGTTCGGCGTGGGGCCGGTAGGGCGCGATGCGATACGGCTCATGTGGTGAAAACTCTTTGCCTTTCCGGCGCTGACCGTTATCATTTTGTAATAGTGACGGGCCGGTGGATGAGCCGGCCATCTGGCAGGGAAAATGAGGAGAGCAGTGAGCGCGGTACACCACACCTCTCGCGGCGGGCGCAGAGCGGCCCGGGCGCATGAGGCTCCGCAGGAGCGCGCCGGGAAACGCGCCGCACGCGCCGCTGCTGATATGAGCGTGGAGGGCTCGCGCTCGGTGGCGTCTCGGCCTGCGGGTTCCCGGGCGGCGGCTTCGCACGCCGTGCCCGTTTCACCCTCGGTGCCTGTTTCGCATCCTGCACGCGCGGCGCACGCTGTGCATGCTTCGCATGCACGTGTCGCCGCTCCCACCGCTCAGGTAACTTCTGCAACTCTGGCGGCTCCTGTAACTCCGGCGGCTCCTGAAACTTCCGCCGGGCGTGCCCGCCGCGCTGCCGCGCCGGAGTCCCTTTCAACTTCCCGCGCGGTCGCTACCGTTGAAAGTGCCGGCCAGGTGCGTACCTCCGGCAAACGAGCCGAAGCTGCGCAACCCGAGCGGCGCGGGCGCCGCGCCGCCGTCGTCGCCCCGGCTGCGGCAACAGAAACGGCCGCAACGGTTACCGCGCCCGCAACAGTCGCACCGCTCGCAACGGTGAGCGAACTGCCCGCGCGCGGCAAACGCGCCCGCGTCGCGGCGCCCGCGAGCACCGAAGCGGTGCCCACAGCGCTCCCCACCCCGGAACTAAAACCGCAGGTGAACGCGGGGCGCGGGGCCGCTTTCGGCGTCGTTCTTCCTTCTTCTTTGACCATCGCCGCCTGCGAAGCCGCGCCCACCGGCGGAATCGGCACCGTGGGAATCACCACCGATACCGAGGGCACCGAAGTCCTCTCCGAATCGGATATTGACGCGGCGGTGCGCGCGGGTGAAGCCCGCGGGCGGGCGCAGAACCGGGAGCGCTCGGACCGGATCCTGGCCGGGGCGGCCGCGCACTGGGCGGTAGCGCGTTCCGTTTCTCCTTACCGCAATATTCTTATTGGCGCGGTGGCCTGCTTGGGCATGGTGCTTCCCGTTATGTCCACCTTGCAGGGCAATGCGGCGCAGGCCGCGAACCCAGCTTTCGTGGCACCCATGGCAGAAGAATTCACCACCCCGGCCCAGCTCACCGGGGAAGTCGGTGCGATTCAGCGCGCCCAGGCCCGCACCGCGGCGGAAAATCCGCGCCGCGCCTGCCCCACCTCCGCTGGAGCTTCCGGTACTCGCGCCGCTTTTGATATCCCTACGGATCGTCTTATCGTCAAGCCGCTGCCCGAGGGTAGCTATCGCCTCACCTCGCCGTTCGGCACCCGCGTGGACCCGATCTCCGGGGAAGTTTCCTCCCACGCCGGGCAGGATTTCGGCGCCCCGGCCGGCACCCCGATCCACGCCATCGCTGACGGCGTGGTCAAGCACGCCGGCGAAGGCATCCAGGGCCGCTCAAATAATCTCATTATTATCGAGCACACCATTAACGGAGAAAAGTTCAGCTCCTGGTACATCCACATGTACGACGACGGAGTTTTCGTCAAGGCCGGTGACAAAGTCAAGGCCGGTGACGTGATCGGAGCGGTGGGCTCGAATGGCTACTCCACCGGCCCGCATCTCCACCTGGAGATCCACGCCGCCAACGACGAACTCCTCGACCCGCTCGCCTTCCTGGAAGAACGCCAAGCCCAGCCCCTCGAGGCGGATTGCAAGTAATGGGGCGACTCTACGATATTGATGGGCCCGCGCTCATCATCGCCCACCGCGGCGGCGGTAACGAATACCCGGAAAACTCCCTGCGCGCTTTTGAGGCTCTCTACCGCGCGGGATTTCGGCATATCGAATCGGATGTGCACGCCACTGCGGATGGCGTAGCGGTCATCCTCCACGATCCGCTCCTGGACCGCACCACGGACGGCGTTGGCCCGATCAGCGCGCACACCTGGGCGGAAGTAGCGCAGGTCCGCAACGAAGCCGGGGAGCGCCCGCCGCGCCTGGATGAAGTCCTCGACGCCTTCCCGGACGCCGTTTTTAACCTGGACGCGAAATCCGATGCCGCGGTGGAACCGCTGGTGGCAGCGGTGCGGCGCACCGGGGCCGCGGGGCGGGTGTGCCTGGCCAGTTTCTCCCAGGCCCGGGTGGAACGCATGCGCAGCCGGCTGCCCGGGGCCACATTTTCGCTGGGCCGCTCGGCGGTGGCCTGGCTCATGGCGCTCTCCCGCCTGCCTGGCGTGCAGGGAGTGCGCATCGCCAAATTCCCCGGTTCGCAGCGTGGCTTCCAGGCCGTTCAAGTGCCGGTAGATATCGCGCTGCCGCGCCCGCGTTCGCTACCCCGCCTTCGCTCGCTGCCCGGCCTTCGCTCGTTACCCCGCCCGTGGCCGCTTTCGCGCTCAAGCCGCTCGCCCCGAGCCGGGGATGAGTCTGGCAGCGGCACACTCGGCCACCCGGTTCCCGTTCTCACCGCGCGGTTTGTGCAGCTCGCCCACGCGCAAGGGCTGGCGGTGCACGCCTGGACGATTAATTCCGCCGTGGAAGCGGAAGGACTGCTCGACCTGGGCGTCGATGGCATTATTACCGACGAACCCAGCGCCATGCGCAGCTACTTCGATAACTCGCAGTACTCGGTGCGGATCTAAACACCGGTAGCGGGAGGGGAGCGCGGTCGGGAGCGGCGTCGTCGTACCACATTCTGGACCACGCCGGCGCGCCACGCTCTCAGCGCAACTTCCGCGAAAATAGTGATGAAACAAACAAAAAGTGTTAGGCTTAAAGTCCCTTGCAGCGCATCGATGCGCCGCACCGCCACACAGAAGGAGTTGTGATGAAGGCCTGGCAATTTACGAATACCAACGAACCGCTTGTTCTCAATGAGGTTCCCGATCCCACGGCCGGCCCGGGCGAGGTGGTCCTGGAGATGAAGGCGGCCGGTATTTGCCATTCGGATGTTGGTCTACTCACGGATGAGGGCTGGCTGTCCATGCTCGCCAAGCGCCCCATCACCATCGGGCACGAAAATTCGGGCGTGGTGGCTGAAGTGGGCGAAGGCGTCACGGAGTACAAGGTTGGGGATCGCGTGGGTGTGTGCCCCACCACCGCGGCCGGTGCCCCCGGTTACAGTTTTGACGGCGGTTTTGCGCCGAAAATGGCGGTTCCGGCCGAAGCGCTCGTTCCGCTTCCGGACGGCGTTGATTTTATTTTGGGCGCGGCCGCAACCGATGCCGGGATGACCTCCCACGCGGCGGTCGTGACCCAGGGCGGCCTGCAGAAGGGCCAAACCGTGGGGATTATTGGCCTGGGCGGTCTCGGGCAGATCGGTGCGCGGGTGGCGGTGCTCGCCGGCGCGGATGTGTACGTGGCTGAAATTAATGAAAAGGTGTGGCCGCTGGCCGAAAAGATCGGCGCCAAGGGCGTGAAGAAGGATATTAAGGACTTCTCCGATATTACTTTCGACCTCATCGTGGACTTCGCCGGTTTCGGCACCACCACCGCGGACGCCGTGGATATTATCCGCCGTGATGGCACCGTGGTGGTTGTGGGCATGGGCAAGCTGGAATCGCTTATTTCCACGAAGAGCCTCATCCTCAACCAGTGCCGCCTCATCGGCTCCAACGGCGGCACCAAGGCCGATATTGCCGGGATTTACGAGTTTATGGCCACCGGGAAACTCACCCCGCAGGTCACCACCATTCCCTTCGAGGAGATCCCCGAAGGCATCGAGAAGCTCAAGAATCACGAGGTCGTGGGGCGCCTGGTGGTTGAGTACTAAAGGCCGGTAGCGTTCCGGCTGCGGCGCGCGTTTTGGGCTAATAGACAAATGGTGGGTCTTATACCGGGAGTTTGCCCTGTCATACCAACGAAAAGTCGGCCTTATTGAGGTCGGGCACCTCAATAAGCTTGCTTCCTTGACATCCGTTGCGTGACATGCCTTGACGGAAAACTCGTTCCGTCCGGGCTGCCATGCGCCACAGCCACGGGGTGGGCAGAGGCGTCAGAGCCGCTTTCTGGGCCGTGTAGGCGCCATAGTGCGCGTTAGAGACACGAAATCGGGGACAAACGGTGCTCTCCCTCGCACTTCGTTTGTGTACCCGATTCGTACGGATCTGATCCGGATCCAAGCCAACGACACGCCGTCATTAGACCCACTTTTTGTCTATTAACCCCGCGTTTTAGTACGACGGCGCAGCTCAAGGCGCCGCGCACTCGTCAAGAACGACGGCGCAGCTGGGGCCACCAGTGCAGCGATGGGCCCGCATATCTTTCGATACGCGGGCCCATTTTCGTGCGATTTGTGCCCCGAACAGGATTCGAACCTGCGGCCTTTCGCTCCGGAGGCGAACGCTCTATCCCCTGAGCTATCGGGGCGCACTGCGCTACTTTACCACGTCGGCGGGTGGCGGTGTAATTCTGTCGTAGATAGCACGTACACTTAGATGCGTGACTCCGGAAGAACTCAGTGCATGTATCGCGGCGGAAATCAGCGCCGCACGTAATGAAGGTCAGCTTCACCTCGATGGTGATATTCCCGCGGTGAAAATCGAGCGCCCGCGTTCGCGCGAGCACGGGGATTGGGCCACGAATGTGGCTATGCAACTCGCCAAGCGCGCCGGGATGCCCCCGCGTGACCTGGCTACCCTGCTGGCCGGGCGCCTCGAAGGTGTGGCCGGCATCGCCCAGGTGGAGGTCGCCGGCCCCGGTTTTATTAATATTCGCCTCTCGGCCGGGGCGGCCGGGGAACTGGCCCGCAGCATCGTGGAACAGGGCGAGCGCTACGGCTCCTCCCAGGCGGGCGCCGGAACCACCGTCAATTTGGAATACGTTTCCGCGAATCCCACCGGCCCCATCCATATCGGGGGGGCGCGCTGGGCCGCGGTGGGGGATACCCTCGCCCGGATTCTCAGCTTCACCGGCGCGAACGTGGTGCGCGAATACTATTTCAATGATCACGGCAACCAGATCAACCATTTCTCGGAAAGTCTGCTGGCCGCGGCGCTGGGCCGCGAAACCCCGGAAGATGGCTACGGTGGAACATATATTTCCGATATTGCCGATCAGGTTATTTCCCAGGAGCTAGCCGCCGGGCGTCCCGATCCGCGCACCCTCCCGGAAGCCGAAGCTCAGGAAGTATTCCGCGCCGGCGGGGTGGAGCTCATGTTCGCGGAGATCAAGAGTTCCCTGGCTGATTTCCGGGCCGAATTTGATGTGTTCTTCCACGAACAATCCCTTCACGATTCCGGAGCGGTTGCCGCCGCCATTGAAAAACTGCGCGAACGCGGTGTTATTTACGAAGAAGATAACGCGGTATGGCTGCGTTCCACCGATTTCGGTGATGATAAAGACCGCGTCATCGTGAAATCGGACGGAGAAACCGCCTACTTCGCCGGTGACATCGCCTACTACCTCGATAAGCGCCACCGCGGGGCCGATCACGCCGTCTATATGCTCGGCGCGGATCACCACGGCTATATCGGGCGCATGTACGCCATGGCCCGGGCATTCGGGGATACCGCCGGCAAGGGCGGTAATATGGAAATCCTCATCGGCCAGCTGGTCAATCTCAAGCGCGATGGTGTTCCGGTGCGCATGTCCAAGCGCGCGGGCACCGTGGTCACCCTGGAGGATCTGGTGGACGCCGTGGGTGTGGATGCGGCACGCTACTCGCTGGTGCGGGCCTCGGTGGATACCACCCTGGAGCTGGACCTCAATGTGCTGGCCTCGCACACCAATGACAACCCGGTCTACTACGTGCAATACGCGCACGCCCGCACCGCGAATGTGGCCCGCAATGCCGCCGAACACGGGGTGCAGCGCGCGGATGCCTTCACCCCGGAACTCCTGGAGCAAGCCGATTCTGATCTGATCGGGCAGCTCGCCCGCTTCCCGGAAGTGATCTCGCTGGCCGCGGCCAATCGCGAACCGCACCGGGTGGCCCGCTACCTGGAAGAACTGGCCGGCGCCTACCACACCTGGTACGGCAAGGCCCGGGTTACCCCGCGCGCGGATGAAGAAGTCAGCGATCTGCACCGCACCCGCCTCTGGGTGAACGACGCCACCCGCCAGGTCCTCGCCAATGGCTTGCACCTGCTCGGGGTGAGCGCCCCGGAGAAAATGTGAGCGGCCCGGTGAGCACCGCGGTGAGCGCCGCGGTAAGTAATCTCGAGCAGCTGCCCGCGCCCCTTCCCGAGGGTTCGCCCACCGGGGTGTGGTCCACCACGGTACGCCGCCTTCCCGGTGACCTGGAGGTGGGCGGGTGCTCGGTGCGCGCCCTGGCAGAACGCTTCGGTACACCGCTCTACATCCTGGATGAAGCCGATGCCCGCGCCCGGGCCTCCGCCTGGGTGAGCGCGATGAGTGAGGCTTTTGCGGAGCTGGCGGGAGCGGATGTTTACTACGCTTGCAAGGCTTTTGCCAGCGTGGGCGTGGCCAGGTGGATGCTGGAAGAAGGCCTCCACCTGGATACCTGTTCCGAAGGGGAGTTGCGCATCGCCCTGGCGGCCGGAGCGCGCGGGCACCAGCTCGGCTTGCACGGCAATAATAAATCCGCGGCGGAAATCGAGCTGGCCCTGGACCATGCGGTTGCCCACCTGGTGGTTGATTCCCTGGCCGAAGTGGATCTGGTGGCCGCCGCGGCCGCGCGGCGCGGGCAGGTCGCCGCCGTCGTGGTGCGGGTGACTTCCGGTATTCACGCGGGCGGCCACGATTTCATTGCCACGGCCCACGAGGATCAAAAATTCGGTCTCTCGCTCGCCAGCGGCGCGGCTTGGGAGGCGATTGAGCGCATCGAGGCCAATCCGTGGCTGCGCCTGGTGGGATTACATTCGCATATCGGCTCTCAAATTGTGGCGACGGAAGCTTTCGTGGCTGCGGCACGCGCCATCTTGGATCTGCGGGCCCGGGTGGCCCGCGAGCTGGGAACCGTCATCCCCGAAATTGACCTGGGCGGTGGTTACGGGGTGCGTTACACCGGCGCGGACCTGATTCCGCCCACCCCGCGCGACTTCGCCGCGGTGCTCGCCGCGGAAGTTGCCCGACACAGCGCCGAGAGCAGCATTCCCGCCCCGCGCATCTCCGTGGAACCGGGCCGCTCCATTATTGCCCCGGCCGGCATGACGCTCTACACCGTGGGAACCGTCAAGAACGTCCACGTGGATGCCACCCGCACCCGCACCTACGTTTCGGTGGACGGAGGCATGTCCGATAACATCCGCCCCGCCCTCTACGGCGCCGATTACACCGCGGCCCTCGTGGACCGCGTGCCGGCCAACACCGGCACGGGCACCAGCACAGGCACCACTATTGAGGCCGACGCCGCCGCCGCGGCAAGCGCGGCGGATCCCGCTGCCGGTGTGGCGGCCACCCAGGGGAATCCCGAAGGTGCGCGCGTCTGCCGAGTTGTCGGTAAGCATTGCGAATCGGGCGATATTGTGGTGCGCGCCGTCGCCCTCCCGGAGGATATTCACGCCGGTGACCTGCTTGTCACGCCGGCCACCGGCGCCTACGGGCGAGTCATGGCCTCGCATTACAATATGCTGCCCAGCCCGGGAGTTATTGCGGTGAGCGGCGGCCGGGCCCGCTGGCTTATTCGCGGGGAAACCGTGGCCGATATCCTCGCGCTAGACGCGGATTACCCGGCCGCCGAAAACTAATCCTCCGGCAGCACGGCCTCGCTCACCTGAGCGGGCTTTTCCCAGGTATCCGGGGCGCTGCTCCACGCCGAAATCGCGTCCACCACCGGGCGCAGCTCGGCTACCGCGATCTGCCCGGCCGCGGTGGCCTGCCCGGCCTGACCCCAGGTACCCGCGGAGCCGAAAATAGCGGAAGTAATCCGGCTCATGGTGCCCAGCGCCCCCATGGCGATGGTGATGAGCGGAACGTGCAGCTCCTGGCTGGCCCGGTAGGTCGCGTTGAGCACCGTTACCACATCACCGGGATGAGCGGGAGTCACCGCAATTTTCGCGATAGACGCCCCGTGCACCTGCAAGAGCCGCAGGCGATTCACGATCTCATCTTCGGGCGGGGTGGAACGGAAATCATGGTAGGAACCGATCACCGGAATCTGAGCCCGGGCCGCCTCCTGAATAATGCGTTCGGTCCAGGCCCCGGTGCGGAACAGCTCCGCATCCACCGCATCCACCAGCCCGGATTGGATGAGCCGGATCACCAAAGGCCCGTAATCATCGGGCATAATCGCCTTCTGGCCACCCTCCGCCGCGGAACGGAAGGTGCCCAGAATCGGTAGATTCGTGGACTCACGCAAAAGGGTTCCCACCTCGGTGAGGGTGGAAAGATCCTCGAGGAAATCCACACGCCATTCCAGAACGTCAATGTCCTGTTCGGGAAGCTTCGCTACCTGCGTCCGCAGCTCGTCACCATTGGCGGGCGTAATGGACACGAGGATTTTTGTCGGCCCGGAGCCGAAGGTGACGTCCTTGATTTTCACAGTGGGCATCGCGCACCTCGCTTTCTCTTTGTGCATCGGTTGATGCATTTTCCATGGGGATATTGTACCCATCCGCGTGGCGGGCGCCACACCCAGTTTTTGCCGCATACCGAGCCCATACGCTCGCTGCGGGCGGGCCGGTGGCGCGCCCCGGCCCTACCTTCGCTAGGCTAGGACACGCGAGGACAGAGAGGCCGGCGCATCGCCCGGACCGAGCCGGTATTGCCCGAGCCAAGCCGCATCCGCGCGGCCGAGCCGGCATCCGCGCGGCGCGTTCGTCAAGATAAGGAGTAGGCGTGAAGGAAGTCAAGGTTGCCCTGCTGGGGGCGGGAACGGTAGGAAGCGCCGTCGTCCGCCTGCTGCAAGCCAATGCGGAAGAATTTAACCTGCGAGCCGGGGCGCGCCTGCGCGTGATCGGAATTGCGGTGCGCAACCTGGAGGCCCCGCGCGATCCGGCCATTGATCGCACGCTGCTCACCACCGATGCCCACGCCATTATTGCCCAGGCGGATATTGTTATTGAACTCATGGGCGGCATCGAACCGGCGCGCGAATATATTTTGGCCGCTTTTGCCGCCGGTGCCTCGGTGGTCACCGGAAATAAGGCGCTGCTGGCCGAACACGGTCCAGAATTGTACGACGCCGCGGCGCGTGCCGGCGTCGACCTCTATTACGAAGCCGCGGTGGGCGGGGCCGTCCCGGTGGTTTACGGGCTGCGCGAATCCCTCGCCGGAGACCGCGTCACCCATATCCTCGGAATCGTCAACGGCACCACCAATTACATCCTTGACGAAATGACCACCAACGGGGAAAGTTTCGATGCCGCGGTGAAGAAGGCGCAGGAGCTCGGCTACGCCGAAGCTGATCCGAGCGCCGATGTGGACGGGTACGACGCCGCGGCAAAATGCGCCATCCTGGCCTCTCTCGCTTTCCACACCCGCGTCCAGCTTTCGGATGTGCACACCCACGGAATCCGCGATATCACCCCGGAGATGATTGCCTCGGCCGGGCGTGGCGGCTACGTGGTCAAGCTGGTGGCCTCCGCCAAGCGGCGCGCGGACGGCATTGAATTGTACGTGGGCCCCACGCTCATTCCCGCCCAGCATCCGCTCGCTACCGTGCACGGCGCCTATAACGCCATTGTGGTGGAGGGCGAAGCCGCGGATCGGCTCATGTTCTACGGGCCGGGTGCCGGCGGGAACCCCACCGCCACCGCGGTGCTTTCCGATCTGGTGGCCGCCGCGCATCACCGCGTGCACGGTGGGCTGGCTCCGCGCGAACTGGCGTACGGCGAGCTGCCGATTCTGCCCCCCTCCCAGGCGCGCTCGCGCTTCCAGCTGAGCATGGACGTGGCCGATCACGTGGGTGTTCTCAGCGAGGTTACCGGGACTTTTGCCCGCCATAATGTTTCCATTAGCGGGGTGAGCCAAGAATCGCCCACCGCGGATCACCTGTGCCGCCTCACGGTTACTACCCACGAAGCCCTCCAAGCCGATGTGGAAGCAACCATTGCGGATCTTTCCGCCGCCGCGGGCCTGGCGACCGTACGCACCGCGAGCTTCGTGCGGGTGGAGGTGGCCTAATGCGTATCGCCACCTCCGAAGCGCGGGTGCGGGTCCCGGCAACCTCCGGCAATCTCGGTCCCGGCTTCGACTGCATGGGCATGGCGCATAACCTCTGGGACGAAGTGAGCGTGCGCCTGACCACCGGCGCTACCCGGGTGAGTATCGAAGGGGAAGGCGCGGATGTTCTTCCCACCGGTGAAGATCACCTCATCGTGCGGGCTCTGCGCCGCGGTTTTGAGGCGGCGGCCCTGCCCGGCGTCGGTTTTGAACTGCACTGCGTTAACGCAATTCCGCAGGGGCGCGGCCTCGGTTCTTCCGCGGCGGCTGTGGTGGCCGGCTTACTGTTAGTGCGCGGCCTGGTAGATCGCCCCGATATATTCGACGACGGCGTGCTCCTCTCCCTCGCCACCGAATTTGAAGGGCACCCCGATAATGCCGCACCGGCGATTTTCGGGGGCGCCGTCGTCACGTGGATGGAAGGAACGCAGGCCCGGGCGGCGCGTATCCCCACCGCGGTGGACACCACCCTCCTTATTCCCGGGGAACAGCTCCTGACCGAAAAGGCGCGGGCCGCGTTGCCGGATACCGTTCCGCACGCAGATGCCGCTTTTAATGCGTCGCGCACCGCCATGCTCGCCCTTGCCCTGGAGCACTACCCCGATTTGCTGTGGCAGGCCACCGAGGATCGCCTCCACCAGGACTATCGCGCCGGGGCGATGCCGGCCTCCGCGGACGCGGTGCGGGCACTGCGCGCGGCCGGGTTCCCGGCCGTTATTTCCGGTGCGGGCCCATCCGTGCTAGTATTTTCACGCCTTGACGCTGACACAGTTTCTATGATGCAGCGGCGTGGATTTACGGTGAATACCGCTGGAATGTCCACACGGGGCGCCTATCTGGTGTAGACTAAGGTCTAACCGACGTTCTTATACCGGTTATTTCCCACGTACTTGAAATTGTCATAAGTGCGTTAACAACCCCTGAATTCCGAGGAAGGAACCTCGTGACGGAAACCCCAACATCAGGCGCAATCTCAACGATGCGGGTGCCGCAGCTGCGCGCGCTCGCCGAAGAACTCGGCCTGGACATTGACCCGAAAGCTAAGAAGGCGGACCTGCTCGCGGCCATTCGCGAAGTTCGCCCCGCGCGGCGCGGGCGGCCCCGCAAGGAAGATAGCCTCGCCAATATCAAGAAAACGCGCGAAAAGCCCGCTGCTGCCACCACGGCAAAGCCCGCAGCGAAGAAGGAAAGCGCGGATGAAGCCGCCTCGGTGTCGACCGCTGCGGAAGCAGCCACCCGCCCCCACGCGGTAAGTGCCGCCAGTGCTGATGCCGCACCCGTGGCGGCGCCCAGTACCGCCGCCGGCCGCGATGAACGTGAGGAACGTAAAGTGCGGCGCCGAGTGCGCCGGGATCACCGCGAACCGGTGCATATCGATCTGCCCGAACCGAAGCAGGAAGCTGCCTCGACTGCCCGCCGTTCCGATTCCCTCAGTGACGAAAACACCCTCGCGGCCCTGGATGCCATTGGCGATGCCGCGGAACGCCGCGCCGGTGACCACCATGACACCACCTCGGAGCGCCGCCGCCGCAAGCGCAACCGGCGCGGTGAGGAACATGAAGAAGCCCGCCGCTCCCGCCGCACCTCGGAACGCGCTGAACGTACTGATCGCGCGGATCACGAGGCGGAGGATTCCGCGCCGGCTTCTAAGCCCGAACGTGAGGAACGCCAGGAGATTCCGGCCGGTAAGCGCCAGGCGGAGGATACCCTCGTTCCCGTTGCCGGCATTGTGGATACCCAGGGTAACCAGATGGTGCTGCGCACCGGCGGCTACCTGCCCGGCCCCAATGATGCGCAGATTTCCACCGCGCTGGTGCGCCAGTACGGTCTGCGCCGCGGGGATGCCGTGGTGGGTGCTATTCGCCAGCACGATGAGGATAATTCCTCGCATAATAACCGCAATAACAAGCGTAATCCGCGCCGTCGTTACAATAATCAAAACAATAACCGGTCCGGTAACCAGCTCGTCCAGGTGGATACTATTAACTCCCTGCCCGCAGCTGAAGCAGCGCGCCGCCCGGACTTTAATAAGCTCACCCCGGTCTACCCGGATGAGATTTTGCGCCTGGAAACCGAACGTAAGGGCCTGTCTACTCGCGCCATCGATTTGGTTGCCCCCATTGGCAAGGGCCAGCGCGGCCTCATTGTTTCCCCGCCGAAGGCCGGGAAAACCATGATTATGCAGCAGATCGCCAAGGCGATTGCCGCGAATGATCCCGAGGTTCATATCATGGTGGTCCTCGTGGATGAACGCCCCGAAGAAGTGACGGATATGCGTCGCATCGTCAAGGGCGAAGTGATTGCTTCCACCTTTGACCGCCCGGCTTCGGATCACACTATCGTCTCCGAACTGGCTATTGAGCGCGCCAAGCGCCTGGTGGAACTCGGTCAGGATGTGGTGGTTCTTCTCGATTCCCTCACCCGCCTTTCGCGTGCCTACAACCTCGCGGCACCGGCTTCGGGGCGTATCCTTTCCGGTGGTGTGGATGCCGCGGCGCTCTACCCGCCCAAGAAGTTCTTCGGTGCGGCGCGCAATATCGAAAATAGTGGCTCGCTCACGATTATCGCTTCCGCGCTGGTGGAAACCGGCTCGAAGATGGACGAAGTTATTTTCGAAGAATTCAAGGGCACCGGCAATATGGAGCTGCGCCTTTCGCGCCAGCTCGCGGATCGGCGTATCTTCCCGGCGATCGATATCAACGCCTCGGGTACCCGCCGCGAAGAAATGCTCTACAAGCCCGAAGAACTCAAGGTCATCTGGCAGCTGCGCCGGGCCCTGGGAACTCTCGGAGTGGATGAAGCGGCGGACTTCGTGCTCAAGCGGATGCGGAATACCGAAAATAACGCGGAATTCCTCGTGTCGATTATGCGTTCCATGCAAGGATCGCGCGGCGAATAAGCCGAATAAAAACGGCGGGAGGAGCCGGCCGGGTGGCCGGGTACCGAGCGCGTGGCGCACATAGTGATGTGATACGCGCACGGTACCTTGTCTCGGCCGGCCCGCCCGTGCCATAATTTTCTGTCGGCTCCCGGTTCACCGTGATATGGAGAACCATGCTCGGACCCGGGGGCAGCTACGAACCAAGGAGAGATAATGAAGCAGGGAATCCATCCCGATTACCACGAGGTCTCCGTGACCTGCACCTGCGGTAATGAGTTCACCACCCGTTCCACCTACAACGGTGACCATATGCGCGTGGAAGTGTGCAATAACTGCCACCCGTTCTACACCGGCAAGCAGAAGATCCTGGATACCGGTGGGCGCGTGGCTCGCTTCGAGGCACGCTACGGCAAGCGCAAGAAGTAAGCGCCACGGAAAGGAGCGTCACCGCAAGGGCGCTCCTTTTCTTTTTGCACCATTGTCGGTAGGGTCGCCACTCTCCGGTGGCGGCAGGGCACGCGCTGGGTGCGCGTGAAGAAAGGTCCTCGTTATGGCTGATACACGTCGTGAGGTTGCCGAGCACCATCTCGCTGAATTTGAAAAAATCGAAGCGGATATGGCCAGCCCGGAAGTTCTCTCCTCCCCGGATAAATTGCGTTCACTCGGGCGGCGCTATGCCGAACTCGGGCGGGTGGTACGCGTGTACCGGCGTTTCCTGCAGGCCGAACAGGACCTCACCGAAGCTAAGGAAATCATCTCCCAGGGCGGGGAAGATGCTGAACTCTTCCGTCCCGAACTTCCCGGAATGGAAGAACGCTACGAAGCAGCCTCCCAGGAACTCACGGAAGTCCTTATTCCCCGCGATGAAGACGACGCCCGCGATGTCATTATGGAGATCAAAGGCGGGGCCGGCGGGGAAGAATCCGCCCTCTTCGCGGGGGACCTGGCCCGCATGTACGAACGCTACGCCACCTCCAAGGGCTGGAGTTGGGAAGTGCTGGGTGCCAACCAAACCGAGCTGGGTGGCTATAAGGACCTTGAGGTTGCCATCCGTTCCCGCGGGCAGCTTGAGGATCCTTCCGAAGGCGTCTGGGCCCACCTCAAGTACGAAGGCGGGGTCCACCGGGTGCAGCGCGTACCCGTAACCGAATCCCAAGGGCGCATCCAGACCTCCACCGCCGGGGTGCTTGTTTTCGCGGAAGTGGATGACCCGGGCGAAGTGGAAATCGCCGCGAATGACCTGCGGATTGACGTGTACCGTTCCTCGGGGCCAGGCGGACAGTCCGTGAACACCACCGATTCGGCGGTGCGTATTACCCACCTTCCCACCGGGATTGTGGTCTCCATGCAGGATGAAAAATCGCAGATCCAAAATCGTGAATCCGCTATGCGGGTGTTGCGCGCCCGGTTGCGTCAGCTCCAGCTGGATCAACAGGCCGCTGAAAACGCGGAATTGCGCCATTCTCAGGTGCGTACCCTGGACCGCTCCGAGCGCATCCGCACCTATAATTTCCCGGAAAATCGTATTTCCGATCACCGCACCGGCTACAAGGCCCATAATCTCGACGCGGTTCTCGATGGGGACTTGGATGCCGTCATCGATTCGGCCCGGATTATGGATGAAGCGGCTCGTATGGAAGCCGCGGAAGAAAAGTAGAAGGTAGCCGAGCGCTATGACCACCTGGGCGGAATTGCTGGCAGGTGCCACCGCGCAGCTCACCGCGGCCGGGGTAGATTCGCCGGCCGCCGATGCCCGCTGGCTGGCCGAAGCTGCCGCCGGGAAGCGCCCCGATCCGCGCACCACCCCGCCTCCGGCACAGCGCGAACTTTTCACCCGGTATCTGGCCCGCCGCGCCACGCGCGAGCCACTTCAGCATATTACCGGGCGGATGTATTTCCGCTACCTCGAGCTGGTATCCACCCCCGATGCGCTTATTGTGCGCCCGGAAACTGAGATCGTAGCCGACCGCGCCATCGCGGCCGCGCGGGCGTGCGTAGCCGCGCATACCCGCGGGAACGGTACCGCCAGGGGGAACGACGGCGCAGCGGCGGCGCGGAACGGCGCCGCCGGGCAGCAGGCAGGCCCCCTTGTTGTCGATCTTGGCACCGGCAGCGGGGCCATTGCCTTGAGTATCGCTACCGAAGTCCCCGCTGCCCGGGTGATCGGCGTCGATACAGATCCCCGGGCCTTGCACCTGGCCACCACCAATAATGCTCGCTACGGCTCGCCCGTTACTTTTCTGCACCACGATGTGACTGAGCCGCTTCCCGAACTGGACCACGCGGTCGACGTCGTCGTCGCTAATCCTCCCTATATTCCACCCGATACGCCCGTGAGCGTAGAAGTGCGGGCCGATCCGGCGCGGGCCCTGTGGGGCGGGGGAGCGGACGGCCTGGACCTGCCCAGGCTTTTCGTGGCGCGCGCGGCGCAGCTACTGCGGGACGGGGGTATCCTCGTTCTCGAACACGCCGAGACGCAGAGCGCGCCCCTGCGCGAATACGCTCGGACACAGGGTTTCACCCGGGTGGCAACCGGCCGGGACCTGGCCGGGCGAGAACGTTTTTTGGAGGCAGAATATGGACACCTGTGATGCCGCGGTAGCCGCCCTCGCGCGCGGCGAGCTCGTGGTTCTCCCAACCGATACCGTTTACGGCCTGGGCGCGGATGCGTTTTCGCGCGCGGCTGTCACCCGGCTCCTCACCGCGAAAGGGCGCGGGCGCGATAAGCCCTCCCCGGTGCTCGTCGCCTCGATGGAGGACGCCGCCCGTTTGACCTCCGCCATCCCGGCCGGCGCCCGCGCACTCGCCGCGGCGTACTGGCCCGGGGCTCTCACCCTCATCCTCCCCGCGAATAACAGCATCGGCTGGGACCTGGGCGAAACCCACGGAACCGTGGCGCTGCGCATGCCCGATCATCCGCTCGCTCTGGAGCTGCTGCGCCGCACCGGCCCGCTAGCCGTTTCCTCCGCGAACCTTACCGAGCACGCCCCGGCCCGCACCGCCGCGCAGGCCCGTGCGCAGCTGGGCGAGAAAGTCGCGGTGTACCTGGACGGGGGCACCGCACCGGGCGGGGTGCCGTCCACCATTGTGAGCTTCGCGGGAGAGCGGGCGCAGATCCTGCGCCACGGCGCTATTGCTGATGAGGATATTGCCGCCATCGTGCCGCTGGGCTGAAGCGATGCGGCGGCGCCGCACTGAAGCACGGTGCGAGCCGGCTAGACTGAACGGCAACAGCACTAGGAAGGAGAGAGCATGCGCGTCTACCTGCTCATGATGGTGCTCAGCTGCGCCATCACTTACTTCCTAGTTCCCGCGATTCTGCGCCTGGCGCTGCGCGTGGGCGCCATGACGCAGGTGCGCGAACGCGATATCCACACCGTGCCTATCCCGCGATTGGGTGGGGTGGCGATGTTCTTGGGATTTTCGGCCTCGTTCGCCATTGCCTCACAGATCCCCTACCTGCACCGGGTGCTCGGGCCTGCCTCCCAAGCCTGGGCGATTTGGCTGGGCGCCGGGCTCATGTGCCTGGTGGGTGCCATCGACGATATCTGGGAACTCGATTGGATGACGAAACTGGCCGGCGAAGTGCTGGCCGCCGGGGTCATGGCCTGGCAGGGCGTCCAGTTCGTCACGCTGCCCTTTATGGGGCTGACCGTGGGCTCCACCCGCCTATCGATTTTCTTCACCATCCTCATGGTGGTCATCACGGTGAACGCTGTGAATTTTATGGACGGGCTGGACGGGCTGGCCGCCGGGATCGTGGGGATTGCCTCCCTGGCTTTCTTTATTTATTCCTATATTCTTACCCGCAATGCCACCCCGGGGGATTACACCTCGGTTGCCTGCGCCGCCGCGGCGGCCACGGTGGGGATGTGCGCCGGGATTCTGCCGCATAATTTCCACCCGGCTCGTATCTTTATGGGCGATTCGGGCGCGCTTATGCTCGGCATGGTGCTGGCCGCCTCGGCTATCCAGGTCACCGGGCAGATCGATCCGCAATCCACCTCCCTCGGCTACGCGCTCCCGGCGTATTTGCCGCTGCTGCTGGCCCTCGCCGTGGTGGTGCTGCCCCTCTCTGATTTCATCTGGGCCGTCACCCGGCGCCTGGCCCGCGGGCAGTCTCCTTTCCACGCCGACGCCGGCCACCTCCACCACCGCCTGCTACGCCTGGGCCATTCGCATACCGGCACCGTGCTCATTCTCTATCTGTGGACGGCTATTTTCTCCTTCAGCTGCATGTTGCTTATTGTGCTACCCGCCCGGCACGTCGCCCTGATCGGTGCGGCGGGGGTGGTGCTCGGTTGCGTGGTCACCTTCGGGATGTTTGGCCGACGGCGCAGCTCGGCGGCGCGCGGGGAGCGAATCCCGGAGGAGAATGCCGGAGATGCGCCTGTTTCCATGATTGAGCAGGCGAGGGAAACAGAGCCGGTGCAGGAAGCGGAGGAACATCAATGAGGGCCCAATCCGGGTGGGGGGCCGCCCCGAGCGGAGGCGCCGCGCGCTTGCTGCGCCGTGCCCAGCTAAGCGCAACACTCGGATGCGTCGTCGTCGGAATAATCGGAATAGCGATGTGCCTGCTTGCCGGTCAAGGTGAGCACGCCTGCGCCGTGGGATGGGCCACCCTCATTGCGTTTATCCTCCAGGTGGTGACCTGGGGCAGTGCACGTTACCTGCCCGGTGGGAGCGGATGGGCCCTGGCTAGCTACGCGGTCAAACTCGTGGTGGTGTTGGGCGGCCTCGGAGCGGTGCGGACTTTGACCGCCGCGCCGGTGGGAACCGCGGCGCTGGCGCTTGCCGGGCTCATTATCTGTGCGCTCGCGGTGCAATCGTGGGTGGTATTACGCGCGGATCTTCGTGCGACCGCATCGTGAGCCGGCCGGGATGCCAGGCCGCGTTTCGCGGGTATATTCGGGAACAGGGCGCTTAGTCCTAGCCGCGCAGAGGCGGTAAGAGTAACGTAGACCACTGTTCACGGCGGCAAAGTTCAAGGCCGCGCGGTGATGACAATTGTGATTTCCACGCTAAGATAGGTTAGCAGTGCCGTTCAGGCGGGGTTCCCGCCGCGGAAAGATTCGATGGAGAGGGTGAGCGCATGGCAGTCGGTTCGTTCGCGAATCTGAGCATGCTCGGCCTGCCGATGGAGAACGACGGGTTCCACGCCCCGGGAGTTGAGGAATTCTTCCCCGCCCCCATCTTCTTCGCCGGCACGCCATTTGAGATGAATCGCGTGATGGTGATTCGTCTTCTTGCGGCTTTAGTTCTTCTGGTTTTCTGCGTTATCTATGCCAAGCGCGCCAAGCTCATTCCGGGTCGTGCGCAGGCTGCGATGGAATCCCTGCTGGACTTCTCGCGGGTGCAGATCGGTGAAGAAATTCTTGAAGGGCAGGCACGGAAGTACCAGCCCCTGCTCGCCACCATTTTCCTCGGTACTCTCTTTATGAACCTGACCGGCGTTATCCCGGGCTTGCAGCTCGCGGGTACGTCGGTTATTGGTATGCCGCTCATTTACGCCGTGGTGGCGTACGTGGCTTTCATTATTGCGGGTATGAAAGAACGCGGGGCGGGTACCTTCTTCAAGGAACAACTCTTCCCGCCCGGGGTGCCCTGGCCGATTTACATCATCATGACGCCCATTGAGTTGCTTTCTACCTTCATTATTCGGCCCGTCACCCTGACGGTTCGTCTCTTGGCCAATATGCTTTCCGGGCATATGCTGCTCGTGCTCTGCTTCCTGGGCACCCACGCGCTCTACTTCTCCATGGGCGGGGGCCTCGGTATCGGCCTGGGTACGGTCACCCTGGTGGCAGGTATCCTCTTCACCGTCTTTGAACTTTTCGTGGCGTGCCTGCAGGCGTATATTTTCGCCCTGCTCACCGCCGCGTATATCCAACTTTCTATTTCCGCCCACTAAAACAACAAGAAAAGGACAATCCCATGACTGGATCTGCAGCAGTTCTCGCGACCATCGGTTACGGTCTCGCGGCTATCGGCCCCGGCATCGGCGTCGGCCTCATCGGTGCGAAGAACCAGGAAGCTACCGCACGCCAGCCCGAGATCCGCGGCTACCTGCGTGTCAATATGTTCCTGTCCATCGCCTTTACCGAAGCACTCGGCCTGATCGGCTTCGCCGCGGGCTTCGTGTTCGGAGCTTAAGCAATGTATCTCGCTGAAGAACACAGTGTTATCATTCCGGCCATTCCGGATCTGCTGTGGGGCACGGTATCTTTCCTCATCGTCGCCATCGCGGTGTATAAATTCGCCTGGCCGACGCTGACGAAGATGCTTGATGAGCGGCGGGAGAAAATCGAAGAAGGTTTGCTCGCTGCCGAGCGCGCCCGCGAGGAAGTGGCTCAAGAACGCGCCACCATCCAGTCCGAAAAGGACGCTGCGGTGCGCGAAGCCGCGGATATCCGCGCCCAGGCACAGTCCAATGCCTCCGATATTATCGAGCGTGCACGCCGGGAAGCCGGCGAAGAAGCGCGGCGCATTTCCGCCGCGGCTCAGGTTCAGATTAAAGCTGATACCGACGCCGCCGCGCGGATTCTCCGCGCGGATCTTGGCACCATGGCCTCGCAGCTGGCCGGTCGTATCGTGGGTGAGCAGATTCGCCTCGATCCGAGTGTGAACCAGGGCGTTGTCGATTCGTTCCTCGATAATCTCGAGGAGCAGGCGCGAACGGGGGCGTAATGCGGTCCACGAGTAAGCAATCCGCCGCCGCGGTCACCGCCGAGTGGGACGCGCTGCTTCAGGAACATCCCGGCCAGGAAATTGACTTGGCGCGCGAACTTTTCGCCGCTGCAGACGCCATCAATGCCTCTCCTTCCCTACGTGGCACCCTCGCGGATACCACGCGGGCCGGAGCGGCACGGGAAAGCCTGGCAAGCGCCATTTTCGCCGCCCACGTGAGCGCACCGGTTCTCGCGGTGCTGCGCGCGGTGGCGGGGCGGACGTGGACGGAGGACGCTGATCTCGTCACGACCGTGGATACCCTCGGTGCGCACGCCGTGCTGGTGCGGGCGCGCGGCGCCGGGGTGCTTTCCGGCGTGGAAGATGAGCTCTACCAGCTCATGCGCACCCTCAAAGAAACTCCCGATCTGCGCATCACGCTCTCCCGCGAGGAATACTCCGCGGAGGAACGCGGGGCGCTCTTTGATCGCGTGGTTCCGAATATCCGGGAGGAAACCCGGGTGCTGGCACATCGCGCCCTGGCGCGGGTCCGGGAAGCAACCCTGGCGGCCTCGCTTATGGAGTACGCGGCTCAGGCAGCTGAGCTGGGTGAAGTTTCCGGAGTATCGGTGCTGGTAGCCCGGCCGCTCACGGCAACGCAAGAAGAACGCCTCCAGCGCGCCCTGACCGCGATGTACGGAACCGAAGTTTCCATTCACGTCTCGGTGGATCCGGCTGTGGTGGGCGGTATGCGCATTCAGCACGGCTCGGATGTTATTGACGCGACGCTGCAGTCCAGAATTAAAGATGTACGCGATAAAGTCGCGGTCATGCCGGCGGCACCGGCGAGCAACAGGTAAGGAAAAAGAATGGCTGATCTGACAATCCAGCCCGAAGAGATTCGGGCAGCGCTCGATAACTTCGTGCGTAGCTACACGCCGGAGCAGTCCGAGAGTGAGCAAGTTGGTCACGTCACCATGACGGCGGACGGCATCGCCCGCGTGGCCGGCCTGCCCGGTGCGATGGCTAATGAACTTCTCGTTTTCGAGGATGGCACCCGCGGACTGGCGATGAACCTGGAAGAGCGCGAAATCGGCGTCGTCGTTCTCGGTGACTTCTCCAATATTGAAGAAGGCCAGGAAGTGCGCCGCAGCGGTGAGGTGCTCTCCGTCCCGGTGGGCGACGGATACCTCGGCCGCACGGTGGACCCCCTCGGCAAGCCGATTGACGGCCTGGGCGAAATCGAAAATCTCAGCGGCCGACGCGCCCTGGAGCTGCAGGCTCCCGGCGTAATGATGCGCAAGTCGGTGCACGAACCGCTGGAAACCGGTATCAAGGCTATTGACTCGATGACCCCGATCGGGCGCGGGCAGCGCCAGCTCATCATCGGGGACCGCCAGACCGGTAAAACCGCCCTCGCGATTGACACCATCCTCAACCAGCGCAAGAACTGGGAAACCGGGGATCCCTCCAAGCAGGTGCGCTGCATTTACGTGGCCATCGGCCAGAAGGGTTCCACCATCGCTTCGGTGCGCGGCACCCTGGCTCGCTACGGGGCGCTGGAATACACCACCATCGTGGCCTCCCCGGCATCCGATCCGGCTGGCTTCAAGTACCTGGCTCCCTACACCGGTTCGGCCATCGGCCAGCACTGGATGTACGAAGGCAAGCACGTGCTCATCGTCTTTGACGATCTCTCCAAGCAGGCCGAAGCCTACCGCGCTGTTTCGCTGCTGCTGCGCCGCCCGCCGGGGCGTGAAGCCTACCCGGGCGACGTTTTCTACCTGCATTCGCGCCTGCTGGAACGCTGTGCCAAGCTCTCCGATGAGCTGGGCGGGGGTTCCATGACCGGCCTTCCCATTGTGGAAACCAAGGCGAATGACGTCTCGGCCTACATTCCGACCAACGTTATTTCCATTACCGACGGTCAGATCTTCTTGCAGTCCGACCTCTTCAACTCCAATCAGCGCCCGGCCGTGGACGTGGGTATTTCGGTATCCCGCGTGGGTGGCGACGCGCAGATCAAGGCCATGAAGAAGGTTGCCGGTACCCTGAAGATCACCCTGGCGCAGTACCGCTCCCAGGCGGCCTTCGCGATGTTCGCCTCCGATCTTGACCCGGCCACCCGCCAGCAGCTCACCCGTGGTGAGCGCCTCATGGAGCTGCTCAAGCAGCCGCAGTACACCCCGTACCCCATTGAGGAACAGGTTGTTTCGGTGTGGGCCGGCTCGAAGGGCTATCTCGATGATGTCCCGGTGGAGAAGGTGCACGATTGGGAAGCCCGCATGCTTGACTACGTGCGGCACAACTCCTCGGTGCTGGAAACCATTGCCTCCACCGGTGAGATGGATAAGGACCTCGAAGCCGAACTGGAAGCCACGGTCAGCGCCTTCACGGAGTCCTACCGCACCGCCGAAAACCTGCCCGCTGGCGGGGAAGAGGATGTCCCGGCCGAGCAGGCCCGTGAAACTCTCGCGCGGCCGACGAAGGGTTAATCGATGGCCGGCGAACAGAGGATTTACAAGAGCAAAATTCGGGCGACGAGCACCTTGCAGAAGGTGTTCCGCGCGATGGAGCTCATTGCGGCCTCGCGTATCGGCTCGGCGCGTCGGGAGGCGCAGGAACTGGACCCCTACGCGCGGGCGGTAACCCGTGCGCTCGGCCTGGTGGGGCGCCATGATTTTGACGCCCAGCACCCGCTGATGCGCGAACGCACCGATACCAATCGGGTGGCGGTACTCGTGGTGACCTCCGACCGCGGCATGGCGGGGGCCTATTCCGCCAATGTGCTGCGCGAAGCGGAACGCACCGTGGAGAATCTGCGCGCCGAAGGTAAGGATCCGGTGCTGTACGTGACCGGCCGGCGCGGCCTGCAGTACTTCAAATTCCGCGGGGTGAATATCGCCGGGGAGTGGAGCGGTACCTCGGATAAGCCCGATCCGGAGCAATCCGATGAAATCGCGCGCACCCTCCTCGATGCTTTCACCGCCCCGCCGGAAGAAGGCGGCGTCGCCGAAGTACATGTGGTCTACACCCGCTTCGAATCGATGGTGAGCCAGGTGGTCCAGGTGCGCCATATGCTGCCGCTCGCCATCGTGGACTACGAGGAAGGCGATCTGGAGGATACCGGATCGGAATTCTCGGGCGGCGGCACGGAAGAAACCGAACCGCTCTACGATTTCGAACCTTCGGCACACGACGTTTTCGAAGCGCTCGTGCCCATGTATGTTCGCAAACGTATCTCCTCGATTCTTCTCATGGCAGCGGCCTCCGAACTCGCCTCGCGCCAGCAGGCGATGCACGCGGCCACCGATAACGCCGCCGAACTCATCGAGAAGTACACCCGGCTCGCCAATAACGCGCGCCAGGCTGAGATCACCACCGAGATCACTGAAATCGTCTCCGGTGCCGATGCACTAAGTAACGGATAACGCGCTTCGTAACGGATAAGGAACACACTATGACTGCACAACTAGAGGAGCAGACCGCGGACCTGGCCACAACCGGCCGGATTACGCAGGTCATTGGCGCCGTCGTCGACGTCGAATTTCCGTCCGACGCGCTTCCCGATATCAATAACGCCCTGAAAACCACGGCCACCCTCCCCGCCGGTGACGGAAGCGTCATCGAGCAGGAGATGGTCTTGGAAGTGGCTCAGCACCTGGGTGATAACGTGGTGCGCACCATCGCGATGAAGCCGACTGACGGCCTGGTGCGCGGCGCCGTCGTTATCGATACCGGTGCCCCCATCACCGTTCCGGTCGGTGACGTGACCCGCGGGCACGTTTTCAACGTCGTGGGCGAACCGCTTAACGTTTCCCCCGATGAGATCGAGGTGAAGGAACGCTGGTCGATTCACCGCCAGGCTCCCGCCTTCGACGAACTCGAGCCGGAAACCCAAATGTTCCAGACCGGCCTCAAGGTCATCGACCTGCTCACCCCTTACGTGCAGGGTGGCAAGATCGGCCTCTTCGGTGGCGCGGGCGTGGGTAAAACGGTCCTCATCCAGGAAATGATTCAGCGCGTGGCTCTCGACCACGATGGCGTTTCCGTATTCGCCGGGGTGGGTGAACGTACCCGCGAGGGTAACGACCTCATCCACGAAATGGACGAAGCCGGGGTGCTCGATAAGACGGCCCTCGTTTTCGGCCAGATGGACGAGCCGCCGGGGGTGCGCCTGCGCATCGCCCTGTCCGGCTTGACGATGGCGGAGTACTTCCGCGACGTCGCCAACCAGGACGTGCTGCTCTTTATCGATAACATCTTCCGCTTCACCCAGGCCGGCTCGGAAGTATCCACCCTGCTCGGGCGTATGCCTTCCGCGGTGGGTTACCAGCCCACCCTGGCCGATGAAATGGGTGCGCTCCAGGAGCGTATTACCTCCACGCGTGGGCATTCCATTACCTCGCTGCAGGCCATTTACGTTCCGGCGGACGATTACACCGACCCGGCGCCGGCAACCACCTTCGCTCACTTGGATGCGACCACCGAGCTCTCGCGTGATATTGCATCCATGGGTATTTACCCGGCGGTGGATCCCCTCGCCTCGACCTCGCGTATTCTGGATCCGCAGATCGTGGGCCAGCAGCACTACGAAGTCGCGACCCGCGTCAAGGCGATCCTCCAGAAGAACCGCGAACTTCAGGACATCATTTCCATCCTCGGTGTGGATGAACTCTCCGAAGAAGACCGCTTGACCGTTGCCCGCGCGCGCCGGATCCAGCAGTTCCTCTCGCAGAATATGTACACCGCGGTGAAGTTCACCGGCGTGGAAGGCTCCACCGTTCCGGTTGCGGAAACTGTGGAAGCGTTCCGCCGTATTTGCGACGGCGAATACGACCACGTCCCCGAGCAGGCCTTCTTCAATATTGGCGGCATCGAGGATCTGGAACGCAAGTACCACGAACTGCGGAGCGAATAATGCTGGACGTTGAGATCGTTTCCCAGCGGGAGCTGGCGTGGCGCGGTAACGCCGAATCGGTGACCGCGCCCGGCACCGAAGGCTCGGTGGGTATCCTCACGGACCACACCCCGCTCGTCGCCCTCCTCACGGAAGGCAATGTCGAGGTGCGCGGCTGCGAGGACGGACGCGATCGCAGCTTCACGATGTCCGGCTCCGGCTTCCTCACGGTGACCGCTAACCAGGTTATCGTGGTGGCCGATTCGGTCACCGAGCAGTCGGTTAGCGGGCAGTAGGCGGAGAGCGCGAATGAGCTGGCAAAGCGTAGCACTGATCGTCGTGCTGGTTCTCCTCGCGCTCCTCATCTACTTCCTGGCGCGGGTGCGGTACCTCTTCAACCAGTGGGGGTCCTCCCAGGCGGCGGTACGCCGGCAGCACCGCTGGCATACCGGCGTGGTGTTTTTCCGCACCGATGCGCTGGAATGGTTTAGGGTCGCCTCCCTATCCTGGCGCCCGGCGCTGCGCCTCGACCGGCGTTCCCTGAGCATCAACCTGGTTAAAGTCCGTGACGATATCGCCACCGCCCGCGTGGGGGATGCTCATACAGAAATTGATATGGCCATGAGCTGCCAAGCGCATACCGCGCTGGTGGCGTGGGCGGATTCGGCCCCGCCCCGGGGAGATTGGGTGTTGTTCTAGATGCGCGTTGTTTTTGCTACCTGTTCGGTGGATTATTCCGGACGCCTGGACGCGCATCTCGAACCGGCCACTCGGCTCCTCATGGTCAAGGCGGATGGCTCGGTGCTGGTTCATGCAGATACCGGCTCCTACAAGCCCCTCAACTGGATGATGGGCCCAACCCTCTTCACCGAAGAAGAACCGAGCGCGGCCGAGCGCGAGGCGGGCGTGCGCACCATCTGGAACGTGGAGCACAAGAAAACCGATGACCGGCTGGTTATTCGGATCTACGAGGTCTTTTCTGATTACGAGCAAGACCTCGGGGTGGATCCCGGACTCGTCAAGGACGGGGTGGAAGCGCACCTGCAAAAACTGCTGGCCGAACAGGTGGAACGCATCGCCCCGCAGGCCAGCTTGGTGCGCCGGGAGTATCCCACCGCCATCGGTCCGGTCGATCTGATGGTGCGCGACGGCGAGGGTGGCTATATCGCCGTCGAAATTAAACGCCGCGGCGAAATCGACGGGGTCGAACAGCTCACCCGCTACCTCGACCTCTTGCGCCGCGATCCCCTCCTCACCCCGCTGCGCGGTATTTTCGCAGCCCAGGAAATCAAACCTCAGGCCCGTGTGCTGGCCGAAGACCGCGGCATTGACTGTATGATCTTGAATTACGACGATATGCGTGGCATAGACCACCCGGAGGATCGACTGTTTTAGGACGGGATAATGGGGTTCTTATACGGCCGGGCAGCGTTGCCCGGCGGCGTACGCGAATGTGAAATCGCGTGGGACAAGGGAGTTCTCACGCGGGTAGATACGGTATCGAGCGATGTGACGGCAGAGCTCCCGGAGGGGTGGCTCATCCTCCCCGGGCTCGTTGATGAACACTGCCACGGCGGGGGAGGGGCTTCCTTCCCGGATGCGAAAGATAGCGCGGAAGTGGCGCAGGCGGCCGGGGAACACCTGGCGCACGGGACCACTTCGATAGCCGCGGCTCTCACCACCCTGAGCGTGGAGCGCATGGAGGCCGGGGCAAGTTTGCTGGCCGATGCGGTCGAGGATGGGACCCTGGCCGCCATTCTTATTGAGGGGCCTTTCCTTTCTAGCGAGCGAGCGGGGGCGCAAAACCCCGCCTATTTGGAAACCCCGAGCGTGGAGATCGCCAACCGGCTCCTCACCGCTGCCCGCGGGCATGCCTGGGGCATGACGCTCGCCCCCGAGCTATCGGGGGCGAGCGAGGTGGTGGACCTGCTGCTTGAGCACGGTGTGGTGCCCACCTGGGGGCATACCCACGCGGAGGCCGGCCCGGCGCGGGAGCTCCAGGAGCGGGCGATGGCGGGCGGAGCAACCCCGGTGGCCACCCACCTCTTTAATGCCATGCGCGAATTGCGCCACCGTGCGCCCGGTCCGGTAGCCGAGTATTTGGCTGCCGCGCGGCGCGGCAGCTGCGTCGTCGAACTTATTGGAGACGGCGTGCATATTAGCTCCGAGCTGGTGCGCAACGTGGTCGAAATCGTGGGCCCGGAAAATATCGCGCTCATCACCGATGCCATGGCGGCTGCCGGTATGGCGGATGGTACCTACGAGCTGGGCGGGCTGCGGGTGCACGTGACCGACGGGCAGGCGCGGCTGCGCGGGGGCAATCTCGCGGGCGGCACCTCGCATCTTCTCGATATTGTGCGCACCGTGGTCGGCGCAGGAGTCGATATGAACGACGCCGTTACCATGGCGAGCGCCACCCCGGCCCGCGTGATGGGCTTGACCGATCGCGGCTCCCTCGAGGTGGGCAAACGTGCGGATCTGCTGGTTGTGGATGAGGAGCTGCGCCCGCGGCGGGTCTACCGAGCCGGGCAGTTGGTTGCGCAGGACGGCAAGCTGGTTGCATAGCCGGGAGACTGCGGCGTCGTACGCGATGCTAGTGGACTCTGCGCGCTCAGGGGCTACCATGGAAGAATGCGCCGGTCGAAAAAGTACTCCCGTCCCGTTCGCCCGCTGAATATCAGCGCGGCGATGGGTGGGCTCACCTATGAAAACGGCCGCGATGGCGCCACATATAAAGTGCGGCGCATCGCCAGCGCCGCGAAGGATTATGTGTGCCCCGGTTGCGGTGGGATGATCCGGGTTGGCGAAAGCAATATCGTTGCCTGGACGGAGGACACCATCTGGGGTGCCCAGTACGGGGTGGATTCGCGCCGCCACTGGCATCCGGGTTGCTGGCAGCACCGCGGTCGCGCCTAGACTACAACTAATTGTGTACGGTGTGTACACAATGTAAAGTATGTGATATGACTATTGCAGAAAATCAGGTTAGTACTAGGGAATTACGTGAAGAACTCTCCTATGTGCTCGGGGAAACGCTTCATGCCGGTAGGAGATTCACCGTTACTCGCAACGGCAAACCCGCTGCTGCCATTGTCACGATTGATGATCTTCACGCCTTAGAAGAATTCGAGATGGCTCAGGATATCGCTGCCTATGAGCATGCCAAGCGTACTGATGACGGTGTGCGCATTACCCTGGAAGATTTCAAGGCCAGTCTCGATTAAATGTATCGCGTTATTCTGTCAAATTTAGCCGGTAGGCAGCTTCGCAAGTTAGAAAAGCCGATTCGGGACCGAATCCTTGGGGAAATAGAAAAGCTTGCGGTCCAGCCTCGTCCGGTAGGGGTAAAGAAACTAACGAATTATCCCGCCTGGCGTATTCGTGTGGGTAACTATCGTGTCATCTATGAAATAGAAGACGATAAGCTCCTCGTTACGGTTTTGCGTGCTGCGCACCGACGCGAAGTGTATGCCTGATAACTAGTCGCCAGGGTCGCCGTACCCGGGGTAAGTTCCGGTAGCGGCGTTACAATCGAGTTATGAAACTTGCCACACATATTCACGAAGGTGCGGGTATTCCGCTTGTTCTGCTCCACGCTATGCCGATGACGTCCCGGATGTGGGAGGGCGTGCGCGCTGAGCTTTCGGATCTGCACACGATTGCTATTGATGCCCCCGGTTTCGGGGACTCGCCTTCCGGTAGTGAGGTCGACGACGCCGCGGGCGCCACCACGCCACACATCAATTCCTACCTGGCTGCCCTCGAAGAAACCCTGGCCGACTATGACTCCATCGTGCTCGCCGGAATTTCCATGGGCGCGACCGTCACGGCCGCTTATGCCCTGCGCCACCCCGAGCAGATTGCCGGGCTCGCGCTGCTGGACGGTTCGATTCTGGGGCCGGAGCCCTCGCCTTCCCCGCGGGAAAAAGCCATTGAGAAGCTTGCCTCGGGGCAGAGCTGGGATGTGCTGGCCGGCTGGGTGGATACTATGCTCAGCTCGGCGGCCAGCCCGGAGCTTAAAGAGAAGGTTGCCGCCTATTTCAAGACGGTAGATGCCGGAGCTTTCTCCTGGTTGCAACAAATGATGCTCACCCGCCCGGGTACCCGCGGTGTTATGGAGCTGGATGTTCCTATCCTGCTGCTGCGCGGGGTGGATGACCCGAATGCCAAGCACGAAGAATTTGCCCAGCTGCATGAGGTACGCCCCGATCAGCCTTTCGTGGAACTCGAGGGTGCCAGCCACTTCTCCGCGGTGGAAAAGCCGCACGAAGTCGCTACCGCGCTGCGCGAGCTCTACGAGACTGCTACTCGTTAGCGACCACCATCGCGAGACTCGGGAATCACACCGCTCTCAAGAATCACATGAGTATCGGCGGGGGCAGGAGGTGTTTTTAGAGGTGTAGTGCGTATGTCGTACATTCGAAGTACACCCCGGAAAAACACCCCTGCCCCCGTCGGCTCGTGAGGAGACACTACCGGTTGTCGGTAGCGTCCCAGTTGCTTTCGCCGGCCGCGTCGGATTCTGACGCATCGGACTTTGCCGCATCGGATTCTGCAGCTGCGGGAGACTGATTGCCAGTTCCTGAAGCCTCGGCGCCAGCCTCACCAGCCTCACTAGTTTGACCAGCTTCCCCAGCTTCAGCCGCTTCCGCAGCGGTGCGCTCCTCGGCGCTGCCCACGATTTCATCCAGGGCCAGCGGGATATTCGAGGTGGCCAGCATCGTGCGCATATCCTCCAGGTAGGAGGTCAGGGTACGGCGCTGTTCTTCCAGGCCGGCCACGTGGGCATCGGCCTGGCGTTGTGATTCTTCGGCGGCGTCGCGTGCTTCGCGGCGCATCCGCTCGGCATCTTCCCGCGCCGCGCTCACCAGTTCCCGGGCTTCGGTCTGGGCGGCGCTCAGCGCCGCACTCGCCTCAGCTTCCGAGGAGGATGTCAGGGCATTAGCCCGCTTCGTGGCTTCCGCCAGGCGGCGTTCCGCACTGGCGGCCCGAGCCTCGGCGTCGTCGACAAACTTCGCCATGGCCGTACGCGATTCTTCATCGGAACGTGCGCGGGCCGCGGCCGAATCCGCTCGCAATTGCGCAACCTCACGTTCGGCCTCCGCGCGGATTTTCGCGACCTCGGCCTCCGCCTCGCTGCGCAAACGCGCCACCTCAGTTTCAGCCTCGGTGCGCAATTGCGTGACCTCTTCCTCGGCCCGGGTGCGCGCCTGCGCCAATTCCTGGGCGAGAGCCGCGCGGCGCTCCTCTTCTTCGTGGGTGAGCCGGGTGGACTGCTCGGCCTCATCGTGGCGCATTTTCGCCTCCAAACGCTCGGCTTCCCGCTGGGCCGAGGTCACCAGCTCCTCGGCCGTGCGCCGCGAGGTCGTGGTCAATTCAGTGGCTTCCGCCTCGGCACGCTGGCGCACCTGAGCTGCCTCGGTACGCGAGGTATCCAACGTTTCCTGCGCTTCTTTTTCCGCCGCGGAGGTGAGATTTTCCGCCTGCGAACGCGCCCGGGAGACCAGTAGTTCCGCATCGGAATTCGCCCGGCTCATCACGTCCATCGCTTGCTGTTCCGCCCCGCGCAACAGCCGCTCCACCCGGGTGCCCAAACCCGAATAGGACGGGCGTTCATCTTCGCGCAAACGGCTGTGCAATTCGGTGAGCTCACCGGACATACGCAAAACCTGCGCATCCAAACCCGCTACTCGCGACCGAGCTTCGGCGAGCGCATCAGCCAGTTGGTGAATGCGTTCATCGACCTGAGCTTTGTCGTAACCCCTGCGTACTGTTGGAAACAGTTCTAAATCCGCCATAACAACCTTTCCGCGCGCTGCTGGATAGAAATTGCTGCCCTAAGCCTACCGGTCAGCGCACCCGGTGGGGGTAGCGCTGGGCATGTGGTGAACGCTGTGGAGCTCACCACCATCGGCCGGAACGGAGTTTTATAACGGTTAGATAACGGTTAGGCTTTTCTCTAAGCCTAAAAGCGCGGCCGTGCGCCGAAAAATTCCGCCACCGAGCAGGTCACGCGGTAGCTTTAACGTAGGAAACTGTCGTCGATGGTCTTTCGCCGGTGCGGTTGTACCGGGCCGCAAGCCGGAGTGAGAAGGGGAATGATGAAGAAGAACGGAGGAGTCGGTCTCGCGCTCGCGGGCTTGGCGATCCTGGTGGTGGGCATTTTGCTCGGCACCGTGTGGAAGCCAGCCTCCAGCGTCTCCGCCACCGTGGCGCCGGATGGGAAAGGCGTGCTCGTCACCGCCCCCGGCGTCCTGGATATGGGCGGGACCGATGTGGAGGTAGCTGTCTCCGGCCCGGCGCAGGACACCATTTCCGTGGGCGCCGGCTTTTCCGGTGACGTGCTCGCGTACGCGGAAGGCGTACCCGGCGCCACTATTACCGGCATGAACGACGACGCCGCACTGACGCTGACCCCCTCTCAGGGGGAGGCGGACCCGGGCCAGGTTCTCGCCTCGGATATGTGGTTCTCCAAGGAAGAAGGCAAGGGGAAGGTGGAATTCACCTACACCGTGACCTCCCCGGGCGCGGAATCCCTCATTATGCAGACCTCCTCCGGGGCACTCCCGCAAGTGGAACTCACCTGGGCGCTGCCGGGTGGGCGGAATTGGTCCCTGCCCGTGAGCCTGCTCGGGCTGATTGTGGGGCTCAGCGGGGTGGCCCTGCTCATGACCGCCACCAAGAACCAGCGCAGCTTCGCCGCGAAGGTGCGGGCCGGGCAGGATGAGCGCGTATCGCGTGCCAAGCGGGCCGCGGATGAAACGACCATTATGCCGGCCGTACCGGCGGCGGTGGGCGAAGCCGGTGGTGCGGGTGGCACGGGCGGGGCGGTTCAGCCCGTAAGTGACTGCGCCGCGGGTGACCGGGTCGCGGTAACCGGGGGAGCGCTGGGCGCGGGCATCCTGATGGAAAGCCCGCGCGCGCAGGAGCTGCGCGAACGCCCCCTCGATCCGGCTGACCGCATCGAGCTGATCGCTCCGGAAGAAGGCGTTTCGGAAGAAACACCCGCCGACGAACCAGCAACCGAGGAATCGGCGGTAGACGAACCCGCGGCAGCGGAACCGGCAGCCGCGCTCCCGGGCCCGGATGAGGAACCCGGCTACCGCGGCTCGCGCGCCGAATGGCAGGCCGCGGCAGATTCTGGAATCCTCCCCGTTATCCACATGAAGGACGGGGTACCGGTCAAACCTGCCGAACTTGGCGATGCGGACCGCCCGGAAAACTCCGGTGACAACAGTAGCGATAGCGATATCGCCGCGGAATCCGATCCGCAAAGCTGGTGGAATATCTGGGGGCAAAAGCGGCCCAAACAGAACGACGACGAGGAAGGAACGACCCATGCGTAAGGCCCTGGCCACCCTCGCGGCACTGGCATTACTGGGCGGATGCTCGGCAAACGCCGTCGTCCTGGAACCCACCCCGGCTCCGGCAAGCCCGCGTGCCGCGCTCTCCGATAAACACTTCACCGAGCGGGTCGCCCCCGCGATTTTCGAGCAGCTCACCAAGGCCGACGCCGCCGCCAGCCCCGAGGAATTCAGCGGGCGCGGTTCCGGCCCCTTTAGCGTGGAGCGTAGCGCCCACTACGCGCTCAAACGCATTCTGGCCGATAGTTACGATATGCCCGAACTGTCCACCACCATTGATTCGGTGGCAATTTCCGGGGCGGAAGGTTTCCCGCGCAGCGCGCTCGCGGTGGTGAAATGGCCGGCGAATACCACCTCCCAGGGCCTTAACGTATTCACCCAGGGCGCGGCCCGGGAAAATTGGGCGCTGTGGGCCGCCATGGATATTCTTCCCGGCAGTGTGATTCCGGAAATTCCCGCAGGCCCGGCAGGTGCGCAGCGCGTGGCCGCGGATAACGGCGAAGGAGCGGTGGCCTCTCCGCAAGCCGCCCATGACGGCTACCTCGGTACCCTCAACGCCAAGGGAAGCGCCCTCAGTTACGGCTCGGATGCCGATCCGGCCGCCGCGGACGCGGTGCGCACCCAGCTGTCGCAGACCTATGATTCTTTGGCCGGCGCGGTGCAGGGCGTGGGCGCGGTGAGCCAGGCATTCGGCCCGGCCCAAACCACCCCGGAAAGTTTCCGCGCCAGCGATGGCGGCATCCTCACCGTTTTCCAAGTCAACCAGGCCCTCGAAATCCGCCACACCGCCCAGGGCGGTTCCATTAAGGTCACGGATGCGAAAATTGCCGGGCTGGCCACCGGCCAGGCCAATACCGAGGTGACGGTCCAGGGGACCATGCGCCTCAACTATTCCTTCACGGTGGCCCTGAAAATCCCGGCGGCAGGCGCCCAGAACACAACGATCACCACGGTAGCGGCATCGAAACCGGTGCTCACCTCGGTGCAGAACGGAGGCTAATATGGCAGATATGTCCATGCGCGGCCCGGTCGATTTAGCGGCCCTGGCAGCGGCGAAGAAGCAGGAAAACGCGGCGCCGGTGCCCGGCGCATACCTCACCACCCTCACCGCTGCCGGTCTCAACGCCGAAGTGCAGCTATCCGCGCAGGTTCCGGTTATCGTGCTTTTCGTGGCCGACGGCGAGGCCGGCGAGCTGGGCACCACCCTGGAAAGCGAAGCGCGCCGGCGTCATGGCCAGATCCGCATCGCGGTGGTCAACGCCAGCACCGAAGCGGAACTCGTCCAGGCTTTCGGAGTACGGACCATCCCCATGGGTATCGCGCTCGTCGGCGGCCAACCCGTTCCGCTTTTCCAGGGGGAACCCACCACGGCGCAGCTCACGGAACTCGTTAACCAACTTTTGGCTGCGGCCAACCGGGCCGGCGTGGCCGGCCGCGTGAGCGGGAAAGCCGATGAAGCGGGTGAAACACCTGTCAACCCCCACCATCTAGCAGCGCTCGAAGCCCTGGATAGGGGAGATCTGGACGCCGCGGAATCCGAATTTGACGCGCTCGCGGCAGAAGATCCGGATAGTGACGTGGCTCAGGTGGGCCGCGCTCAGGTGCGTTTGCTGCGTTCCACCCGCGGGCAGGACCCGCAAGCCGTTATGGCCGCGGCGGATGCCGGTGGGCCGGGCGATGCGGCGGCGCAGATCGCCGCTGCCGATATCGAGGTAGCTGCCGGCCGTCCCGATCTGGGATTCGCCCGGCTTATCACCGCCATCAAGGTCACCAGCGCTGAGGCGCGCGAAGAATTGCGCACCCACCTGCTGGAACTCTTCACCGCGGTGGGAGCGGATACCGAAGTTGTGCGCAAGGCCCGCCGTGACCTTGCCTCCGCGCTTTTCTAAGGAGAGGGGCTCCTACTCCACCGGCACCAGCCAGACGGTAGTATCCGCCGGGATCATCTCCCCTTCGCCCAAGGAACTGGCCGCCGGATCCGAGGCCAGCAGGACCCGCCAACCGGCCGGAAGCGGAGCGGCGTCGTCGAATACCGTGAGCATGAGAACCGGTGGACGCTGCGCGTTCACAGCTCGGTTGGTGGTCGCGGCGCGATTGACATAGGCGAGCACGCCGGCGCCGTACTCATCGCAGACGTCCTCGAGGGAACCGACCCCGAGCTCCAGCTCGTCGCGCAGGCGCAGCATGGTGCGGAAGAAGTGGAGCGGGGAGTGCGGATCAGCCTCCTGCACATCCACCGTGTAGCGTGCCCAGTCCGTGCCCTGGGGGAGCCAGGTGGCGCCGTCCGGGGAGAAACCGAAGCCGGGGCGATCCGATTCCCAGGGGAGCGGAACCCGGCAGCCGTCGCGGCCCAGCTCCGCGCCGTGCGTGCGGGCGAAAGTGGGGTCCTCGCGCACCTCATCCGGCAGCGAGGTATGTTCGGGCAGGTTGCGTTCCTCGCCCTGATACATGTAGTAGACCCCCGGCAGCCCGGCAGTGAGCTGGTGCCAGGCCAGGGCGCGGCGAGCACCCAGCTCGCGATCCGGTTGCGGATCGTGAGCCCCGATGCAATTCGCTCCGCGGGAGGTATCCCGGTAACCCAGGCGCGAGCACACCCGCACGCCGTCGTGATTCGAGAGTACCCAGGTGGTAGGCGCCCCCACCCGATCCGACTGGCGCAGGGACTGCACAATAATGTCACGCAGGGCGTCGCGCTCGAAAGGCGCGGCCAAATAAATGAAGTTGAAAGCCTGGTTCATTTCATCGGGGCGGATATAGCGAGCCAGGCGCTCTTCGGTATCGGCCCAGGCCTCCGCCACCAGGATGCGTTCGGGAGAGTACTCATCCAAGACCGCGCGCCACTCTCGGTAAATCTCATGAACCTCATCGCGGTCAAAGAACGGTGCCGGTTCGGGTTTCTCCGTTACCCCGGCCATTTCCACCTCCCCGGACCAATCGGGTAGCTCCGGATCTTTCATAAGCCCGTGGGCCACATCCACCCGGAAGCCATCCGCACCCCGATCCAGCCAGAAGCGCAGCGTCTCCAAGAATTCGGTGCGCACCGCGGGGTTGCGCCAGTTGAGATCGGGTTGTGAGCGATCAAAAAGGTGGAGGTAGTAGAGATCCTCCTCCGCGGCCGGGGTACCGGCAACGAAGGGTAGATCGCGTACCCGGGACCAGGCCGGCCCGCCGAAAACGGAACGCCAATTGGTGGGAGGCTCGCTACCTCCGTTTTTCCCCTCGCGGAACCAGAACAGCTCGCGTTCGGGTGAGCCGGGGCCGGCCGCCACCGCGCGGCGGAAGAGCTCGTGATCCCAGGAGGTGTGGTTCGGGACGATATCAACGATGATTCTCAGGCCGGCCTCGTGCGCGGCTTCGATGAGGTGCTCGGCATCCGCGAGGGTCCCGAAACGCGGGTCAACATCGCGGTAGTCGGACACGTCGTAGCCGGCGTCGAATTGCGGGGAGCGGTAGAAAGGAGAAAGCCAGACCGCGTCAATTCCCAGATCTGCTAGGTAAGGTAGCCGGCCCTCGATGCCGCGCAGGTCCCCGAGCGGCCCGCCCGAGGAAGCAAAAGAACGCGGGTAAATCTGGTAAATAACGGCGTCACGCCACCAGTTTTCACGTTCGGAAGCAGGGTGGAGGAGCATGGGATGTCCTTTCAGTTAGTGGGGGAGGGCGCGGCCGCGGTGGTGGAACGCACCAGTAATTCGGCCGGGAAAGTCATGGAGGCGCCCGCCTTGGTGCGCTGGGTTGGGGCAAGATCTTCCATGGCTGCCCGCAGCGTGGCGCAGGCGGCGTGCGCGATAGCCGCCACCGGCTGGCGCAGCGTGGTCAAGGCCGGGCGCATGAAGCGAATAAGCGGCGAATCGTCAAAACCAACAATCGACACATCCGCGGGCACCCGCACCCCGCGCCGCTCCAGGGTATCCAGCGCACCGAGCGCCATAATATCGGAGCCGAAAACCATGGCGGTGCACCCGCGTGCGAGCAGGGCTTCGGCCGCGCGCGCCCCGCCGTGGGCAGTGAAAAAAGTTTCTGCAACAATCACAGCAGCGCCGGGGAGAACCTGGGTGATGGCCTCGCTAAAACCAGTTTCTTTACGCTGGCCGGGGATATAGCGGCGTTGTCCGATGCCCAGGCCGATCCTGGTGTGCCCGAGTCCAGCCAGTAGCCGCACGGCCTGGTGCATGGATTCGGCGTCGTCGGTAGAAAAATCCGGTGCCGGAACCCGCGGATTCGCCCCGTTGATCGTCACGAAAGGGAGACGTTCGGCCAGGTGCACGTACCGTTCCGGGGAAGCTTTGGAATCGGCGTGCATACCCGAGACGAAAACCAATCCGCATACCTCGCGAGCGGTTAGTGACGCGACTGCTTCGTCCTCGGTAAGGGCGCCGGGAGCCTGGGTTGCCAGGGTGGTGGTGTACCCGGCGGCGTTAAATTCCCGTTCGAGCTCCTGATAGAACACCGGGAAAATCGGGTTGGTCAGTTCGGGAAGGAGCAGGCCCACGGTTCCGCTTGCCTCGCTCAGGCGAGGGGGGCGCTCATATCCGAGCATATCGAGGGCCGCGAGCACCGCGGTGCGCGTTTCCTCGCTGACGTTGCCTTTCTGGTTAATCACGCGCGATACGGTCGCGACGGACACCCCCGCGTGGGTGGCAACATCTTGCATGCGAATTTTACTCATGGGTACCGAGACGTCCTTGTGCTGGTCGGCGCGGTGCGCGCCGTCGTGAAACATCGTACTGAGGCTTTTCTGAAAACTCCAGCGCGAAAGTGGGTGCGGCGGGGTGTGGAGAGCGGGAACGTGCCTGCCGGTCTCGCCTCTATGCGCTGTTACGGTTCGGCACGACGGCGCAGCTACCCACCGATCACCATTCCCACTCTGAAAGTGTTTCTGAAAAGAGAATAGCGCCATAAGCCCGCAAAACTGCGGAAAAGTCGGCGTGATTCACCGAGGGGAATGTAATGGCGTAAAAAAGACTGCAAAAAGGGGTGAAAATTACCGAATGATGCGCTACCCTCGGAGATAACGGGGAACGTGATGGTGCGATCCCGCGTAGCGAAGAATCAACGCAAGGAGTAAAAATGCGACGGAGCATAAGCGCGATGGCCGCGGTATCCGCGCTGGCGTTTGTTTTAGGCGCCTGCGGTGGTAATGGCGGTGCGGCGGATAAGAGCGAAGCCCCTGCCGGAGCCAGCTCGGCGGCACCGGCTGCCGGAGGCGGGGCCACCATTACGGTGTGGACGGATTCCAACCGTCAGCCCGCCCTGGAAAGCGCAGCGAAGAAATTTGAATCGGAAACCGGCAACCACGTGGAGCTCGTGGTCAAGGAATTCGGGGATGTGCGCGCGGAATTCCTCACCCAGGTCTCGAACGGTCAGGGCCCGGATATCACCGTGGGTGCCAATGATTGGCTCGGTGAATTCGTGGCGAACGGCGTCGTCGCCCCCATCGAATTAGGTGATAAGGCGAAGGACTTCAATGACGTGGCCACCACGGCCTTCTCCACCGGCGGTAATCTGTACGGCCTGCCCTACGCGCTGGAGAATCTCGCCCTCATCCGCAATACCGCGCTGGCGGATTCCACTCCGGCCACGTTTGACGAAATGATCGCCAAGGGCAAGGAAGCGGGCGTGAAGTACCCCTTCCTCATCCAGACCACCGACAAGGGCGATCCCTACACCTACTACCCCTTCCAGCAGTCCTTCGGAGCGCCCGTTTTTGAGACGAATGCGGACGGTTCCACCTCCACGAACCTCGGTATGGGCGGGGTAAACGGCGAGGCTTTCGCCACCTGGCTGCACGAGCAGGGCAAGACCGGCGTTTTCGAAACGGCGATGACCTACGATATTGCGGTCGATGCCTTCAAGAAGGGCGAGTCGCCCTATATTCTGGGCGGCCCGTGGATGATTGAGGACTTCCGCAGCGCTGGCCTCAAGGTAGCGGTGGAGCCGATTCCGGCGCCGGGCCCCAAGGCCGCGACCCCGCTCGTAGGCGTGCAGGGCTTCTATGTTTCCGCGCAGTCGAAGAACCAGATTGTGGCCAACCAGTTCCTCGTTGATTACATGGCCACCCCGGAGGTGCAGCTGGATATTTACAAGGCCGGCAACCGCCTCCCGGCGCTGACCGCCGCAGCTCAGGAAGCCCAGAAGGACGAGGTGACCGCCGGTTTCGCGCGGGCGGCCGAAGGCGCTCAGCCGATGCCCACCATCCCGGAAATGGGTGCGGTGTGGGTGCCCTGGGGCGTCACCGAAGCTCAGATCATTGACGGCGCCGAACCGGTGGCCGCATGGCAGAGCCTCATCCAGAATCTGCAGGCAGAACTAGCCAAGTAAGCTGCGAACGCGAGGGTGACTCGGAGGTGTCCGGGTCACCCTCGCGTCAGCGAAGAGGTAAGTCATGAGTACGGAAACGGAGAACCGGACCGGGCGCCGCGCGACCGAGCGTGGCAGCGCCCGTGCGGAAAAGAAGATCCCGGTGGTGGGAACCTCGCACGCGCGCACCTGGTCGGTGGGTTTTGTTATCAAGCTGGTCCTCATGGCGCTGGTCAACGCGCTGGGGATCTACATTATCGCGGCGGCTTTTAACGAGGGATCGTGGATCCTGGTTGCTGTAGCTGCGGCGGTGCTGGGCATCGTGGATTACGTGTATTTCTCGCGGAAACACCTGGCTGCCAAGTACCTCACGCCGGGGCTGGTATTCCTCGCGATTTTCCAGGTGTTCGTTATCCTCTACACCGGTTACATCGCGTTCACCAACTACGGCGACCGCCATATGCTCACCAAAGAGCGCGCCACCGAAGCACTGCTGCTCACCTCCACCCAGCGGGTTGAGGGCAGCGCGCAGTACCCCCTCGCAGTCGTGGACGCGGGCGGGGAACTCGGCTTCGCTATTGTGAGCGACGACGGCGCGGTGCTCGTGGGCACCGAGGATGCACCCTTCGTCGCTGTGAAAAATGCCCAGGTCAGCGGCAAGCGCATCACCGAGGTGCCCGGCTATGAGATCCTCACGCCCGCTCAGATCGGGGCGCGGCAGGCGGAGATCACCGCGCTGCGCGTCCCCATGAGTGAGGACCCGGGGGATGGATTTATTGGAACCCAAACCGCCACAACCGGTTTTGTTTTCCAATCGACCCTCAAGCACGACGCCGCGGCCGATACCCTCACCGATATCACCACGAGCAAGGTCTATCACGCTGATTCCAGTGAGGGCTTCTACCGCGCTGACGACGGTGAAACTCTCAATACCGGCTGGCGGGTGACGGTGGGCTTCAAGAATTTCGCCGACGCCTTCGGTGATGCCCGCTACGCGAGCCCCTTCCTCAAGGTGCTGGTGTGGACTTTCGCTTTCGCCTTCCTCTCGGTGGCGACCACTTTCCTGCTGGGCATGTTCTTTGCGCTGGTCATGAATGACGAGCGGATGCGCGGGCGCAAAATCTACCGCACGATTATGCTGCTTCCCTACGCTTTCCCCTCCTTCATGACGGCATTCCTCTTCGCCGGTATGCTCAACCCGAAGTACGGGTTCTTCAACCAGGTGCTTTTCGGGGGTGCGGAGATCGGGTGGCTGACCGATCCGTGGCTGGCCAAGCTTTCCGTGATCCTGGTGAATCTGTGGATGGGCTTCCCCTATATGTTCCTCATCTGCACGGGGGCGCTGCAATCCATTCCGTCCGAACTCAATGAGGCGGCAGAGATCGACGGCGCGGGCGGGCTTAAGCGGTGGCGGTATATTACCTTGCCGCAGCTCATGATCCAGGTGACCCCACTCCTCATCTCCTCCTTCGCCTTTAACTTCAATAACTTCAACCTCATCTACATGCTCACGCGCGGCGGCCCGCAATTCGCGGACGCCTCGGTACCGGTGGGCTCCACGGACATCCTCATTTCGATGGTGTACCAAATTTCCGGGCTTTCGGGCGCGGCAACGAAGAATTACGGCCTGGCTTCGGCCATGTCCATCCTCATCTTCGTTATTGTCGGCACGATTTCCCTCATCAGCTTCCGGCGTTCGCGTTCAATTGAGGGGGCACAGTAATGGCAAACGATTCCATCATGACGGTTCCCGGCGGTGCTGCGGGCGGTGTGGGTGTAACCGCGCGCGGCGCAGTTCCCGTGATCGAGGAGAAGATCAGCCACAAGGAACGCCATCACAATAAGGTGAGTTTCGGGCGCTGGTTTTCCCAGGTGGGCTTCCGGCACCTGGTCGGGCTTTTCGCCGTCGTCTATTCGGCCTTCCCGATTATCTATGTGCTCTCCGCAGCCCTGAACCCGAATACCAAAACGACGCTGACGTCTGCGAATTCCCTTTTCTCGGAGATCTCGACTCAGAACTTCACCCAATTGGGAACCTCGACGATGTTCTGGCGTTGGTTCGCTAATACTCTGGAGATCGGGATTTTCTCCGCGCTCGGGGCGGTTCTTATGGGAGCGGCCGCGGCCTACGCATTTTCGCGCTTCCGCTTCCAGGGGCGCAAAGGCGGGCTGCTGGCCCTCATGGTCATTCAGATGTTCCCGCAGCTGCTGGCATTCGTAGCAATTTTCTTGCTGCTCAGCCAGCTCGGCGAGGTAGTGCCGGTGCTCGGGCTGGACTCCAAGCTCTCGTTGATCTGCGTGTACCTGGGCGGGGCCTTGGGCGCCAATACCTTCCTCATGTACGGCACCTTCAACTCCATTCCGATGGAGCTGGACGAAGCGGCGAAGATCGATGGCGCTAGCCATTCGCAGGTCTACTGGACCATCGTGCTCCCGCTGGTCACCCCGATCCTCGCGGTGGTGGGACTGCTGGCCTTCATCGGAGCCTTCAACGATTTCATCCTGGCCTCCACAATTCTCTCCAAAGAAGAGAATTGGACCCTGGCTATCGGCATGAATATTTGGGTGGGCGGCAATGAGAAGCAATGGGGCTGGTTCACAGCCGGCGCGGTCATCTCCGCGCTCCCGATTCTGCTCCTCTTCCTCTTCCTGCAGCGCTACATCGTGTCGGGACTGACGGGCGGATCCGTCAAGGGGTAAGCCCGGTGGCTGATTCCTCCGGTTCGGGCGGCCGGTCACCTGGTAATGCTCCGCCGGAGCTGACCGGCCACCCCTGACATATTTACTCATAACCCGGACTTTCCGTCGGTGATTTGCCGAGGAAAGTCCGGGTTATTGGTTCGGCAATGAGGCACTATGTGTTTTTCGAGCTGTACTTCATTTGTTATACGTGCGAAGTACACCTCGGAAAAGGTACTTAGCCCGGCCAGTACGGCGGTCCGCTTGAGCGGTTTGGATCGGCGGAGCACTATAGGGGCGGCGAAGTACGCATTTCGAACTATCGCTCTCGTCACATGCGCGTACGGAACATAAAATCACCTGAAAACGAGGCTCTCCAGCGCACTTTGTTTCCAGGCGCGGATTGGGACGGGGTGGGCTCGCAAAGAGCAACGCCTCGACACGCGGTGTCCGCAAAAAGCAACGCCCCGGCACGCGGTGCCCGCAAAAAGCAACGCCCCGAGGGCAGCGCTCACAAAGTGCAACTCCAGCGCATGATTTGGAAAAGTTAATGTAGTTGTGGTTGCTTTTTGTGTGTAGGCAAAGGCGTAGGCCCGGTGGTCACGTGATCACCGGGCCCACTGTTGCGCCGCTGCCAGGCGCTGCCGCGAAGGAGCTAGTAAGCGGCGCGCGCTGAGGCGGCTATCTTAGGCGGCTGCTTGAGGCGACTGTTTGAGGTGCTGCTTTATGCGGCCGCAGCTGCTGCGGATTCCTCCGTGCCCTCATCGCCCCCGCCGGCCGTGGCATTCCCGCCAGCCGCGCCCGCCGCGCCGGCCGCGCCAGTTTCAGCTTCTGCATCGAGGGCTTCGCCGGCTTCGCCCGCCTCAACCCCCGCGAGTTGCTCAGTCGCGTGGTGGAGGTAAACCACCCCGAGCGGGGGAAGCTGGACCGGAGCCGAGTAGGGCCGGCCGTTCCAGCCGATCTCCTCCGCGTGGACCTCCCCGAGATTACCCACCCCGGAACCGCCGTATTCCACCGCGTCGGTATTGAGCACTTCCGTCCAGGTCCCGCCGTCCGGCAAACCGATGCGGTAATCGTGGTGGGGGATACCCGCGAAATTGCAGGCCACCACAACAACATCTTTGCCATCCGCGGAGCGGCGCAGGAAAGTAATGACGTTATTATCGGCATCCGAGCCGTCAATCCACTCGAATCCGTGCGGGGTGAAATCATCACTCCACAAAGCCGGATGCTCCACGTAGAGCTCGTTGAGCCGTTTGACAAGGGACAAGATGCCATCATGTTCGGGCTGGTCGGTCAGCCACCAGTCGAGGGATGCGTCGTCGTTCCATTCGCGGATCTGCCCGAATTCCTGGCCCATGAACAGCAGCTGCTTACCCGGATGCGCCCACTGGTAGGCGAGCAATTCACGCACTCCGGCGCGTTTTTGCCAGTCGTCGCCGGGCATCTTTTGGTAGAGCGAGCCCTTGCCGTGCACCACTTCATCGTGACTGAGTGGCAGCAGATAGTTTTCCGAATAGGCGTACACCATGGAGAAGGTGATTTCCCCGTGGTGCCAGCGCCGATTGACCGGCTCCTCCTCGAAGTAGCGGATGGTGTCATTCATCCAGCCCATATTCCACTTGAGGCCAAAGCCGAGCCCGCCGCTATCCGTCATCGCGGTGACGCCCGGCCAGGAGGTAGATTCTTCCGCGATCATCATGACGCCGGGATTGCGCCGGTATGCGGTGGCGGTAACTTCCTGGAGGAAGGAAATGGCCTCGAGGTTTTCCCGCCCGCCGTAAATATTGGGTTGCCACTGCCCGGCTTCCCGCGAGTAATCCAGGTAGAGCAGCGAAGCCACGGCATCCGCGCGGATTCCATCGAAATGGAATTCTTCCAGCCAGTACAGCGCATTGGCCACCAGGAAATTCCGCACTTCCCGGCGCCCGAAATCGAAGACCAGGGTGCCCCAATCCGGATGCGAGCCGCGTTGCGGATTCGGATCTTCGTACAGGGCCTGGCCGTCGAAACGCGCGAGCGCCCACTCGTCGGTGGCGAAATGCGCGGGGACCCAGTCGGTAATGACCCCGATCCCGGCTTGGTGCAGCCGGTCAATGAGGTAGCGCAGGTCATCGGGGGTGCCGTAGCGCGAGGTGGGGGCGTAATACCCGGTCACCTGGTAGCCCCACGACGGCGTGAAAGGATGCTCCGCCACCGGCATGAATTCCACGTGGGTGAAGCCGCAGTACTTGACGTGCCCGATGAGCTGGTCAGCGAGCTCCCGGTAGGAAAGCCCCTTGCGCCACGAACCCAGGTGGACTTCGTAAATGGAGACCGGCCCCGAAGCCGGATCGGTACGCTGGGCCATCCAGGCGTCGTCGTTCCATTCGTAGTTGGATTCGGTGACGATAGAGGCGGTGGACGGCGCGGTTTCGCTGTAGCGGGCCATGGGATCGGCCTTCTGGTGCCAGCTCAGGTCCTTGTACTGGATCTCAAACTTGTAGCGCGCCCCCGCGCCGGCGCCCGGCACGAAGATTTCCCACAGCCCCGAGCTGCCCAGGGAGCGCATGGCGTGCAGGGAACCATCCCAGCCGTTGAAATCACCGACCACCCGTACGGCGAGCGCATTGGGCGCCCACACCGAGAAGGCCACGCCCGTGACATCCCCGAGAACGGAGGGGAAGTGGCGCACATGCGCGCCCAGTGCGTTCCACAGTTCTTCGTGGCGCCCCTCCGAAATGAGGTAAATATCGGTTTCGCCCAGGGTGGGCAGGAAACGGTAGGGGTCATCCCCGCGGCTTTCCACGCCCCCGTACGAGGCCACCACCCGGTAATCGGGCACGTTGGGGGTGTTGAGCACCGCGCGCCAAATTCCGTTGTATTCGTGTACGGCAGGTACCCGCCCGTCCAGCGTTTCAATAAATACCGCATCCGCGAGTCGCCGAATGGTGCGAATGGTGACGGTGCTGCCGTTGGAATGGGGCCCGAGGACATCGTGGGGTGCGTAGTACCAACCCTTGGAAACAGCCTCGAGCGTGCCTTCATCAACTTCTACGTAATTAGACATGTGTGCCTCTCTGCACGATGGAGCGTAGGCGGTCAGAGCGGGAAACCACCCGCGCGCGCCGGTGATGTGCTGTGTCCTGCCAAGCGGCATCGCGGAATTTCCGGGAAGTACCGCGCGACTATCTACATATCCCAGGATACCTGAAAGATGCGCTATCCCGGGCCGCGGCTGCCTGCCGTGGACAGCGCGCGGGCCGGGTGCGGAGGAGGTGGCGGGCGTGGGTGGTGGCGTGCGAAGGGCGACGACGCCGCAGCCCGCCGCGGGGCGGCGGGCTGACCTGCGGTTCTGCTAGTTCTCGAGCAGGCGGTGGACTCCGCCCAGGGGGAGATCGATCCAGTCCGGGCGCTGATTGACCTCGTACACAACTTCGTAAAGTGCCTTGTCCAGGAGGAGGGCGCGCAGCAGGGGCCGGTGCGCGGCGGGAATCGCGCCGTAGCCGGATAGGAAAGCAACTTCCGCGGCGCGGGTCCACGCGCGCATGCGGGAGGCGGGCTGGCCATCGCGTTCGCCCTGGCCACCGGCGTAATCGAAGGAACGCAGCATGCCGGCCACATCGCGCAGGGCGAGGTCGGGGGCCACGCGCTCGGGGAGTGGGCGCAGGGGCTCACCTTCAAAATCGAGGGCCACCCAGCCACGCCCCGGCACATCCACAACCTGCCCGAGGTGGTAATCCCCGTGGATGCGCTGGAGCGCCGGCCAGGCGGTGGCCGCGGCGGCGGCAAAAACCTCGGTGATGCGCGCACGGCTGGCTGCTAGCTCGGGGATAGCCGTAAGGGCGGCGCGAGCTCGTGCATGCCAGCTGGCCAGCTGCGCTTCGCGCAGCTGCGGCGTCGCCGCGGTGGTACCCAGGCGGGTGGCGAGTGCGGTGTGGAAAGCGCGGGTGAGGGAGCCGAGTTCGCGGATGCGTTCGGAAAAATCGCCCAGCAGCGCGCGGGAAGTATTCAGAACAGGGCTGTTCGGGGCGGGGAAAGAGCTCGTGACGACGCGCCAGGCGTCGTGGGCGCCGGTGAGGAACTCCTGCGCCACCAGCACATCGCTGCCCGCTGCGGCCGGGCCACCCACGAGCGCTGCCGAGCCCCACTGCGCGGGAACCGTGCCGGTATCCGAAAGCGCGGCCTGCAGCTCCACGTCCGGGTTCGCGCCCGGGCTCAGCACCCGAAAGAGCTTGATAATGAGGGGCACGGTGCTGGTCTGATAGATGATTGAGCTATTGGATTGTTCGCCGCTCAGCGGCCGGGCAGCGCGGTAGCTCCCCGGGAAGCCGGCCGGGCGCGTGACCAGGTCAAGGGTGCTGTTGGCGGGCTGGCTAGGTGCCGTGCTGAGCGCCGGGGAATGCAGGAGGGGCTCGCTGCCCGGCTGGCCGGTGGCGGCCTCGAAGAGGAAACGCTGGCCGGCAGGATGCGTGGTCGCGTCGAAAATAAGGTGGCCGTGGGCGCGGGCAATCGGGGTGGCGGGAGGGGCCGGCTCGATTGGCTCAGCCGGCGCGACCGGCGCGACCGCCGTGACTGGCGCGGCGTCGTCGTGCAGCGTGGACCCGGTAGCGGGGGCGAGGAGCAGCGGGACGTTGTAGAGCGTAGACCCGGCGTCAATAATGAGCCAGGTGAGGGTGAAGGGCTCTGCGCCGCACGCGAAGTCAGCGCGGGCCCGCAGGTAGAGCGGATGGGCTTCGCCCCGGTACCAGCGCCGGGCGTGCATCCACGCCTCGAGTTCCGGAATCCGCTCGCCGATGTCCCAACTCACGCTGCGCTCCCTTCTTCATGATCTGCGGTGTTCGCCGCGGTGGGCTTTTGCGCGGGTGCCGCGGCGGCCGGCGGCGCCGGGCGGGAGAGCGCCGTGAAGTCCACCTGTTCTCCGATTTCTGCGGCGCGGGCACCTTCCACCGGGCCCGGTTCCGCCTGCCCGGGCGCATCTAGTTTGAGCCAGAAGAAATCGCGGCTGCCCAGCGTGACATCGTAACCGCCAGCGGCACCGACGGCCGGGAAACCTGCCCCGCCAAACACATCCGTGGCCAGCCACCCGGCATAGTCGGGCAGCTCGATGCGCCCGGCGCGCGGGGTATTGGCCAGGTTCATGATGCAGAGGAGGGTCTCCTCTGGGCAGGAGCGGGTGAAAGCGAGGATCGCGTCATTATTCGATTCGCGCAGCACAAAATCACCCGAGCCCATGGCCGGGTGGCCGCGCCGCACCTCCAGAATCCCGTGAATCCAGTGGAGCAGCGACGCCGGCTGCGCGAGCTGCGATTCCACGTTGACCGCCTGGTAGTTATAGGACAGCGAGGTAATAGCCGGCAGGTAGAGCTGGCCCGGATCCGCGGTGGAAAAACCGGCATTGCGATCCGGACTCCACTGCATCGGGGTGCGCACGCCGTCGCGATCCGGCAACCAAATATTGTCGCCCATCCCGATTTCGTCGCCGTAGTAGAGGTAGGGCGAACCGGGCAGGGAAAGCAGCAGCGCGTGCGCCAGCTCGATCTCCGCCCGGGAATTCCCCAGTAGCGGGGCGAGGCGGCGGCGGATCCCCACATTAGCTCGCATGCGCGGATCGTCGGCATACCAGCCGTACATGAGGGCGCGTTCTTCCGTGCTCACCATTTCCAGGGTGAGTTCATCGTGATTGCGCAGGAAGGTACCCCACTGGGCCCCGGCCGGAATCGCGGGGGTGCGCTCCAGAATCTCCCGGATCGCGGTGGCACGCTGGTCGCGCAAAGCGTAATAAATACGCGGCATCACGGGGAAGTGGAAGCACATATGGCATTCGGGCGCCTGCGCTGTTCCGAAATATTCGACGACGTCTTCCGGCCACTGATTCGCTTCGGCCAGCAAAAGCGTGCCGGGAAATTCCTCATCGAGGACCCGGCGCACCTTCGCGATAAACGCGTGTGTTTCCGGGAGGTTTTCGCAATTCGTGCCTTCCCGCTCGTAGAGGTAGGGGATGGCATCCAGGCGCAGTCCGTCCACCCCTAGCCCGCACCAGAAGCGGAAAATATTGAGGACCGCTTCGTGCACCTTGGGATTATCGAAATTCAGATCCGGTTGGTGGGAGAAGAAACGATGCCAGAAATACTGTTTGCGCACCGGATCGAAAGTCCAATTGGAGACCTCGGTGTCCACGAAAATAATGCGGGCATCTTCGTATTTTTTATCGGTGTCCGACCACACGTAGAAATCCCCGTAGGGCCCTTCCGGATTAGCGCGGGAAGATTGGAACCACGGGTGATCCGCGGAGGTGTGGTTGATAACGATATCGATGATGACGCGGATACCGCGCCGGTGGGCCTGATCAACTAGCTCCCGAAAATCATCCATCGTGCCGTAGCGGGGATCCACGGCGGTGTAATCGGCGACGTCGTACCCGCCGTCCCGCCCCGGGGAAGGGTAGAACGGCGGGATCCAGATGCAGTCGATCCCCAGCCACTGGATGTAATCGAGATGCGCGATCAGGCCGCGGAGATCACCAACGCCGTCGGCATCGGTATCTCCAAAAGCCTTGAGCAGCACCTCGTAGAACACCGCGTGGCGATACCACTCCGGATCATCGATTAGCCCGGGGTGTTCGGACTGGGTGATGCGGGGCCCGGAAGTGGCAGCGTTGAGGGAAGGAAGGGACATAGGATCAGAGGGCCTTCACGGAGAGAATATGCGCCGGGGTGGTGAAGGGGTTGAGCCGCACGAAGGGCCGGTTATTCCACTGGAAATGCCCGCCGCCCAGCTCATCCACCACCTCGATATGCTCGGGCGCCTCGCCGCGCGGCAGACCGCTGGCATCGAAAGCACCGAAAGCGGACATATCCAGGGAGATCTCCGCCTCCTGGGTGGTATGCGGATCGAGGTTGAGCACCACAATCACGCGGTCCGCGGTTCCCGACGGAGTTTCCTCCGGGCGCGCCACCTTCGTGAAGCACAGAATATTCGGATTCGACGTGGGGTTAATGGTGATCCCGCGCAGGCGCTGGAGGGCCACGTGCTCCTTGCGGATCTCGTTGAGGCGGGTGAGAAGCCCCTGGATACCGTAGGGATCGCGGGTGTAATCCCGCGGGCGGTATTCGTATTTCTCGTTGTTATTCATTTCTTCGAAGCTGCCGCGCGGCTCCGATTCCACGAATTCATAACCGGAGTAAATCCCGTAGGAGGGCGCTCCCATCGCCGCCAAAATCGCGCGGATCTTCCAGCCGTTCGGGCCGGATTGTTGGAGATAGGGGGTGAGGATATCGTGCGTCGTCGGCCAGAAAGTGGGGCGCAACATCGCATCCGATTCCCGGCCGACCTCCCACAGGTAGTCCTCAATTTCCTTCTTTTCGTTACGCCACGCGAAGTAGCAGTAGGACTGGTGGAATCCTACCGCGCCCAGGCCCCGCATCATCGGCGGGGCGGTGAAAGCCTCGGCCAGGAAAATAACCTCCGGGTGGGTGTGGCGGAATTCGGCCAGCAGCCGCTGCCAGAAACTCACCGGCTTGGTATGCGGGTTATCCACGCGGAAAAGCGTGACCCCGTGCGAAACCCAGGTTTCCAGCACGCCCTTGACAGCCTGGTAGATACCTTCCGGATCGTCATCGAAATTGAGCGGGTAGATATCCTGGTACTTCTTCGGGGGATTTTCCGCGAAAGCGATGGTGCCGTCCGGGCGGTGCAGGAACCATTCGGGGTGTTCGTGCAGCCACGGGTGATCCGGGGAGCATTGCAGTGCAATATCGAGGGCGACCTCCATGCCCAGATCCCGGGCGGTGGCCACGAAGGCATCGAAATCCTCGAACGTGCCCAGATCCGGGTGGATGGCATCATGCCCGCCCGCTTCGCTGCCAATCGCGTAGGGCGAGCCGGGTTCACCGGGCTGGGCAATCAGCGAATTATTCTTCCCCTTGCGATCAGTCAGGCCAATCGGGCTAATCGGAGTAAGGTACACCACGTCGAAGCCCATGGAGGCAATGCGGGGCAGATCTTCCGCCGCGGTGCGCAGGGTCCCGGAATGCCAGGTGCCTTCGTCGTCGCGCCAGGCTCCCACCGAGCGCGGGAACATTTCGTACCAGGCGCCGTGCAGGGCCAGTTCGCGGTCCACGGCGAGGGGGAAGCGCGCCGATTCGCTCACGAAATCGCGCACCGGATACCTGTGGATAATATCTTCGACGACGTCGGACGTCACGGCCGCGAAACGTACCGAAGCCGGGATGGACTTTTTTCGAACGACGTCGATAGCGTCATTAATCGCCGGCCGGTCCTTTGAACCGCGCGGCAGCAACTTCGCCACCCTCTTGAGCAGCTGCTCGGCTTCGAGGAACACCAGGTCAATATCCTGGCCGACCGGGAGCTTCGCTTCGGCGGTATGCCGCCAGGTGGCCAGCGGATCCGACCACGAGCGCACAAAGAAAGCCCAATCGCCTGGCTCGGTGGGGGTGAGCCAGCCTTCGTAACGGCCCAGGCCCGGGCGTACCAAGACCATGGGAGCGCTCTGAACTTCGCGACCCTGCGGATCAACGAGGACGGCTTCACAGCCGAAAAGATCGTGCCCTTCGCGCCAGACGGTGGCCTGCACGGGGAAAGCTTCATTCACGGTGCCCTTAGCGGCCAGCGAGCCGTTTTGCACGCAGGGTGTCACATCCATAATCGGGATGCGGGCGATATTGGCCCGCGGGGCGGGGGCCGGGGCCACAGGTGCCTGCGGGAAAGCCGGCGGGTACCCTTCGGCGTTTGCACGGCCGTGCGTGGTAGGGGAGGCTGGGGGCGTAGCGGTGGTTTGTGCCGCGGGGGCTTTTGCGGAGGTCTTCGCGGAGGTCTTCGCGCTTTTTGCCGATCCGGAGGCCTTTGTGGACTTTGCCGCGGTGGTGCTCTTCGTTGAGCGCCGGGTGGCCGCGGGTTTCTTCGGGGACGCTGCCTTTGCCGTTGCTGGCTTCTTCGCGGTGGCGGACTCCGCGGCGGCTGGCTTCGGGGCCGCGGGCGTGGTTGCCGGCTTCTTTTCGGGCGTGGATGCCGAATTCTTCGCGGGCGTCGTCGGTTCAATGGACATGGCTTATCTCCTCGTATCCTCGGGCGACATATGGCGGGAGTGCGTGCAAGCGGCAGCAACCCCACGGCTCGAGCGGCGACGCACGAGCCGATGATGCGTCTGTGTAAGGATGCTCACAAGCCCAATCCTATTAGGTTTCCGGGCTTCTGGCACACCGGCCCGCGGGGGTGGACGCACGGCGGGTTGGCTGCGTCGTCGTATGTGTGAGCTTCGGTCCGGCGCCGCGGGAGGCACTATGTGTTTTTCGGGCTGTACTGCATTTGTTGTACATGCGAAGTACACCTCGGGAAAAGTACTCCTGTCCCCCGGTCCTCTCCTGTCCCCAGTCTGCGGATCGCCTCAAAAGTGCACATCCTGAACCGTTGGGGTCGCGTAGTGCACGCCTCTTGTGGCCGGCGTACTGGTACTGGAGAACACCGGGCCTAACAGAGTGGTACTGCCCGGCAGAAAACCGGGTGCTGGCTGTAGCTCCAGTACCACTTTGCGAGCCGGCGGAATACTGGTCGGTCAGTTCCGTCGTTGGGTTCGCAGAAAGCAACGTCCTGGCGTGGAGGCCTACAAAATGTAACCTCCCGACATGACGTGCCTGCAAAAAGCAACGTCCTGGCGACTACGCTCACAAAATGCAACCACAGCTCACGAAATTGGTTTCTTAATGTAGTTGGTGTTGCTTTTTGTGTTAGGAGGTAGCCGTCGAGTGCTGGGAAGCGTTCCGCGACCAGGCTAGCCCGCGCACCTTTCCGGCCCGCGCGCTAATACACCATCTGGAGTGCTTCACGCACCTCCGCGAGCGTCTTATTGGCGCGCTCGTTGGCAATTTCAATGCCCCGGCGCACAATCCCATCCACGTAGCCGGGATCCTTGGCCAGCTCGGCGCGCTTGGCCCGGATAGGCGCAAACATCTCATTAATCGCTTCGGTGACGATCTTCTTGAGCGTACCGGCCCCGCCGTCGCCAATTTCTTCCGCGATCTCCACCGCGGGCCGCCCCTGCGCCAGCGAAGCCAGGAGCAGCAAATTTGCCACTTCGGGGCGGTTGTCCGGATCGTAGGTAATATGCCGATCCGAATCCGTGACCGCTTTTTTGATGCGCTTGGCGGTTTCATCCGCGCTCATACCGATTTCGATGGTGTTGCCGCGCGATTTGCTCATCTTGGCGCCATCCAAGCCCAAAATAGAGGTGCCCTCAGAAAGCAGGGCCTGCGGGCGCGGGAACACCGGGGTTTCACGCCCGGCCGGGCGGCCGTAGCGCGCCTCGAAACGATCAGCGATGACGCGTGCTTGTTCGAGGTGGGGGAGCTGATCCTTGCCCACCGGCACCAAATTAGCTTTGCAGAAAAGGATATCCGCGGCCTGGTGAACCGGGTAGGTGAGCAGCAGCCCGGAAAGGGGCCGCCCGCCCGTTGCCTCGTGTTCCGCCTTGACGGTGGGATTGCGGCGCAGCTCGGCGTCGGTCACCAAAGAAAGGAAGGGGAGCATGAGTTCGTTGAGGCCCGGAATAGCCGAATGTGGGAAAATAACCGCGGCATCCGGGTCGATACCCACCGCGAGGTAATCGGTGGCCAGGGAACGCACCCGTTCCCGGATAGGCCCGGTGCCATCCCGATCCGTAATGACCTGAAAATCGGCGATAACCAGCCAGGTTTCCACGCCTTTGCGCTGCAATTCCACCCGGTTGCGCAGGGAACCGAAGTAGTGCCCCAGGTGGAGATTCCCGGTGGGGCGATCCCCGGTGAGAACCCGGAATTCCTCCGGAGAAGTGTTGATCTTCTCTTTGATTTTCTCACTCAGGCGCTGCGCATGCGCCAGGGACGCGGCGGACGTGGACCGTTCGAGGGATTCCTCGACACTCATACCTTGCTCCTTCAGTCATACACCCAGGTCATACCCCCGAATTCCCCGGGAGCACGCTCTGCTTGTCTATTGTAGGCGCCGCTCGCCCGCTACCGCTCCGGATTGGCGAAGTACAGCTGCATCGTCAGCGGCTCCACCCGGGTGGAGGCCCCGGGCTGGTAGATACGCTCCGAAGACCGCGGGGTGGGCCAGGAAGAATCCCAGGCCAGCGCGAAGGGATTACCGCGCCCCTGCGGGAACCGGATAGGAACGTGGTGATTTGAGCCGTTGATGACCACGAGCGCATCGGCGTCGCGCTCAGAACCGGAACGCAGCATTTGCAGCAACCGATTCGAAGGATCGAACCACCGGTGCTCGGGCATCGGTTCGCCGGTATCAGCAAACCACTGCAGATCGGGAATGTGGTCGCGCCCGGAGGGCGATTCGGTGTAGAACATGCTCGGGCGCAAGACCCGGTGTTCGGAACGCAGCCGGAAGAGGTACGCCACGGTTGCCTGCAGCTCGCGCTGCCATTCCTCGCGGTCCCAATCCAGCCAGGACACGTGATTATCCTGGCAGTAGGCGTTGTTATTCCCGAATTTCGTATCGGCAAATTCGTCGCCGCCGTAGAGCATGGGTACCCCGGCGCTGAAAACTAGCGTGCCGATGAGGTTGCGCATGGTGCGGGTGCGTGCCTTGAGCACGCCCTCGGGAAGCGGGGAGGTATCGGTGCCTTCCCCTTCCACCCCGTGGTTCCACGAGCGGTTGTTGTCGGTGCCGTCCCGCCCGTTTTCTCCGTTGGCTTCGTTGTGCTTGGAATCGTAGGAGACCAGGTCGTAGAGGCTGAAACCATCGTGCGCGGTAATGAAATTGACGGAGGCAAGCGGCCCGCGCCCGGAGGGGGAACGCCCGTGCCCGAAAAGATCGGCGCTGCCGGCCAGGCGGGTCGCCACGTCGCGCAGGTCCCCGCCCAGGCCGCCGCCTGCAACCGCGCGCTGAGCGGCCACCCAGAACTGCCGGATGGAATCGCGGTAGCGGTCATTCCAGTCCGCGGTGGGCGGCAAGAAATTACCGGTTTGCCAGCCGTTCGGCCCCAGATCCCACGGCTCGTTAATGAGCTTGACGTTGGAAAGAATAGGGTCGGTGGCCATCGCCAGGTAGAGGGGGTGGTTGGTATCGAAATGATCGCCGCGGCGTGCCAGGGTGGCGGCCAGGTCGAAACGGAATCCGTCCACGCCGATCTCGCTCACCCAGTAGCGCAGCGAATCGAGGGTGAGCTGGAGGACGGGCGTGCGCCGGAAATCCAGAGAATTCCCGGTGCCCGTGGTGTCATAAAACTGGCCGGGCTGGTTGGGTACCTGCATGTAATAGGTGGTTTGCCCGAAGCCGCGTAGCGAGACGGTGGGTCCGTTGACCCCGCCTTCGCAAGTGTGGTTATAAACCACGTCGAGGATGACTTCCAGGCCGGCATCGTGGAGACGCGCTACCATATCGCGTACTTCTTGCAGCACGGCCAGGGGGCCAGCGGCTCGCGCGGTGGCGGTGGCCAGGCTCGGCTCGGGAGCGAAATAGGAGAGGGTGGAATACCCCCAATAGTTGGTGAGATCGCGTTCGGTGAGGAACGGTTCTGACATTTTCGCGTGGATGGGCAGTAGCTCCACGGCTGTCACGCCCAGGGAACGCAAATAATCGGTGACAATCGGGTGCGCTAGGCCGGCGTAGGTCCCGCGTAATTCTTCGGGGAGGGCAGCTAGCTGCTGGGTCAGTCCGCGCACGTGCGTTTCGTAGATAACCGTGTGGGACCAGGGCGTATACGGGTGGCGGATATGCGTTTCCGTGGGTGCGGTCACGACGCCGCGGCACATGGCCTCCAGGGAATCGGTATCGTCACGCTGCGGCGGAACCGGGACGGGATCCAGAGCGTCATTCACCTTGTGCCCGTACAATTCGGGTCCCAAGCGCGGGGTGCCGGTTATGGCCCGCGCGTAGGGATCAAGAAGGAATTGCGCGGGGTTAAAACGCATCCCGGTATCGGGATTCCACGGGCCGTGTACCCGGTAGCCGTATTCTTGACCGGCACGCACCCCGGATACGTGCCCCACCCAGGTGGTGAAACTCGCGTCCCGATGCAGGGAATAGCGACGCTCGGTGATACCCGAGGCACTGCGATCAATAAGGCACAGGTCAACCGCGGTCGCGTGCGGAGCCAGGACGGCGAAATCCGCCCCGGTATCGGTGAGGTGCGCCCCCAGACGCACGGGCCGCAACCGGACGGGCAGAGCACGCTCGGAGGCGCGCGCCACGTACCGGGATGCGGTCGGGGAAGTAGCCGGTAATGAAGTCACCTTCGTATTGTCGCAAAATATCGGCGTTCGGCAAGAATCCAGAAGAGTGATATTAGAATTTTGGTGGAAGGGCGACCGGCACGCGGCCGGTTCCGGAAGGGGCACGATGGTGGGGTACGACGGCGATTTAATCTTGGCGCGCGGGAATCTGGACCGGGATGAACTTTCCCGAAACGACCCGCAACGCCTGGCGGAATTGGCGGAAAATGCGGGATATCTGCTTATTTCGGGGTGGGGTGCTGTCCTGGATAATGACGGTGCACCCCTCCTCTTGAGCCGCGGTGAGCTCCCGCGCGCCACCGCGGATTCACCAACTGTTTACCTGGGGAAAGTTGCGGGGCGCCCCTATTTTGCGTGCGATCTCACCACCGTTATCGGCGGTGGGCCCACCCGTGATAACCCGGAAGTGGATGCTCCGGGCTACCGGATTGGCTCGCTGCAAAATTACGCACCGTCCTGGAGCGCGGATATGTCGGCACTGGTGACCGCGGCGGTAGCGATCCTCAATACCTGGCGTGCCACCCGCTGGTGTGCGGTATGCGGCCAGCGCATCACCGTGGATAGCAGCGGCTGGAGCGGGCAGTGCCCGGAAGGCCACGTGGTCTTTCCACGCACCGACCCGGCCGTCATTATGGCGGTGCTTGATTCGAATGATCGTATTTTGCTGGCGCATAACGCGCGCTGGCCCGCTGGGCGGCACTCCGTACTCGCGGGTTTTGCCGAGGCGGGGGAGTCGCTGGAAGCGGCGGTGCGCCGCGAGGTGCGCGAAGAAGTAGGGGTTCCGCTGGGCGAGATAAGCTACTTCGCCAGCCAGCCCTGGCCCTTCCCGCGTTCCCTCATGATCGCCTACGTGGCGCGGGTGGAGCCGGAGGCGGAAGCCCGGGCGGGCGGGGCGGATGCCCTGGTGCGCGTGGACGGGGAAGAAATCGACCATGCCGCCTTCTACAGCGCCGCACAATTAGATGCGGCCCTGCGCGAGGGCAGCCTCACCCTGCCCGGACCTTCCTCGGTGGCCGCGGCTCTCATCACCGAGTGGTACGGACCCGAAATTCGGCCCTATTTGGGCTGGTAATAATTAGCCCGAGTGCCGCTTTAGTTCCCGGGGGAGGCTAGTTCAGCGAGTTTCGCCTGCACTTCTTTCAAGCTCGGATTTGTCAGGGTGGCGCCGTCGGCGAACTCAAGGGTGGGCACCACTTTATTGCCGCCGTTGAGAGCCGCAACCTTGGTGGCCGCGGCCTCATCTTCTTCAATATTCACCGCGTTCCAGGTGATACCGGCCCGCTTGAGCTGGGCGGAGAGGTTGCGGCAGTAGCCGCACCAGGGCGTTGTATACATTGTGAAATCAGCCATGGAGTGATCTTAAGGTGCGAGATGTTCGGCGCGCCACGGGTTTCGATGAGGGGAAAATTTCTGTCGGGGGCGTGTGGCATCCTGAGAGGGCAAGGAGGAACACGATGGACTCACCCGAGGAATTGCTGGAATTTCTGGATCCGGATCAGCGCGCGGTCGCTACCGCTTTACGCGGTCCGGTGTGCGTGCGTGCCGGGGCGGGCACCGGGAAAACTCGGGCTATTACCTACCGGATCGCCTACGGGGTGCGCAGCGGGGTTTATGCCCCGCACAACGTCATGGCGGTTACCTTCACCTCCCGCGCGGCCGGGGAATTACGTTCGCGCCTGCGGGATCTCGGGGTGGGCGCTGTACCCGCCCAAACATTCCACGCTGCCGCGCTGCGCCAACTCTCCTACTTCTGGGGGACCGCGGTGGGGGGCACCATCCCGCGGATCACCGAATCGAAATTCGGGCTGGTTTCCCAGGCTGCCGGCCAGATCGGTCTACCTACCGATAAAGTGAGCATCCGCGATCTCACCGCGGAAATCGAATGGGCTAAAGTCTCGATGATCAGCCCGGATAACTACCCGGAAGCCGCCCTGGCGGCCGGGCGCGGGGAAGTCGCCGGCCAGCTCAGTAGCGATATAGCGCGGCTGGCGAAAACCTACGAAGAAGTGAAAACCGAACGCCGCGTTCTCGATTTCGATGATGTTCTCCTCCTCCTCGTCGGGATCCTGCTGGATCGGGCGGATATCGCTCGCCAGATACGCGAGCAATACCGCCACTTCGTGGTCGATGAATACCAGGATGTTTCCCCCCTCCAACACCGCCTGCTGCAGCTATGGCTGGGGGACCGGAAGGATCTGTGCGTCGTCGGGGATGTTTCCCAGACCATTTACTCCTTCGCCGGCGCATCCTCCTCCTACCTCGCCCGCTTCCAACAGGAATACCCGCGCGCTCGCGTTATCGAACTCACCCGTGATTACCGTTCCACCCCGCAAATCGTGGCGGCTGCGAATACCGTTATTGCCGATGATGTTTCGGAAGGAGCGGTGCAGCTGGTCTCCCAGCGCCGCTCCGGGCGCCCGGTTACCTTCCGGGAATACGAATCAGAGGGGGCGGAAGCCGCCGCAGTTGTGAGCGCGATCCAAGCGCTCGCCGCGGAAGGCACCGCGCTCTCGGAGATAGCCATTCTGTACCGCACCAATGCCCAATCGGCGGAATTTGAGGCAGCACTGTCCAAAGCGGGGGTGTCCTACCAGGTGCGCGGGGCAGAAAAGTTCTTCTCGCGCCGTGATGTCCGCGAAGCCATGGTGGCCATGCGCGCCGCGGCACGCTCCGGGGTGCATGGCCCGCTGGCGGATAACGTGCGCACCGTGCTGCGCCAGATGGGGTGGCGGGATGAAGCGCCGGCCACTGCCGGCTCCGCGCGGGAAAAATGGGAAGCCCTCCACGCCCTCATCACTCTCGCGGAGGATATGGAGGATAACCGGGCTGCCTCCATGGCTGATTTCGTGGTGGAACTGGAAGAACGCGCCGCCACCCAGAACGTTCCCGAATTGGAAGGCGTTACGCTTTCCTCCCTGCACGCCGCTAAAGGTTTGGAATGGGAAGCGGTTTTCTTGGTGGGGATGAGCGAAGGACTCATGCCCATTTCCCTCGCGAAGAAACCTGCGGCCATTGAAGAAGAACGCCGCCTCCTCTACGTGGGAATCACCCGGGCCCAAGAATTTTTACAGCTTTCCTATGCCTCCTCCTCCGGGCACCGTTCGGGCCGGAAAGTCTCCCGCTTCCTTACCGGGCTGTGGCCACAATCAGAAGAGGAAGAAACCTCGCGGGCCACCCGCTACCGGCGGCGCTCGCGGGCCGCTGCGGAAGAATTCGCCGCTGACTACCCCGAAGATGTGGCGCTCTTTGAGCAACTCGTAGCCTGGCGGGCCCAACGCGCCCAGGCCACCGGCAAACCCGCCTACACAATTTTCCATGACACCACGCTGCGGGCGCTCGCGATAGCAAAACCGCGCAGCATCCACGCCCTCGCCCAAATCAAGGGGGTGGGAGCTACAAAACTCGCTATCTACGGGGAGGAAATCCTCGCCCTGCTGGCCGAACACTGAGCGCAAGCGCTCCTGGCCGGGCATTCTTAGGCCGGTGCGGGGCCTGCTTCACAGGGGCAACGCTCATGCGAGGAAAGCGCAACCCGGTAGGGGAATCCGGGCAGCGGCGGCACCACCCACTGGGTTCCCCGAGCATAGTCCGCTTGCCCACCCAGGGCTACAAGCGCGCCGTGCACCGCGAGCGCTGCCGCGAGGGGTACCCCGGGAGTGAAGGGAGCATTCCCGCGGGTGCTAAATACCTGGGGAGCCAGATAGCGCCAGGCAGGATCCGCATCCATCGCCGCGAAAAGCAAACACCGAGCACACGGCCCACTCCCCGGAACCACCACCGGGCCCACCCGAATATCAATATCCTCGATATAGGCCAGCAGATAAGGAATGCGCTGCGTTTCCCACGGGGAACACCGCAGCGGATCAGGTAGCTGCAAAGAGGTCACCAGCGCGAGATCGGGACGGCCCCATTCCAAGGCCGCCCCGGCCGGTTGGGCGGCCACGCGATTTCCGCGCCCGGTGGCCGCCGCCTGGTTCGCGTGCTTCGCTTGCTTCGCGGCCCGTTCTATTCCCAGCGGCGTAACCCGATGGGCCTCCGCAGCAACCTCGATGACCGTAGTTCCCCAGCCGCGCTCGCGAAAATAACTCTGCAGTGCCTGGTGCCGCGCGAATGTACGCCAGCTTGGCCGCCGGAAAATCGGGTGGTCAGTGCCGTGGGGTCTGCTGGTATCCGAGGTGAGAATATAGCCCAGGCCACCGGCAGCAAGAACCGTGCAGATCTCTACCGCCAGGGCATCCAAACGCTCAACGAAAACTGTGCGCCAGGCCAGGTCGGGGGAACCCGGCGGGGAAGTTTCAAGCAAGTCGGAATCCCGCAGCGTGCCCAGAAGCGAGCGTGCCCGCTCCTTGCTCACCGCGCGCCGCTTACACGCATCGAAGAATTCGCTTTCCGTACCGACGGAAGCTAAGGAGGAAACTACCTGCTGTTCCGCCACAGAAAGCCCCGTTAGCCGCAGTGCGACGCGCGGATCAAGACCTATCTGCACTTCATGCGTATCTGACCAGTACACTCCCAGCGGCGAGCGAATCATCATGAGACCACCTTGATAAACACCATGGCCTCAGCATAAAAAGCGCATCGCACCAGCGCGAAAGCCCATCCACAGGCACGGGTATTATCCCCAGACCTGCCTTAGTTATCCACAGCGGGTTCTTCAGGTCACTCGGGTCTTCCGGGTCCCGCGGGTCACTCGGGGTGCGTAGGTCCTTCAGGTCACTCGGGGTGCTCGGGTCCTTCGGGTCCGGACGTATCGGTCGTGTTCGAGTCCCCGGTGGCCTGGTGCGGCGTCGTCGTACCGAAACCCGGTTCGTGCGGCGCGTTGCCGAAAGGCGTGCCCCCATCACTATTGCTCAGAAGCTCCGCGAGGAAAGCATCCAGCTCTTCATCCAGCGCGGAGGGTTGTTCCGCGGGGGAGAAGAAACGGTCCGGATCGTCGAGGTGTTCGGGGAGCGGCAGCAAATCGGGGTGCTTCCAGAGCGCGTCGCGCCCCTCCATGCCGCGTTCCCGGGCGGCGCGCGCCCAGAAGGCTGCCGCTTCACGCAAACGCCGCGGCGCGATATCGAAACCAACAAGGGGGCCGAAAACGCGGTTCGACGGCGCTTCGGTTACCTCGCGGCGCGTGAGAGCCTCCGACAGCTTCATACTGTGGGGAAGCTGGGCCGCCACCGCGGTGCTCGTGACAGCGCTGACCCAGCCCGCCACCAGCGAAACAATATGCTCGAGGCGCTCAAGCGTGGCCTGCTGGGTGGGGGTGCGGGTGAAAGCGAAAACCTCATTCATGTCCAGCTCCGGCATCTGCCCGGACATGAGCTGTTCGGGATCGAGCTGGAGCTCGCGGACCTTCTCCTCGATGGCGTCGGTATCGATGGCGATATCGGCGGCGTAGGCGGCCACGGCGTCAAGAATCGTGCTGCGCAACCACGGTACCTGGGAGAAGAGCCGGGCCGCGGCCTGTTCGCGCACCGCCACGTAGAGCTCAACTTCACGCGCATCCACATCCAATCCCGCGGCGAATTCCGAAATATTAGCCGGCACCAGCGCGGCCGTTTCGCCCTCCACCAGCGGGAAACCGGCGTCCGCGGTGCCGAAGGAAATGTGGGCGAGTTCCGCGAGCCCTTGGCCGTATTGCATTCCCAGTAACGACGCCGTCATTCCGGAGAGCATCCCCTCCAGCCCGCCGGGAATCCCCCCGAGCATCCCGCCCGATAGCATCTGGCGCATCTCCTCCGGGGCGCGTTCGAGCTGCGCGCTGAGAGCTTCACCGAAAGCCCGCGCGAGGTTCGCACCTACCGGAGCGGTGAGTTTCCGGAAAGTCGGAAGAGAATGAGCGATCCAGTCCAGGCGCGACCACACCTGGTTCGGGCCGCGCGGCGGATCGAAAACCGTGACCGGGTCAAGCCACAAACTTGCCACGTCCATCGCGGAGCGAGCCTGATCACCCGCTGCGGCGGTGGGAAGCCCCGGCCCGGATTTATTCACGGTATCCCGGGCGACCTGCTCCCCGATTTTCCAATTGACCGGCCCCTCACCCGAGGAACCGAGCATGGCGCGGATCTGATTCATCACCAGCCCGATATCAGCCGGCAGGCCCGCGCCGGCCGCGCCGCCGATCCCGGGAAGCCCGGGGAACGCTCCGCTGCTCGTGCCGGTGCCAGTGCCGTTCCCGGATGTTGCATCGCCGCCGGGGGCGAGGGACCGCAGGATTTCCTCGGCCGCCTCATCGCCAAGGACTGCCCGCAGCATCTTTTCCCATTCGTCACGCGGCTGTGAATTCTCAGTCATTCTTCTCCTCGAGGTCCACCACTAAGCCTAAAACACCGCGGGCCCGCGCGGGTAGGTGCCTCCGCCCCTGGCGCAGGAGCCGGGGCCCGCGCGGTACCGGCACGTTGTCGTGAGCGGCGCGCTGTCGTGAGCGGCGGGATAGGTGAGCAGCGGGATAGGTGAGCGGCGGGATAGGTGAGCAGCGGGACACGTGAGCAGCGGTAGGACTGAGCCGCGCGATCAGGCATGATGGAGAGGTGATGAAAAAACGTGGTCAGGCAGGTAGTCCCCGTTCCGCGCGCCGCAATTCTCGGGCCGCGCGCCGCAGTGCCCATCCCGCGCGCCGCAGCGGCTTTATTTTTGCGAGCCTGGCGGTCCTCGCCCTCCTGCTCCCGGGTGCCTACACGGTGGAAATGGCCGGCCCGGCCCTTGACGTGACCGGAGAAGTGGCCGGTACTCGGCTGGTGAACGTGGAGGGCGTGCCCACCTATCCCACCGATACCCAGCTCTATATGACCACGGTATCCGCGGCGGGCAACCCCGAGGCGGGAACCCTGGGTGCACACGCACTCTGGGCGCTAGTTGACCAGGAATCCCAGCTACTGCCGGTGCGCCTGCTTTATCCGCCCACGCTTTCCAGCGCGGAAGACGATGCCCGCAACGCCGAACTGATGAATAATTCCCAAACCGTCGCGGCCGGAGTTGCCCTGGAAAAGGCCGGCCATCAGGTCACCATGAAACTGCGGGTGGTGGAGATTCCGGAAGGCTCTCCGGCGGCCGGTCAGCTCGAAACAGACGATATTATTACCGGCATTGCCGCCCCGGGCACCGCACCCACCACCGTCTCCACTTTCGGGGAACTGTCGAAAGTCCTGTACGCCACCGAACCGGGAAGCACGGTGACGGTTTCCTACCAGCGCGGCGGTGAATCCGGCACCACCACGATTATTACCGCGCCTTTCCCCGCGGATGAAACCGGCTGGGTCCACCCCGGCTCCCTCCTGGGGGTTTCCCTCGCGGTGGAAGATGTGCAGCTCCCGGCCACCGTCACCTACGCGGTGGAAGGCATCGGCGGGCCCTCGGCCGGCCTCATGTTCGCTTTGGGCATGTACGACGAACTCACCCCCGGCTCCCTGGGTGGCAGCGCCGTTATTGCCGGCACCGGCACCCTCGCCTTCAACGGGGAGGTGGGCCCCATCGGCGGGATCCAGCACAAAATCGTGGGGGCGCGCGACCGCGGCGCCACCGATTTCCTCGCCCCGGCCGCGAATTGCGGGGAAACAATCGGGTACGAACCGGAAGGCTTACGTATCTGGGCGGTGCGGAATTTTGACGACGCCGCAGCTGCCGTCCGGGCCATCGGCGCGGGGCGCACCCCGGCACTCCCCACCTGCCAGGATCTGGCTGCGGGCCGGTAGGGGCGTGTTCGCGGGCGGCGTCGTCGTACCAAAAAACCGTTCCCACACGCGCGATTCTCAGCTTTTTCCGCTATGTTTGATAGGGAATAGTGATGGCCGGGCGCCCGTGCGCCGCGGAAGAAGTTGAGGATTTCGTTTGAGTACAACCGCACATCCCCGTTTGCGGCGGGAGACGCCGGGAGCTTTTTGGTGGACACTGGGTGTTCTAGCCATTCTCCTCGTGGCGCTCGTCGTCGGATCGGGCGTTTACACCGACGTTAAATGGTACGAACAAATCGGCGCGGCCCGCGTGTTCTGGACCCAGTGGGGCTGGACCATCGCGCTGGGCACCATCGGCACCCTCCTGGTTGCCTTCGTGCTGTGGCTGAATTTCCGCCTCGCGCGCACGAAAGATGAAGGGATCCAGGCCCCCAGTGTTGCCAACTACCGGAAAGCGGCGGAAAAGTACCGCTGGGCCACCAACCTGGGCCTCCCGCTGCTCGCCGGTCTGATTTTCGGCGCACCGCTGGCGGGTGAATGGCGCACCTACCTCATGTGGATTTTCCGCACGCCCTTCGGGGATACGGATCCGCAATTCGGGCGCGATGTGGCTTTCTACGTCTTCACGCTCCCGGTGCTGCAATCGGCGCTCAGCTTCGCCATCACCCTGCTGGTGATCGGCGCGATCGGCGCGGTGCTGGGCCACTATCTCTACGGCGGGGTCACGGTGGATTCGGGCAAGGTGCGGGTGCGCAACCGGGCCCGGGTGCATTTCTCCGTGCTGGGGCTGCTCGCCTTCATCCTGGTGGCCGCCTACTTCTGGCTGAGCCGCTACACCCTGCTGCTGTCCAATAATGATCGTTTCTCCGGGGCTTCTTACACGGATATTAACGCCAAGCTGCCCGGGCTCACGATCCTCGCCATCACCTTCCTGGCCATCGCGGTGCTCTTCGTCATTTCGGCGCTGCGCGGTTCCTGGCGGATTATTACCGCCGGGCTGGTGGTGGCCCTGGTCACCGGGGCCACGGTCGGGTGGGCCTGGCCGGCACTGGTGGAACGCTTCCGCGTTACCCCGAACGCCATCGAGATGGAAACGCCGTATATTGACCGCAATATTTCGGCCACTCTCAAGGCTTACGGCCTGGATAATGTGGAGACCATTCCCTATAACGCCCGCACCGATGCGGAAGCCGGGCAGCTGCGTAATGACGCTGAATCGACGGCGCAGATCCGCCTCCTCGACCCGAATATCGTGTCGCCCACCTTCAACCAGATGCAGCAGAATCGCCAGTACTACGGCTTTGCCTCGCAGCTGGCGGTGGATCGTTACAACCTCAATAAGACGGATCGGGATACCGTTATCGCGGTGCGTGAACTCAACCTGGACGGCCTGGGCCCGGACCAGCGCAACTGGGTGAATGACCACACGGTTTACACCCACGGTTACGGCGTGGTGGCCGCCTACGGCAATACCACCTCCGCCTCCGGCGCCCCGCAATTCCTCCAGTACGGCATCCCCTCCCAGGGTGAGCTGGGCGAATACGAACCGCGCGTGTACTTCGGGCAAAACAGCCCCGAATACTCCATTGTGGGTGCGCCGGAAGGCACCGCGCCCTGGGAAATTGACTATCCCTCCGATGCTGCGGAAGGATCGCAGGTCCTCAATACCTATACGGGCGACGGCGGACCTTCGGTGGGGAACTTCTTTGACAAGCTCATGTTTGCCATCAAGTTCCGCTCCACGGATATTTTCTTCTCTGATCGCGTGACTTCCGAATCGCAGATCCTCTTCAATCGCGACCCGCACGAGCGGGTGCGCCTGGTGGCTCCCTACCTCACGCTCGATTCCAAGGCCTACCCGGCCGTGGTGGATATGGACGGAGATCCGGCCACCCCCAAGCGCCTCGTGTGGATTATCGACGGGTACACCACCTCGAATAACTACCCGTATTCGGCGCGCGAATCCCTGGCGGCGGCCACCACGGACGCCCTCAACTCGCGTGGTATGTACGGGGCGGCCTCCGGCCAAGATGTCAATTACATCCGCAATTCCGTCAAGACGGTTGTGGATGCCTACGACGGTTCGGTATCGCTGTACAAGTGGGATGAGAAGGACCCGATCCTGCGGGCTTGGGAATCCATCTTCCCGGGCATGGTGCAGCCGATGGACAAGATGTCCGGGGATCTCATGGCGCATGTGCGCTACCCGGAGGATCTGTTCAAGACGCAGCGTTCGCTGCTCACCCGCTACCACGTGAAGGACCCGGCCTCCTTCTACTCCGGTGGTGACTTCTGGAATGTTCCGAACGAACCGGCGGTGGATACCGCGAGTACGGGCGGTATTGCGGCGGCCCAAACCGATAGCAAGCAGCCGCCCTACTACCTGACGCTGCAAATGCCGGGCCAGGATTCAGCGGAATTCTCCCTATCCACGGGCTATATCCCGGGTGGGCAGACAGACCGTAATATCATGACCGGTTTCTTCGCGGTGGATTCCAACGCGGGATCCACGCCGGGGGAGAAGCGCGAGGGCTACGGCAAGCTGCGGCTCCTCGAGCTGCCGCGCGACCTCACGGTTCCCGGCCCGGGCCAGGCGCAGAATAACTTCCTTTCCGACCAGAATGTTTCCCGCGCGCTCAACCTGCTGCGTTCGGGCGGTACCACGGTGCGGATGGGTAACCTGCTCACGCTCCCGGTGGGTGGCGGCATGCTCTATGTGCAGCCGGTCTACGTGCAGGCTTCGCAGGGCACTACCTACCCGCTCATGCAGTACGTGCTCACGGCTTTCGGTGATGGGAATATCGGCTTCGCGCCCACCCTGGAAGAGGCTCTCAACCAGACCTTCGGAGGTGATTCGGGCGCCCAGGCGGGTGACGCCGGATTGCAGAACGTCAAGGAAGATATTTCCGCTGGCGAGGGCAAGGCACCCGCGGCGGGTGGCACGCCCGGTGCCACACCCACTCCCGGTACGACGACGCCTACCCAGCCCGCGCCCCAACAGCCCAGCGCTGCGCCGGGAGCGCCGGCGCCCGCCCCGGCCCCGGCCGCGGGTGGCACCCCGCAGGAGCGTTTGGATGCCGCGCTGCAGAGCATGAAGCAGGCGGTGGGCCAGGCCGATAGCGCGATGAAGAGCGGTGACTGGGCGGCCTACGGTCAGGCTCAGAAGAACCTGCAGACAGCGCTCGACCAGGCCATCGCAGCCCAGAAGGAGCTAGAAGGCGCTCGGTAAGCTGAGATAGCAACCTGGCTAGCAGCCGACTTAGTGGCGGCCACCCGTTCGCGGGTGGCCGCCACCGGCGTCTCTGGTGTCTTTAGCCTCTCTACGATCTACCGGCTCTCTAGCACCGGGAGCCCTCTTTAGCGCCGAGAGCGGGAGGCGGTGGTAGGGCAAATACCCGAGTGTTTATTCATAGGTTGAGCTGGGCGAATGCTGCGCGGCGTCGTCGATAAACATACGGCGTAGCCGCGGCTTCACGCGACCGCTAGTGCAAGAATTAGTAGAAAAGCTGCGCATTTATGGATACTTATTCGGCGGGTGCGCCGCTCTGGGTATATTCAGTTTTATGAATGCTGTTGTGGTGGCTGTTTGTTTGATGCTCCTCCTCGCGGTACTTCGTGTTCACGTGGTACTGGCTCTGTTTATCGGCGCGCTCGCCGGTGGTTTACTCAGCGGGATGGGCCTGGAGGGGACCATGGTGGCCTTCCAGGAAGGCCTGGGTGCCGGGGCGAAAATCGCGCTCTCCTACGCGCTGCTCGGTGCTTTCGCGATGGCGGTGGCCCATTCGGGGCTTCCGAATCTGCTGGCACAGTGGATGCTTGGCCATCTGCGCAGCTCTGACGGGACGGGTGCTCGTAAGCGTGCCTTCACCCGCTGGGCCATGCTGGCGGGGATTTGCGCGATGGCGGTGATGAGCCAGAACCTTATCCCGGTGCATATTGCTTTTATTCCGCTGCTTATCCCACCGCTCCTGGTGGTCATGAATAACCTGCGCCTGGATCGGCGCGCGGTGGCCTGCGCGCTCACCTTCGGATTGGTGACCACGTACATGTTCCTCCCCATCGGCTTCGGGAAAATCTTCCTCACGGATATCCTGCTGGGGAATATCGCGAAGGCCGGTATGGATGTGAGCGGCATCAACGTAATGAGTGCCATGGCGATTCCGGCGGCGGGGATGGTGGTTGGGCTGCTGCTCGCCGTCTTTGTTACCTACCGCAAGCCGCGTGAGTATCGGGATGTGGCGGTGGATACCGGCGCGGCCGGGGGCGCGAACACGGGCGGCGATGCCGGTGCGGCGGGCGCGGCGGGCGCGGCTCCGGCTGTTTCTCGCTACCGCATTGTTATCTCGCTCGTGGCGATTCTGGTGTGCTTCGGGATCCAGCTGGTCCTCAACGCGGTGGATTCGGACGCTGATGCGCTGCTGGTTGGCGCGCTGGTGGGGCTGTGCGTTTTCATTTTCTCGCGCGCCATCAAGCTGCACGAGGCCGACGACGTCTTCACCGGCGGCATGAAAATGATGGCCCTCATTGGCTTCATCATGATCAGCGCCCAGGGCTTCGCGAACGTGATGAGTGAGAGCGGGCAGATCGAACCACTTGTGAACGCCACCGCGGCGATGTTCGGGAGTAATAAGGCGATGGCCTCGCTCGCCATGCTGCTTGTGGGACTGCTGGTGACGATGGGGATTGGATCGTCGTTCTCCACGCTGCCGATTATCGCGGCGATATACGTGCCCCTGTGCGTCACGCTAGGATTCTCCCCGCTGGCCACCGTATCGATTATTGGCACGGCGGGCGCGCTGGGCGATGCCGGTTCACCCGCTTCGGACTCTACTTTAGGGCCGACGGCGGGGCTCAATGCCGATGGCCAACATGACCATATCCGCGACTCGGTGATCCCCACCTTCATCCATTTCAATATTCCGTTGCTCATCGCGGGTTGGATTGCTTCGCTGGTGCTGTAGCGCAGCGGGGTTGGCTAGCAGGTAGTGGTTCTCACTTGGTTTGAGTGGGAATTCCGGGGCTAGCATAGGCCCGGCGCGGATATGGCAAGAGTGCCTGACCGGTATTTCACCTGGTCAGGCACTCTATTTCGTGGCGGGGAGAGGATTTGAACCTCTGACCTCCGGGTTATGAGCCCGGCGAGCTACCGAACTGCTCCACCCCGCGGCGACTGTTCTACTATACGGGCTTCCTGGGGCAAATGCAAGTGTGGTCTTGATCTCCTTGGTATGGGTATGTGTTAGGGGTGAAAATTTATTCGAGACGAGAGGCTTTATAGTGTGAATTTCGCGAAATTGAGTGGTATAAGTAAACTAAGAAAAGTCAAGATATGCACATAGCTATGGGGGCGCGGTGAAGCTGCAGCATCTAGAAGCCTTTGTTGTGGTGGCAAGGGTTGGGTCGATTAAAGAAGCAGCGGTTGAACTGAACTGCAGTCAACCATCGGTCACGAAGCAAATTCGCGAATTGGAAAAGACTTTGGGTCAAGAACTTCTTGACCGGTCTGGGCGCGGAATTCGGCTTACTCCTGTAGGTGTACTGTTCGCCGGAAGGGCCCGGGAGATTCTCAGCTTGTCGCGGCGCACGGTCGAAGAGTTCAGTATGTTGCACGGTGATATTGGCGGGCATGTGGTTATAGGCACTGTTGAGGGCGCCGCTGTCGTCGATGTTGCTCGGGCAATTAAATGTGTGCGGGATAAGCATCCTGGAGTCGGTGTTACGCTGCGTCGGATACGCAGGGAAACCATTCTAGAAAGGCTCGCGAGCAATGCGCTTTCTTTCGCTATCGTTCCGGATTCCTGGGATCTAGCGGGATACGAGAGGCTTCCCTTGCCAACGCGGGACCGGTGGGGAATTTTGGTTCCCGCTGCGTCTTCTCTTGCGGCTAAGAAAGGTGTGAATGTGGAGGACCTTGAAGGCCTTCCGCTCATTTGCCCGGATGATAGCGTGGGTCATCGCCAGTTGGCTCGGTGGCTGGATGAGCACAGTGATCAGTGCCGGGTTATTTATGACGTGGTCTACCACGCGCCACAATTGGTTGATGCCGGGGTTGGCTATGCGATTATCAATGATTGTTCTGCGGGTAGGTGCTCACCTCTCGGTCTGGTGTTCGTTCCGTTAGTGCCATCCACGCACTCCTCCACGAGTCTTGTGTGGGATCCGAGCCGTGCGCTCACACGAGTGGAACTAGCATTCCTGGAAGAGGTTCGAGGTGTCTGCGCACAGGCGATCCGGTGACTTGGTGGGCGTCATTACTGCCGAGAGCTTCATTCAGGCCAGTTCCATTGCGCAGCGCGTGGCGTAAATATGGTTCTAGCATCCTGAAACGGTGGGGCGTCCTGGAAATTAAGAATCATTCCAGCTTTTAATGGAATAAATATTAATAGTACAAATAGCTCTAGCATTTTTATCGGATGAACGAAGTCTGGTGCAACGGTGCGCTAACTCGGTGAAGTGTAGCCGATCACTAGTTATTTACTTCACAGTTTGCCGGGGAGTTTCTTGGAAAACCGTGCTAAATGGGTAGAAAGTCCTCCTCTTTGGATGGTGTGGGCGTGTGAAGTTCCAGGTCAGAGTCGTAATCGTCCGATTAATAAAATGTCATTAAATCGCGAAATTGCAATTTATAGTTATGTTACGATTCTGAATGATTTAGCTGGTGTGGCGCGTTACTTATTGTGTTTTGGTGATGCTCAGGCGCATCTCTTTCACAAAATTCACCTAAGTGGCGATATGCGCACCCGCAAGTCATCCGATTATCTACCAATGGAGAAAAGATGTCTCACTACACGGGGGCGCCTAAATCGGCACCCGGCATTTTCACTCCGGCTGGCACGCGAACGCGGGGGGGGGGGTACTCTCCGCAAGAAACTGTGGGCCGGTCTCACAGCCGCAGCGTTGTGTTTGACTCTCACCCCCACATATAGTGCGCCTTCCGCACATGCTTACACTGAGATCCAGTCGGTTGGACAAACGGGTAAGCCCAACACCATTAGGGGTTGGGTATTCCAAGACAGAAGTAAAAGTCGAACCTACATGAATACTCCTGAAGACAAGGCTCTTCCCGGAGTGAAGGTTTACGCACAGTGGACCGACTATAACAATAAGAAGAAAAAGGGCGCCGTTTCCCCCGTTTATTGGACGCGCTCGGAAGCTGATGGCAAGTATGCCATTAACATTCCTGAGTGGACCGACGCTTTCGGCACCGTGCATACGTGGGAGGCTACCGCAGGTCAAACTTTGCGCGTATGGGCGGAGAATCCTGACGAGTCAAAATACACCACCGCGTTCGTGGAAGGAGATTCCACTTTTGGTGGTCAGGGAGACCGCTACCGCGGAACCTGGAATGGCACGGTTGGTGTACGGGTAGTCGAAGGGTTCAATATTGCGTTCCAGGAACGGCCCGAATATGATCAAATGTTCCACCCCGAGGATCAATGGAAGAAAAGTACCCGTGCGGGTGCCGGTGGTCATGTAAAAGGTCGTGTCTGGTTCGAGCAGCGTGGTACATTCGGTGACGTTGATGCTGTTCCCCGGTTGGAAGATCGATACGGAGACATTGCCGTTCCCAATACGAAGGTTGTAGGAGCCTACGTCCAGGATGAAGTGGCTCGCCGTTTCGATGCGTGGAAAGAGAAGAATCCCGGTTACAACCGAGATGACTTCAAGACTGCGCAGCGCGAGATTATGGCAGCTTATGAGGCGGAAACTGGAAAGTCAGCTATCGCAGAGACTGTTTACGACACTACCGATTCCGCGGGATGGTACCACCTGCAGTTCCAGGGGCTGTGGGGCAATAATTACTGGAGCAATGGCATCGGGAAGCATACGCACGGTGATCCCGTTCCCGAAGGGGATCCAAATGCTGCCTGGACGAAAGGACAATGGCACAGTCGCCACATTAATGTCCAATATATGTATGTCGCTCCCGTACTCCCGAATGGCGTTGGTGGGTCGCTGAACAATCTCCGCGACAACATGTTCCAAAGCATGACTAATGATGTAACCCTAGCTACTGACGGTGCTATGGATAACATCATTAATGTTAATTACGCCTTGCGTATGGAGAATAGGCATTTCGAGGTTGAGAAATATAACCAGACCGACAAACCTGCCGCTCCGGGAGATACAGCATCCACGAAGGCTACCGGTTTCGAAGCGAATCGCGGCTATGACATTGTGTGGACCGATTCGAACGGAAACGAGATTAAGACGTGCACCTCTACTGCTTCGAACTTGGGTGTGGTCGAGACTTGTGACCTTCAAGTACCAGAAGATCTAGATGCAGATCAGATCTATACCGCAACTATTTACCCTGAGGGCAGTCGAGACGCCGCTCTAGCAAAGGATGCTTTCGCAGCTAAGGTGACACCGGAGTACAAGAAGACCATCGTTGATCTTGATACCCAGAAGACTGTTGAAGCGCCCTTGAATAAGGAAAATGGCACAAAACCGAAAGATGCAAAGTATTCTGCTCTTACGGAGGAAGATATAATTCCTAAAGAACTTCTCGCCGGCGTTGATCAAACAAAGGTGAAGGTTGGTTCTCAGCCCTGGGCTAGTGTTAATAGTGACGGAACGATTACCCTTACTCCGACTCGTGACGCTGTTGAACCCGGTGAATACCTTGTTCCGGTGAAGGTAACTATTGGTTCAGAAAACGATTCATACGAAAAAGTTATCCTTGCCCCGATCACAGTGCGTGATCCCAATGCTGATGGTGATAACGATGGCACTCCAGATCTGAAGGATCGGTGCCCGTCTGTTGCTGGTCCGGCTTCTAATAATGGTTGCCCGGCTTGGGGTGATGGTGATGGTAAGCCTGGCGCTGATGTGACGCTTGAGAAGGATCCGGCTAATGGCCCGATTCCTGGTTCTGCGTCGTGTGAGGCGACTGGTGGTGCTACTTGCGTGATTGGTGAGGATGGCAACGTTGTTGTCAAGGTTCCTGGTGACGCGAAGGATAAGGACGAGATCACTGTCACGATCAAGGATGGTGATAAGACGTTTGATACGTCGAAGGTGACTGTCACTGATCCGGATACTGATGGTGATACTGTTCCTGATTCGTTGGATCGGTGCCCGTCTGTTGCTGGTCCGGCTTCTAATAATGGTTGCCCGGCTTGGGGTGATGGTGATGGTAAGCCTGGCGCTG
>NZ_JBOZGG010000009.1:0-99088 GCF_051267215.1 Actinotignum vesiculae
GATGTCCGTGGCCTACCCTGACCGGTTTAATAAGTATTTATAAACAATGCTCACACACAAACAACTTGACACACTCCCCTGCCCCTTTGAATATCCGGTTGCGGCGTAAATATTTCCGTCGGCGGGGTTGTAGACCATCGCTTCAACGATATTTCCGACCGTTCCTATTTTTGTGGTTTCCCAACCGGAGGCGGTTCGGGTGTTTTTCCAAATTTCTGTTCGTCCGCGCGGAGCATCCGCCGAGCAGGACCCGGGGTTATCGAAAACGTGCTTCGCGGTAATAATGGAGTTGGAATCGGTGGCGAAACTTGCCGGCTGTTGTGCCAGTGCGGCAACCGAGCCTGCCCCGATAACGGCGAGCGCCGCGATAGCGGCTGCGGTGGTGCGTGAGTGGCGGGAAAAAGCTCTCAGGATAGACATACTCTGCCCTTTCAGAGACGACTAAACTTTCCTCCATCTTAACTAATTATTCACAACTTGTGGGGAATTCCGGCGCAACACCTATGCGGAACTGTATATCTAAAACATCGAATTATTTCGGTGCGAAAATCTACACCTGCGAAAACCGCGCCCGGCACGCTCGGCGCACGCGGTACGCTCGGCGCCCGGTGCGCTCGGCACGCTCAGCCGCGCGGGCGGACCTATGATGCACGAACAGGACGCCCCGCGCGCAGGACCTACGCCGCGCGCGCAGGATAAGTGCGCCGAAGATACATAAACGAAATGATCGTTACACCCGCGATAAGCAGCCACGTTATTCCGTAGGGCAGCGCAGAAATACCATCTCCCGATACGAAAGCCAGCGCCACGATGGAGGTGGTGAGCGGAATAAACATTGTGGATGCCAGGGATTCCACGATTACGGCAGAGCTGGCCATCTCTTCGATGGTGATGCCGTCGGGTTCGTCCGGGTCGTCGAAGAAAATATTGAGGGTGTCCAGGTAGGCGATGCCCATTCCGATCCCGGCAAGGCTCCACGCGATGCAGAAGGCAGGCGTAGCCGATGTGGGGCGCCATCCGGAGAAAATCCACGCCGCGAAGAAGAGCGCCGCGAGCGCGATGAAACCGAGACCAAAAATAACACGGAGCCGATACCCACGCCGAGACGCGGCTGACTTGATGCCACAGACCACGCCCACAACGGCCCAGCCGAGCCCGCCGCCCATAATAATGATGCCCAGGGAATCCGGGCCGGCCTGGTAGAGGTCGTGCGCGGTGAGGGAGACGAGTTCATTTCCCGCAAAATAGCCGCCGGTCAGGAAAAGCATGCCGGCCAGAGCGGCGCGGCGAGGTGTTTTTTGCGTGAAGGTGCCCTGCGGCATGAGGAGCACGGCCACGCGGCCCAGCACCGCCACCCCGATGACCATGAGCACGATCTTGAGCGGGCCGGATGCCGGGATAATTGTTATTCCCACGCCCGCCACGATGAGAAGGAGCGCCGTGTAGGAGAAGGGCGATTCTTTGCGTTCCCCTTCGGTTTGCAGATTGAGGGCGATAACGAAGCGGGCTACCAGAAGCAGCGGCAGGTAGAGGAGCATGGCCCAGCGCCAGGAGAGCAGGTGCGTTGCCCACGCGGCGTAGGTGGGTCCCACCACGGAGGAGACCACCCAACTGGCGGAGGAAAAAGCTAGGGTGAGGCGCCGGGCGCGCCCGGATAGCCCCAGTGCTACCGCGCCGATGGAGGTCATGGCCAGGGTGGAGCCGGCCAGGCCCCGGATCGCTGCCCCGAGAAGATATATCGAGATATGGGGCGCCGCGGCACTGGTACACGCACCCAGCACCAGGAATACAGTGGCACCCATAAGGAGGCGCGGCAGCCGCATCCGATTCATGAGCGCCGCACCGATGGGCAGCCCGGCCATGGATGCAATCGCGGATACTCCCATAATCACGCCGTAGAGATTTTGCGCGTGCAGGTCTTTGGCCAGGATCGGCAAAATCAGCTGGTTGAGGTAGGTCTGCATTCCCCCGATAAGTTCGAGGATAATGACGGCAATAGCGATCACCAGCCCGGCGCTTCGTTTTTTCATGGTCTAACTGTAGCCGGGCCGGAAGTCCTAAAAAACACCGAAGCCGCCAGAAGATCTCGCCACAGGCTCCGCCTCAAAAATGCCGTCCCAAAACTCCACTCCCAAAAGCGGCCCCACACCACCACTCCACACCACCGTCTCAAAATATGGACACATATGCTATGGTGGCTTCGTTCGACCAAGCACGCATCTTGACGCCATCGCTGCACAACGGCGCTATCGGCTACCCAGTAGCGCTATCGGCTACACGCCAACGCTATCGGCTACACGCCAGCAACCCGCTGAAAAACGGCATTTTTCGCCACGAACTAGCACTATCCCCAGCGAAACAGCACGATCCGAGCGCCGCACTCTCCACGTATGCGCGATATGGCCTGTTCAGATGCTGAGATTGTGAAAGGTTTCTGTGCCCGCTTTTATCACGCATCTGCGTTCCCTACTGCCCTGCGCCGCTGACCTGCGCGCCACCAAAAAATATTGGCGCCAAGATATTGCCGCAGGGGTCACGGTGGGAATCGTAGCCCTCCCCCTCGCCCTGGCTTTCGCTATCTCCAGCGGCTTGAGCGCGGAGGCCGGCCTCATCACCGCCATCGTGGCGGGAATTATCGCGGCAATTTTCGGCGGCTCCAATTACCAAATCTCCGGACCCACCGGCGCCATGGCCGTCATCTTGGCACCCATCGTCGCCGCGCACGGTGCGCGAGTGGTGCCGCTCCTGTGCCTCATGGCGGGAGGCCTCATCCTCCTCGCCGGAGTGCTGGGTCTGGGGCGCGCCGTCTCCCTCATCCCATGGCCGGTTATCGAAGGTTTCACGGTGGGCATCGCCGCCATTCTTTTCTTCCAGCAGGTCCCGAATATTATCGGCGTGGAGGCACGCGCCGGGCTGAGCACCCTCCCGGCAGCATTCGACGCCCTCACCCGCATTACTCCCGCAACGGCGCTCACCACGGGGCTACTCTGCCTGGCCGCCATCATCATTATTGCGGCGTGCACGAAAATCTCGAAGAAGCTCCCTGGTTCCCTCATCGCGGTACTGGTGGTGAGCCTGGCCGCCTGGGCCGCCGGCCTCACGGTGCCCACCATCGGCACCATTCCCTCCGCTCTCCCCGCCCCGGTCGTCCCCGAAATCTCGGTGAGCCTCCTCAGCGCCCTGGCGCCGGGCGCGCTCGCGGTGGCGGCCCTGGCGGGTATCGAGTCGCTCATCTCCGCGCGGATCGCGGCGGGGATGGTGCGCGGCGGTAGCTATTCTCCGGACCGGGAGCTGGTGGGCCAGGGCCTGGCATCGGTGAGCTGCGGGCTTTTCGGCGGCATGCCCGCCACCGGCGCCATTGTCCGCACCGCCGTGAATGTGCGTTCGGGTGGGCGTTCGCGCCTGGCCGCCCTCATCCATTCCCTGGTGCTCATCGCGGTGGTGTATCTGGCCTCCGCCGCGGTCTCGGCTATCCCGCTGTCGGTTCTTGCCGGCGTGCTGGTGGTGACCTGCTACCGCATGATTAATCCGGATACGGTGCGCCAGGTGATGCGTTCCAACCGCTCGGACGCCTCCGTTTTCGTGATCACGGCGATTATTACGGTGGGTCTGGATATTATTTGGGCGATCACCGTGGGAATTATTATTTCCGGGATTCTGGTGTTGCGTCGCATGGCGAACCGTTCGGGTATTTTCCGCGAAGATCTCCCCTCCGATCCGAAAATTGCTATTTTGCGGGTGGACGGCACCATGTTTTTCGGCGTGGGCGACCGCATCGAGCGTGAAATCCCGCGCCTGGCGGGCGTGGACGTGGTAATTTTGCGCCTCTCCCGCGTCGGAATCGTAGACGCCACCGGGGTGCGAGCCCTGGCGCAGGTGGTTAACCGCCTGGTCGACGCCGGCAATACCGTGCTGGTCAAGGGCCTCCCCAAGCAGGTACAGGAGATGGCCCAGCGCATGGAACTGGGCCAACTCAGCATCGGCGATTATCTTTTCGCGGATATGGACAGTGCGATGGCGCAAGCCCGCCGCATCGTTACCGCGAATGGCAGCTCCACTGCCACCGGCCGTTTCCGCGCGGTGGAAGAAGCTTAGGCCCCCATCATCTACCGGTCACTCCCAATTTCTGGTACCGTTTCCGGTGACAGGACTCCCCGCACCTCTCGTAGAAGTGTCCCAGGGGAGACGTTTTTTCTCACCACCCCGCGAACCATGCTCCGTCGCCTTTTCGCGTGCGTGCGGAATAGGTACGACGACGCCGCCTCCCCCGCTACCGCCTAAATGAGGGATGCACCGCACTCATGAGAATGCCCAATGCCAGCAGCACCACGCAGACCGCAATCGGTAGCCACGGCGCGATGCCGTAGAGCGCGGTGGATGCAACGGGGGCCAGCACATAGGCCATGCCGTTATTGGCGTTGATGAGTCCGGCCATGCCGCCCTGTTCATGCGGCCCCATTTTCAGGGTGGGCGCGGTGTTATAGCCGGGCATTGCTAAGCCGGAGCCGAGCCCTGCCAGCACGCAGGCCAGCACGAAAATCCACAGGTGGATCGGGTAGAGCAGCAGGGCCACTGCAACGAAGAAGATCACCAGGCCTCGGCGGAAGAGCTGCACCGCGTTCCAACCGAGCCGCGGTGCCAGCGCGGCCTGGGCGATAATCATGACAACTCCCATAATGGACATGCACAAGGCCGTAAATCCGGCGGTGGCCGCCGCTTCCAGTCCCAATGCGTCTTGGAGCAGGAAGCCGAACACGGTCGTTAGGGTGGAAAATACGGTAAACATGAGGAAGCCGCAGGCCAGGAAAGCGAATGCCCGCGGGTCGAAGTAGCTGACTTTGGCGGGCTTCTCCACCCGCTTCTCGCCCCGGGTGGGTTTGAAAGTCACCAGCAGCACCACAACGCCGGCCAGGATCATGAGCGGCATGACTACCAGTGGCAGCATAAATCCGCCGAGGGCCGCCAGGGTTCCGCCCACCAGTGCACCGAGGATGGTCGCGAAGCCTTGCGCGGCGCCCAACATGCCCACGCCTTTGACTCGCTGCGCTTCACTGTAGGTGTGGGTGATGATGTAGGTCTGTGCGGCGGGTGTGATAGCGGCAATGGATCCGCCGTACAGCAGGCCCCGGGTGAACACCACCCCGATCACCAGGGCGCTTCCCACCAGCGCGCCTTGCAAGCCAAACCAAGCCACTACCGCGAAGGCCGCGAGCGCGGTGGCCGCGCCGAGCATGCCGGTCACCAGGATGGGGCGGGTGCCCCGCCGCAGAGAGACCCTCCCCCAGGTGGTTGAGCTCAGCGAAAGCACGATGGCAGCCAGGGAGATCGTCGCCCCGATATGCCATTCTTGCAGGCCAATTTCGCGCGAGAGCGGGGCAATAATCGGGTTGAGAATCATCTGGCCCATATAGGCCAGCAGTACCGTGAGAAATAGTGGAAACAGGCCCGGTATCTGGCCCTTTGTCGAGCCGGGTTCAGGAACGGCTTCTGTTCCGAGTTTCGATGCGGATTCCGATCCGCGTTCTGATACCGGTTCCAATTCCGGTTCCGCTGCCGGTTGCGGGTGAGTATTCGCGTCGGTCATAGCGCTTCCTTTTCAGAATTAATGGGTGAACGGCACACACACTAGAACACTGTTCTAGTAATGTCAATGCAGGGTGGCGATATGCTGGGCATATGCACGCTAAATCCGTGAACACCGGCCGGCGCGTCGGTCTGACCCAGGATAAAATTCGCCAGGCCGCCCAGGGCCTCTCCCGTGACCGCGGCATCGAAAATTGGTCGATTCGCGATTTAGCGCTTGAGCTCAAGGTCTCCCCTTCGGTGATTTACCACTACTTCGCCAACCGGGATGCCATCGTCGATGCCGTGATCGCGCATCTCATCGGCTCCATCACTCTGCCCGAAAAAAGCTTGGAGTGGAAGGAGTGGTTCATGGCGCTGGCTCAGAACGCCCGCCCGGTTCTGCTTGAACATCCGGGAGTGACGGAGCGGATGATGCACGGCAATTTCAGTGCCGAGATGCTCCCCCTCCTTGAAGCGTCTTTCGAAAAATTGCACGAGGCCGGTTTCCACCATCACGCCCCGCAGGCCTACACCACGATTATCAATACAATTCTGTGGGCGATCACGGCGCGTAATTTGCGCAGCCCCACTCGCCGCGAGCAGCGCCACGATCTAGGCCGCATGGTGGCCGAGGCCCAGCCCCTGGCCGCCACCTCCACCGCGCTCACCGATATGCTCACCAACTACCTGCTGCCCCTCACGGATCCGCAGAACGAAAACCAAATGAGCCAGGAATACTTCACCATCATGGTGCAAGCCCTCCTGGTGGGCCTGGAACAAACGCTTCTCCCCCGCGAAAGCACCGACTAACGCGCACCGATGAACCCACACCTACAGCAGCACCCGCAGCAGCCCCTCCCGCCGAGCCACCGCCTAAGATAGTCCCATACCACCCCGGCCCGCACCCGCGCGCCCGGGCCCGCCGTGAAAGGAGCCGCGCGTGGCACTGACCCTATCCACCATCGAGGAAAGCGTGCGCGCGCTGGCCGGCCAACCCAGCTACACCCGCGATTTCTTCTTTGACCTGCTGCGCGCGTACGGCATCTCAAAATCTTCCATCGCCCGCCTGCGCTCCACCACCGCCAGCTCGATCAACGTCGCGGCCGACCGCGAACACGAAATCGCGTGGAAAAACAAGCTGTACATCCGCGAAACCACCGGCGACCTCGTGGCCGCGGCCCTCGACCTCAAAACCAGCGACACCGCGATCCGCTTCAACACCCGTTTCGTCATCGCCACCGATTACACCAGCCTCGCCGCTTTCGACACGAAAACAGGCGATTCCCTCATCACTCCGCTCGCGCAGATCGACAAAAATATCACATTCTTCCTGCCGTGGGCGAATATGGAGCGCCGCGATTTCGCCTCGGATACCAAAGCGGACCGCCGCGCCGCCGAACACATGAGCAAGCTCTACGACGACCTCCTCGAAGCCAGCCCGGATATGCTCACCGACGCCGCGTCCCGCCACGGCCTCAATATTTTCTTCACCCGCCTCCTTTTCTGTTTCTTCGCGGAGGACACCGGCATTTTCGCGCGCGGCCAGTTCACCAGCGCCATCGGCTCCTTCACCGCCCGCGACGGCTCGGACACCGCGGAATTCCTCCGCACCCTCTTCCGCGCCCTCGACACCCCAAACGCCGCGGACAAACCCATCTACCTGCAAGACTTCCCGTACGTCAACGGCCGCCTTTTCCGTATTAATAACGACGACGACGCCTCTTTGGCTGTCCCCCACTTCACCATGGCGGCCCGGGACTCCCTCTTGCGGCTCGGCACCCTGGACTGGTCAGAAATCAACCCTGATATTTTCGGTTCCATGTTCCAGGGCGTGGTCGATAAGCAGCAGCGTGCCAACCTGGGCCAGCACTACACCTCGGTGCCGAACATCTTCAAAACCATCCGCCCGCTCTTCCTCGACGAGCTGGAACAGCAATACGATGCAGCTTCTAATTCAGTGAAGAAACTTCGGGCACTTCTGGACAGAATATCAAAGATTCAAATTTTCGATCCCGGGTGCGGCAGTGGCAATTTCCTTGTTATTGCTTATAAAGCACTGCGCCACTTGGAGCATCGGATTCTGGAGCGCATCGATAGCCTCTCCACCTCCGGCTCCTGGTCCCTGCTGGGAATGGGTGAGGAAGAAAAGCTGGGCGCGGCTACCCTGGGCCTGGCTTCGTCGGTCATCAATATTGAGAACTTCTACGGCATCGAAATCGATGACGTCTCGGTCGAAATGGCGATCCTCTCGCTCTGGATCGCTAAGCACCAGATGAACGAGGAATTCGCGGAGAAATTCGGGGTGGACATTCCCCTCATCCCGCTCAAAGAAACCGGGCATATTGTGCACGGCAACGCCACCCGCCTCGACTGGAACGAAGTCTGCCCCAATAACGGAACCGATGAAATTTACATTATCGGGAATCCACCCTATGTGGGAAGTACATACCAGACCAAGGACCAGAAGGAGGACTTCGCCTATGTTTTCAATAGCGCGAAGTATCCGAAGAAGCTCGATTACGTTGCTCTGTGGTTCATTAAGGGCGCGAATTACATCCGCGGCACCCGGGCCAAGCTCGCTTTTGTGACCACGAATTCCATTACCCAGGGCGAGCAGGTTGCCCTGCTCCACCCACATGTCTTCACGGACGGTATCGAGATCGGCTACGCCTACACCTCTTTCAAGTGGAGCAATAACGCCTCCCATAATGCCGGAGTCACCGTCGCGGTGATCTCGCTGCGTAATGAGAGTTCTGATCCCAAATACCTCTTCACAGACCTGGTGCGAACTCAGGTTGAGAATATTAACGCCTATTTGGTAGTTGGGCCAGACATTTACGTTTCAGCTCGACGCGGAGCCCTATCGAATTCCCTACCGAAAATGTCAAATGGATCTAAACCTGCTGACGGGGGGAACCTGATTCTGTCAGACCAGGAAGCAGAATCCTTCCTCACGAATTATCCAGAACACGCGGAATTGGTCAAACACTTTATCGGAGCAGATGACTATATCAACGGGAAAGACCGCTACTGCCTGTGGCTCACGGAGGAAAACCGGCTCGAGGCAGCTGAGATTTCAGAGGTGAAGCAACGCCTCAACCGAGTTGTCCAGATGCGTACCGCAAGCACCGACAAATCCACCAATAGCTACGCAACACAGCCATGGCGTTTCCAAGCCATTCGTTACAAGCCGACGGACTCGATTATCGTCCCAGAGGTTTCTTCGGAGCGGCGAGACTATATCCCTATCGGTTACCTGGACGCAGATACAGTTGTATCGAACAAAGGTCAGGTTATTTACGATGCTGAACCCTGGCTCTTTGCGCTCCTCACATCGCATATGCACATGGTTTGGACCAAGGCGGTTTGCGGGAGATTAGAGAGCCGGATCAGTTATTCGAGCACGATTGTTTACAACAATTTCCCCGTGCCAGAGTTGTCGGCGTCGTCGAAAGAAGAACTCACGAAACGTGCGCTACGCGTACTCGATGTACGCGAATACCACTGCGAAAAAACACTCGCGGAGCTCTACGATCCGGACCTCATGCCACGCAACCTCCGCGAAGCGCACGAAAAAATTGACGAGACAGTCGATAGACTTTATCGCAACAAGCCCTTTGCCTCTGATGAGGAGCGGCTGGCCGTCCTGTTTGAGAAATATCAGCAGCTCGTTGCGGCGGAGGGGAAGTAGCGTGGCGCGCGCCGCCGGGAGTGAGGAAGATATGCACCGCATCGATATACCGGAAACGCACACCGAGCCCTTGGCGTCGATTCTCAATAATTTGCGGCTGGAACGCTGCGGGACGGGGCGGTATCGCGGCCAGAACCTGGTGCAGATCACCGGGAAAGTGTACGGCGGGCAGGTGCTCGGGCAGGCCACGATGGCGGCGGCTGATGATGTGCAGCGCTCGCTCGGCATCGGTGAGGATGAGCGGCTGGCGCATTCCATTACCGCGGCGTTCCAGCGGGCCGGGCACCTGGATGAGCCTATCGACTTCCAGGTGGAGGAGATCAACGATCTGCGCTCCTTCTCTACCCGTAATGTCACGGCCTATCAGGGTGACCGTTTGATTTTCACGGCTCGGGTGTCGTTCCAGTTGCGCCAGCCCGGGCCTACGCTGGCTTCCTCCATGCCGGATGTTCCCGGGCCCGAGGGGCTGCCGTCTTCGGTGGATTTCTTCGGGGCGCTCGATAATGTATTCGCGAAGGTGATGTCGTCCACGAACGGGATTGATATGCGGCGGGTGGAAGGTGATATCTACCTGCGGCCTGATCCTTCGGGTTCTCCGCAGCAGCATCTGTGGCTGCGGGCGCGTTCGCCGATGCCGGAGGGGACCTCGCGTACGTTGCAGCGAGCGATGCTCGGGTATTCGGCAGATCAGTTCATGTTGGAGCCGGCCTTGCGGGCCCTCGGCTTGGCCTGGCTTTCCCGCGGGATTTCGGTGGCGACCCTCGATCACGCGATCTGGTGGCATCGCAATTTCGATATGTCGGAGTGGATTCTGGCGGAGATGGAGTGTGTTTCCGCGCAGAACGGGCGCGCCCTGGTGAACGCAAAGTTCTTCCAGGACGGCCGCCATATTGCCTCCATGAGCCAAGAAGGAATGGTCCGGGTGCCAGAACGACACCCGGACCATCCCGAGCAGCATGTCGAGTAGCTGACGGCAGCTACTCGGTGTGGGCGCTGCACGCACGGGCATGAGCGGTTGGCTCGTGCTCGTGCGCACATAGTGCCCGTGCGCAGTTAGCGCGCCTGAACTTTTCGCACGCGCGCTTAGCGCGGTGGCCGCCTAGCGCGTCAGTTTGACTAGCGCGTGAGCTTGCGGTGGGCGCCGGCACCCGGGTTGAGTGCGGCTTCACCCAGGCGTTCCACCTTGTTCTTTTCGTAGCCTTCGAAGTTACCTTCGAACCAGTACCACTTCGAGGGATCCTCATCGGTGCCTTCGTAGGCGAGGATATGAGTGGCCACGCGGTCGAGGAACCAGCGGTCGTGGGTGATGACCACGGCGCAACCCGGGAACTGCAAAAGCGCGTTTTCCAGGGAGGACAGGGTTTCCACGTCCAGGTCGTTGGTAGGTTCGTCGAGGAGCAGCAGGTTGCCGCCCTGCTTGAGGGTGAGGGCGAGGTTGAGGCGGTTGCGTTCACCACCGGAAAGTACCCCGGCCTTCTTCTGCTGGTCCGGGCCCTTGAAGCCGAATGCGGAAACGTAGGCGCGCGAAGGCATTTCCACCTGGCCAACCTGGATGTAATCCAGCCCGTCAGAAACAACTTCCCACAGGCTCTTCTCCGGGTCGATACCGGCGCGGTTCTGATCCACGTAGGAGATCTTCACCGTTTCCCCGATCTTCAACTCACCCGCATCGAGGGGTTCGAGGCCGACGATGGTCTTGAAGAGGGTGGTTTTACCCACGCCGTTCGGGCCGATAATGCCCACGATGCCGTTACGCGGCAGCGAGAAGGAGAGCCCGTCGATAAGCACGCGGTCCCCGAAGCCCTTCTTGAGGTTCTTCGCTTCGATAACCACATTGCCCAGCCGCGGCCCCGGCGGAATCTGGATTTCTTCGAAGTCGAGCTTGCGGGTGCGTTCGGCTTCCGCTGCCATTTCTTCGTAGCGTTCCAGACGTGCCTTCGACTTGGCCTGGCGGCCCTTCGCCGAGGAACGCACCCACTCAAGTTCATCCTTGAGGCGCTTGGCGAGCTTGGCATCCTTCTTGCCCTGGATTTCCAGACGATCCTTCTTGGTTTCCAGGTAGGTCGAGTAGTTGCCCTCATAGGGGTAGAGGCGGCCGCGGTCCACTTCCGCGATCCACTGCGCCATATTGTCCAGGAAGTAGCGGTCGTGGGTGATGGCGATAACGGCGCCCGCGTAGGACTTCAGGTGCTTTTCGAGCCACAGCACGGATTCGGCATCCAGGTGGTTCGTAGGTTCGTCAAGGAGAAGCAGGTCCGGGGCTTCCAGCAGCAGGCGGCACAGGGCCACGCGGCGGCGTTCCCCACCGGAAAGCACCGACACCGGGGTATCCCCCGGAGGGCAGCGCAACGCGGCCATGGCCTGCTCCAGCTGAGAGTCCAGATCCCAAGCGTTCGCGGCATCAATCTCCGTTTGCAGCTTGCCCATTTCTTCCATGAGAGCATCGAAGTCCGCATCCGGATTCGCCATTTCTTCACCGATGGCGTTGAAACGGGTGATCTTCTCGAGGATGTCCTTACGCCCTAGCTGCACGTTTTCCAGGACGGTCTTGTCCTCTTCGAGGGGAGGTTCCTGGAGGAGGATACCCACCGTGTAGCCCGGGGAGAGGCGCGCCTCCCCGTTGGAGGGCTCATCCAGCCCGGCCATGATCTTCAAGATTGTTGATTTACCGGCACCGTTCGGACCGACCATGCCGATCTTGGCTCCGGGGAAAAACGCCATGGTGACGTCGTCAAGGATGGTCTTATCCCCCACACGCTTGGAAGCGTGGATCATCTGGTAAATGTATTCAGCCACTTATCCCGTCCTGATTCGCGATTCAGTGCCGCGCATCGCGCTAGGTGTTGCGCGAGCGGCCCAGACCAGTGTACCGAGCCGCCCGCGAAAAGTCCCCCCGATGTGACTGGAACCGGGAAGGAATGGGATTTTCTCAAGTAGATAGCATGCCATCGCGGCACACTATGGATATCTACGTGGTGGTAAAAGAATCGCTAACGAGTCTGGTAGATGTCTCTCCGGTATACGACTTGCCTAGGAACTGAAACTAATTCTCCAAGCCAAGATGACGCACCACCTCATCAAAAGGTACGAGCCGCTCTTTGCCGGACTCAACATCCGCCCAACTCTTCTCCGCCTCAATGAGGTTGAGGGCATCTTCAATAGCCTCGTGTGCCACTACTTCGGCATTGTCACCCGCAAGCTCTTCAAGGCGGTCAAGCATTTCTTCACCAATATTGATACTCATCATTACATCCCTCCCCTCAATAACTAGGCGCGGAAATAGTGAAGTGGTCCGGGGTTTGTTCCAAGGAATTAAACTCGGGCATGCTTGTAGTGTACCTATCAGAACAACGGGTGAGTAGAGGCATTTTCGGCATCACCATGCGCCACCTGACGGATCCGAGCGCATGGCTTCATCCGCTGACATCGCGTCAGGAGACATTCCTCCAGGGGACATAGCATCGGGTGACATCGCCGGAGGCGGCACACCTATTCCCGCTGACCCGAGAGGTTCACCCGACGTTTCAGAAGAATCCGACGCCTCGGTGAGCCAGCGGCCATCCCCCGGGGTGCTTTCCCCGGCCGCTGTATCCGCAGAACTCACCGTGCCAGCGGTTCCGCCATTTGTTTCCGCACTCGGATCGGGGCGCACTTTGACGAAGCTGGCCCTCCCGGTGGTGAGCTCGACTCCCACGGCATCGGCAAAGAGGGTGAGCCCGCGCATGGTGGAACCGTCCTTACCGGTCCATTCGCGCATATCGAGCCGCCCGCGCACCAGCAGCGGGGTGCCGGTAGTCACCGACGTTTGGATATTACGGCCGAGGGTGCCGCGCGCACGCACCGTGTACCAAATAGTATTGCCGTCCTCAAAGCGGTTAGTTTCCCGCGAGAAATAGCGCGGGGTCACCCCGAGATTAACCGTGGTGACATCCCCACTGGTGGCATTCTCATAAACTTTCGGGTTGCCGCCGGCATATCCACGTACCGCGACGATGGTGTCATTAACCATGATGCTGTCCTTTCCCACCGCCACGTGCGGGCGGTGGACACCATCATGACCCGCTCACGCTCGCCCGGCTATCCGCATGAGCCTGCTTGTGGATAACCATGACATTTCGGCAACCTGTGGATAGCTCATCTTCTCAGGAACCGATACCGGTAGGTTCCATAACCTCGTAACTAGACTCCTAGTTTTGTGGACGTCCTCGAGTCTTCCTCACGTGATCTTGCAGAGACTGGACGTGCGCAATTTCCTCTGGTGAATTCTCCAAATAAATTGACCACGTTTCCCCAGAATTTCGAACTACCAGAGCAATCTCTCGCCCACCGTGTATAACCTGGAAAGAAACGTCAACTTCACTAATTGGCCATTGAATATTTCCCAAATACTCACTGTACTTCTGTCGGCGATCAAAAACTTCTTGAGCACCGTACACCCATCCTTGAGAGCAATACAGAGTTTTCAGTTTGATGGAGGAATATGGCCGCCCTCGTGATGGCACTGCATATAAATCTGGCATATTCCCCCAAACTGAACGAACCTGAAAATTTTCGGGGGACGGAAGGGGATAATCCGTTGCACTTACAGAAGTAAATACCGGAATATCGCTCACGAGAAGAGTGCCAAGAGAATCTCTCTTTTTTTGTTTTTCGTTTTGAATGAGCGCATAGCTTTGCTCATCGAATTGGACTTCTAATTGCTCGAAGTCATTCTGTTGCACGAATTTCATTACCAAACAAAATACTGCACCGATTCCCAGTAAGGCAGCCAAGGAAAACCCGAACGTTCTAATGTTATCGGAGAATACTCCAATAACGATTCCCACGGCTAGGAAAAATGCGGCCCCCCCCCGAGCGGTTTCACAAATGTGTCCCACGGCCCAAAGGAGAACCTGTAGTACTGGTTGATTACGTTGTAATTAACTTGTAGCATCCCTGCTCCGATCAGTAATTTTACCAGGATTCTACAGCGCGCAGCCGAGTTTGTGGAGAAAATTGGACTCAGTCAATCGATATCGCTTGGACCATTAACATCCGTATTCTGTGAGCGCGTTTTCTCAAAGTTTCCGACTAATCCCCACGCACCACCTGGCGCACGCGCGCGTACTGGTCGAGCACCTCCCGCGCCGGAGCAACGCAGTGCTTCTCCACCACCGCGCCCAGCTCCTTATTCACCGCGCGCTGGTACGCCCGCGCCCGGGCAGCTGCGCTGCGGCGTCGTGCCCACCATCCCAGGGCGAAACCGCACAGCAACGCGAGCACCGCACCAAGAGCCGCCGCCCACCACGGCGCCACCGCCGCGACGCCCGCACCAACGCACGCCGCGGCAAGCAGCATCCCGGCGAGCACGCCACCCAGCAGGGCCCCGCGCCCACCGCCACGCACGGGAACGGCCCGCAAAGCCCCACCAATGGCGCGGCGCAGGGACGCAGCGTCGCTCACCCGCTCATCCACCCGGCGCGCCCACAAACAGGGCAGGCCGCTCGTCGCGTGCGCGAGCCATGCTTCGCGGTGCGCGTCCACCACCGTGGCGGCGGGCTGCTCAGGCGGCGCCACGGCGCGGGCATGCCAGCCCACCCCAGCAATCGCCTCGGCCACCGCCGGCACCCCGGAGGCCACCGACAGCCCGCGCGCGATCTCCTCGGCCTTCTCCGCCTCCAAATGCACCGGTGCAGCCTCGAGGCCCTCGCCCAGGCGCGCTCCGATCTCGTCAAGATATGCGGCGGTGGTTTCCAGCGCGGCATTCGTGAGCCCGGCCGCCTTCTCCAGGGCGTCGCGCAGCGGCTCCAGCCCGCGCCGTCGCAGCGCCGAGACCGGGAAAATCGGGACGCTATCGGCAATGCCGTCCGCCCGCAGCAGCTTGCGGATATCCGCGGTGATGGCCTCCGTGCCGCCCTCCGGGAGGGTATCGATCTGGTTGAGGACCACGATCATGCGGTCGGCACGTTCGCGCATCGCCGCGATATAGGAATCGTGAATGAGGTGATCGGCGTATTTTTGCGGGTCGAGCACCCACACCAGCACGTCCACGAGCGGCAAAATCCGATTGACGAGCGCCGAATTGCCCAGGCTCACCGAATCGTGATCGGGCAGGTCAAGGAGCACCAGGGAATCAAGATCACGCTTGGAGGTATTGAGCAGCGAATTATGGGAAATGGTACGCTCCGTTTTCACGCCGAGAGCCTCCAGCACGGGGCGGGCCGCCGGAGACCACACGCAGGCCGTGATATCCATGGTGGTGGGCCGCACGTCCCCCGCGTCCGCGAAATTGAGCTCGGTGAGCGCATTGAACAGCGTGGACTTCCCCGACCCGGTGCCGCCCGCGAGCGCCGCCACCGTCAGGCCGAGCCCCGCCTCCAGGCGCCCGGAAATCTCCTTCAGTTCCCGTTCGGCCCGCTGCAGCACATACGGATCGAACAGATCTTTTCCTTGAGCGACGACGCCGCGCAGCTGCTCCAAGCGCGCGGTCACGGTGGCTGTGTCCATGAGCTTCTTCCCTTCCTCCACTAGAACCTGTCTTTAAATTCGACGGCGCGCAGCCGGAGCGTGCGCCCCGAGCCGAGCTCGACATCCCCGAGCTGGCTGAGGAATACCTCCGTAACTTCGGTGAGGGCACCGTCGAGGAGCCGGGCGAGTTCTTCGCGGGCCTCGCGTACCGCCCCGGCCCGGTAGAGTCCTTCGGCCAGGGGGCGCGCCCCGTTCACTCCCCCTGCTGCGGCCCCGAGTACCGCGGCCATCCCGGCGGTGCCGAACCAGCGGTTAGGCGGGGCGGCGGTGGCGGCGCCCTTGAGGTAGCTCATCCAGGCGGAGAAGGCGCGGAAGCGGATGGCGTCCAGGTCGAGGGCGGTGCGGGCCTGCGCTGCGAGTTCGCGGGTGTCAATGACCCCGCCAGCCCAGGAGGTGAGAATTGCCTCGGCGACCTCGCTGAGCTGCTGGGTGAGGGTGACATCCGCGGCAGTGCGCACCGCTTCGAAGACGGTGGTCATGGCGGCATCGCGGGCCCCGGTGCGCCCGCGCGCGCCCAGGCCGGGGGTAGCGGCCGGGTTGATGCCGGCCAGCGGCCCGCCGCTCGATGCTGCGGAAAGCCAGGCGGTGGTGGGGGCTCCGGCTCCGAAGCGGCCGCTGAGGGCGGCTTTGCGCAGGGCCTCGCACGGGGCGGTGGCGGATTGCTCCACCACGGAGCGCAGGTGTTCCACGGCTTCGGCCTGCATTTCCACCGCGGCGGCGATGTGTTCCAGGCGTTCGCCCATATGTGGGAACATGGCGGCATCCGCGCGGGTGATGAGCGCCTGACCGAAGCCGGTTTCGGACATGGATTCGAGCCACTGGCGCAGTTCGGCCACGCTGGCGGGGGGAAGGAGTCCGGCGGTGGGGCCGTTATCGGCCACGATGAGGAGCGGGGAGTCGCCCAGCCCGGAGCTTTCCATACGGCGCGCCAGGTCCGCGCGCACCGTAGGCGTGGCGCTGGCCGGGACCCGGTTGAGTACCACCGCGGTGGTCACCCCGCGCCCGTGTGCATCGGTGAGCACCGACCAGGCGGTGGCATCCCCGTAGCGGGACGCGGTGGTCACAAAAATCCACAGGTCCGCGCTATTGAGGAGGGTGCGGGCCAGGGCGCGGTTATCGGCATCCACGGAATCAAGATCGGGGGCGTCTACCAGCACCAGCCCGGGAATTGCCCCGGTGCTTTCGCGTACCTCGGCCAGGGTGGTGAGCACGTGGCCGTCCAGGAGCGGGGCGTCATCCGGGTGTACGGCGATCACCGGGGTGCGGGTGGTGGGGCGCAGCACCGAGGCGGCGGAGAGTTCTTCCCCGAAAAGCGAATTGAAGAGGGTGGATTTCCCGGCGCCCGAGGAGCCGCCGAGCACCACCACCGCCGGGGTGGCTTCCCGTTCCATCCGCGGGAGCACCCGGTTTTTTAGCTGGGTGATGAGCTGGGTGCGCTCGGCTTCGATATCGCGCGAGCCGGGTAGGGCAAGGGGGAAGCGCGCTTTATTGAGCGCGTCGATAGTGCGAGCGATGAGACGAGGAACATCACGATATTGAGCCACCCCTCTATTGTTCACTATTTTGACGCGGGCGCGTAGTTTTAACCGCGCCGCCGATTCGGGTACATTAAGAGCGCCGCTTCTGCGCAACGTGATCGTTCTTTCCGCACCGTGATAGTTCATTGCGTATTGTGAAAGTTCGTTACATATTGTGCCGGGCGCGCGCCAGGCCCCTGTAGCTCAGTGGATAGAGCACCGGACTTCTAATCCGTTGGTCGAAGGTTCGAATCCTTTCGGGGGCGCTCGTGAATTGAGCCGCTCTGTAGCGGAGTGACGGCCTGCCAGCTGGCGGCGTCGTCGTACCATCCCTTCCCCACGCGGACCGCACGCGCCCGCCCGCGCGCGTGTGCTTAGAATGGAGGGGTGAGTTACCACGATCTGAACGATCCGATTGTCTGGATCGATTGCGAAATGACAGGCTTGGATCCCCGCGTTGATGAGCTGGTGGAAATTTCCGTTGTTGTGACGGACGGTGACCTCCAGCCGGTGGACGCGGGCATCGATATTATTATTAAGCCCTCCGATGCGGCGGTCGCGCAGATGAATGATTTTGTGCGCGATATGCATACCTCGTCCGGTCTTATTAACGAATGGGAGACCGGGGTGAACGTGGCCGAGGCGCAGCGCCAGGTGCTTGCTTATCTCAAGGAGCGGGTGCCGGAAGGCAAGGCGCCGCTGGGCGGTAATTCGGTGGGTACCGATAAGACGTTCCTCATCGAATACATGCCTGAGCTGGTCGATTACCTCCACTATCGCATTATTGACGTCTCCTCCATTAAGGAGCTGACGAAGCGCTGGTACCCGAAGGCGTATTTTGTGTCGCCGGAGAAGTTCGGGCACCACCGGGCGCTCGGTGACATTTACGATTCCATCGACGAGCTGCGCTATTACCGCGCGGTGCTCTTCCCGGAAAGCGTGGAGACCGAGGCCGCCCAGCAGGCTGCCCGCAGCGTGGAAGGCGAAACGAAGCGGCTGGCGGCGGGCGGTGCGGGCGATGCCGGCGAAACCGGCGATAGCAGTGCTACCGGGGCCGCGCCGCAGAACGAAACCGGCACCAGCACCGCCGCAGCCACCGAATAATTACGCGTCCACGCCTTCCCCGATGAAGCCGCCAATGGCGCGCAGCTCGGGCAGGTGCGGATTCCGGCACGAATGCGCCGGGCACAGATCGAACCACGGGCCCATCTCAGTGAGGTGGGCCCGCTGCGCGCGCGGGCGCCCCTCCAGGCGCTCCTCCACCAGATCAGCCAGCCCGGCCACGAACGCCGGATGCTCTTCCGGGGTGGATACCCGCGCGAAAGCCAGGCCGCATTGCTGCGCCGTAGCCCTGGCCTCATTATCGAGGTCCCACAGCACTTCCATATGATCGGAAACAAAACCGATAGGAACGACGACGACGGCCCGCCGCCCGCGCCCCGGCAGCGTTTCGATAACATCATTAATATCCGGTTCCAGCCACGGAATATGCGGCGGGCCGGAACGCGACTGGAAGACCATCTGCCAGCTCAGGCGGGCCCCCACCTGCTCCTCCACCGCGGCGCGGATAGCATCGCGTACCGCTTCGTGCTGGCGTAGGTAGAGCCCGCCGCCCAGCTCGGGCGGGCCGGAGAGCTCATTGGCGCGGTTGGGAATGGAATGCGTGGTGAAGAGGACTTCGATCTCCTCAGCGGCAAAACCGCGTTCCCGCATCTGGGTGTAGGCAGCCGCCAGGCCATCAATAAAGGGCACCACGAAACCGGGGTGATCGAAGAATTCCCGCAGTTTATCCACCCGCATATCCTCGGGGATCTGCGCGTATTCGAGCGCGTCCGCGAAATCCTCCCGGTATTGGCGGCAGGAGGAATATCCCGAATACGCCGAGGTCGGCACCGCCAGCAGGGTGCGGTGGCCATCCTCGTACGCCTCGCGCACCACTTCCCAAATATAGGGTTCCCAATTGCGGTTGCCCCAGTAGACGGGAATATTGTGGCCGCGCCGGGCGAGCTCACTTTCCAGGCGGGCACGCAGCGCCGCGTTTTGCCCGTTGATCGGCGAGCTGCCCCCGTTGAGGCGGTAGTGCACCGCCACTTCTTCGAGGCGGTCATCGGGGATGCCGCGCCCGGCCGTGACGTTGCGCAGGAAGGGAAGCACGTCCTCCTGGCCGTTGGGCCCGCCGAAAGAGGCGAGCACGATGGCATCGTAGGCGGTCGGTTCGCTCACCCAATGCTCCCCGCGCGCGGCGGCATGCTGCACCGCGGGGCTTCCCGCAAGAATATGCTCGCCCGGGGCGCGGGTGATGCGCGTGGCACGCGGAGCTTTCCGTTCGGCCACCAGGGCGGCGCTGGTCTGTTGGCTTTGGTAGTCCATGAATCTCCTGTGTAAGCGCTGCTTATCCGTGAACACCGTTTACGGCGTAAGCACCGTTTAGGCTTCGTAGCGCAGAATCTTGGCAAGCTCGCTAGTTTCGCACCGCCGCCCGAAGAAGAAGGGCGTTTCGTGCTTCATCCAGCGCCGCGCCTGGGTATAGCGCATGGCGCGCATGAGGTCCACAATCTGGGTGGGATCTTCAGCTTCAAAGGCGAGCATCCACTCGTAATTCGACATCCCAAAGCACGCCACCGTATTGGCGAGGATCCCCTCAAATTTCGAGGCTGCCATACCGTGTTCGCGCAGGTGGACGGCGCGTTCTTTGCCGTCCATGAGGTACCAATCGGCGTGCCGCACGAAGGGGTAGGTGCACAGCCAGGTCAGCGGCTTATCGCCCACCAGGAAGGCCGGCGCGTGCATGCGGTTGAATTCCGCAGCCACGTGCACACCGGGAACCTGCCAGGTCACATCGAGATTTTCGAACAGCGGCGTGGTGCGCAGATCACGCATGAAATCCTGGAGCGGGGCGAGGTCCTTCCCGTGCACCCACACCATGAGATCGGCATGCTCATGCAAATTGGACAGATCGTAGAAGCCCCGCAGGGTAACCTCCGGATGCGCGGCAATAACGCCATCGATGCGCGCCGTGGCATTCGAAAGATCCGCGGGGGCCGGGCTGCCGGCCGGGCGATGAACAACTGTGTAAATCGTGTATTCGGTATCAGGATGGTGGTCGCCGCCGGAGACGCTCCAGTTCGGTTCCACATCTGCGGGTCGTTGAGTCATGTTCCCCATCGTACTGTCTCCTAAGTCTTTCGTCACTTGACACGCGCAGAAAAACTGTATCAGATTTCGGAGACTGCCGATTTTCGCCCAGCGCGGCGCGGGTGGCTCCCCTCCAGTATCGCCGAGTTTCGATGCGAAAGACGATTATTTTGCGGGGCGCCGCACACGTGGGTGTCGCCATCTTGGTACGACGACGACGCCGCCCCGTTCCCACTCCCCCACCCGCAAGGAGTGTTCACGTGGCGCGCGGCTGCGCCCTGAGTTTGAGCGCCGGCTTTACCTCGGGTTTGGCGTATTAGTTCTCCCCGCGCGCCTCGTACTGGCGCACCCCGGAACTCACTCCGGCGAAGCGGAAGGGTGCGGTGGTCTGGGGCGGCGTCGAAAAATCAGCGGAGTCGGTGCGCAGGGCTCCGTGCAAAACGCGGTAGGTGGGGAAATCGATGGGTTCGCGCGCGGCCAGCATCGCGGCTACGCCTTCGGCATCCGCCTCGGTTTCCCGCAGTCGTTCGCGGTAGCCGGCCACCGGGATGCCGGTGAAGAATTCCGCCACCGCTCCCGAGCCGTAGGAGAAGAGCCCGATGGGAGTATCGGTCAGATCGGCCGGGTCGGTGCCGAGCAGGGAAAGGATGCCGATATATAGGGCAGCTGTGTAGGAATTACCAATCTGGCGCCCGTAGGCGAGGCCGCTTTCGATCACCTCATCGCCGCGTGGGTCGCCCGTATGGGCCATGAGGCGGGCGTGGGCTTTACGGGCCATTTTCCCGAAGGGCTGGTGGTGCACGAAACGAGCCAGTTGAGCTGCGGGAATGCCACCCTGGGCGAGGTAATCATCATAGGCCCCGGTGAGGGCATCCATATAGGCGTCCATGGAAAGGTGGCCGTCCACCAGCGGGGTGCTGGAATCATTCGGGCGCCAGAAGTCATTGATATCGGCGGTGTAAACGCCGCTCACCGCGGGGATGGTGAGGAGGCGTGGCTCCGCGCTCACCAGGAAAGCCACGGCGCCCGCCCCCTGAGTGGGTTCGCCAGCTCCGCCCGCCGCATACCGAGCAATATCCGCGGCGATCACCAGCACTTTTTCTTTCGGGTGGCGCGCCACAATACCGAGCGCGCTCTGTAGCGCAGCGGTCCCCCCGTAGCAGGCTTCCTTCATTTCCACGGTGCGCACATGGCGCGGCAACCCGAGCAGGGCGTGCAGGAAAACCCCGGCGGATTTCGATTGATCCACCCCGGATTCGGTGGCGAAGATGACGGTGCGGATTCCCTCCGTGCCGGTGGCGGCCAGCAGGCGCGCCCCGGCCTGGGCCCCCAGGGTGACAGCATCCTCATCGAGGGCCGGGATGCTCATATGTTCCTGGCCGAGCCCCACGTGATATTTACCCACGGGCACGTCCAGGGCTTCCGCCATATCCGCGAGCGGCAGGCAGTAATGCGAGGTGGCGCAGGCCAGTGCGTCAATGCCGATATTCACTTAGTCCTCCTCACCACGTGAGTGCTGTTGGCCGGCCGAGCCGCCGGGCTGCCCTGCCGGAACACCGTTCACGGAAACACTGTTCACAGAAGCACTGTTGGCCGGCGCGGGCGCCCCGCCGCGTTCAAATTTACGGTGCGCGTGCATGAGCTCGCCCGGATTCGTTTGCGCGGCCAGCAAGGATAATTCCCCGCACAGCACGGTGGCGGCAATCATGGCTGCCAGGCGCCGGGAATTTTCCCCGGCCGGCCGGCTGCGATCCGCCAGGTCCATGCGCTCCATCACCGCTTCGATTCCGGGCAGGTCCTTGCCATTGCCCACCGTCCCCACGATGAGATGCGGGAGGGTGCAAGACACATAAAGCCCGCCTTCGCGTTCTTCCACGTGGGTAAAGCCCTGGGAGCCTTCCACGATATTCGCGGCGTCCTGCCCGGTGGCCAGGTAGACCGCCAGCAGCATATTGGCGTAGTGGGCATTGGCCGACCGCACCGCCCCGGCGAGCGTGGAGCCCACCCAGTTCTTGCGGTAATTCAATTCGGCAATCCGGTGCGCATCACTGCGCAGCCGCCGGGCGATCACATCATCCGGAATAAAAATATCGGCGATGGTGCGCCGCCCGCGCCCCAGAATCCCATTGACGGCAGAGGGTTTCTTATCAATGCAGTAATTGCCGGAAATGGAGCCGTAGTCCAACTCCGGGCACACCGCTAATATCGCGCCCATGAGAGCTTCGGCGGCCTGGGTGGCCATATTGTGGCCCGAGGCATCCCCGGTGGAAAATTCGAAACGCACAAAAAGCAAATTTCCCACCACTTCGGGGTGGATATCCAGCAGGCGCGCGAAGCGCGACTGCCCGGCCACCACCCGCTCCCACTCGGAGCGCCGCGCCGCGATTTCGGTGACGGCGCAGAGAGCCGCCACGGCGTCGTCGGCAATAAAAAGCACGGAACGGGACATGCGCTCATCGGCCACGCACACGCGGATACCGCCCTCCACCATGCGCGAGACGTCCGCGCCGCGGTTGCACGAAGGCCACAGCGGCGTTTCGTATGTGGCGAGCGGGACTTCCACGGCGCCGCTGAGGACGGGGCCGGAGATGTGAATGGGGCCCACCCATTTGGTGGGGATGGGCGTGTGCGAGTCCGGGGTGATTCTCGAGTCAGTCACGCCGCTCAGTCTACCGGCTCAAAGGCGGGGGCCGGCGCGCGGCTCTCCCCCTCCGCCATCAGCGCACCGTCCTCCGGGCGTTCGAAAACGAAAGTGTTGAGGAAGGCGCGGGCGCGCTCCGAGGCGGGGCTGGTGAAGAAGCGCTCGGGGCTATCGATTTCCACGATTTTCCCGGCGTCCATAAAGACCACGCGGTCCGCGATCGCCCGCGCGAAATTCATTTCGTGGGTGACGAGCAGCATCGTCATCCCGCCGCCGGCCAGCTCGAGGACCACGTCGAGCACCTCGCGCACCATCTCCGGATCCAGCGAGGCGGTAATTTCATCCAGGAGCAGCACCTCCGGCTCCATCATGAGCGCGCGCACAATCGCCACCCGCTGCTTCTGCCCGCCGGAAAGCTGACTGGGGCGCGCATCGGCGCGGCTCGCCAGCCCGACGCGCTCCAGCAGCGCCAGGGCACGTTCGCGCGTGGGGCCGGCGGGCGCCTTGCGCACCACCCGCGGGGCCAGGAGCAGATTCTCGAGGACGGACAGGTGCGGGAACAGTTCGTAATTCTGGAAAACCATCCCGATGCGGGCACGCGCCGCGGTCCAGTCCGTGCCCGGTTCCGCGAGGTTCTGCTCACCGTACGAAATACTTCCGGATTGGATATCCTCCAGTCCGTTGATGGTGCGCAGTAGCGTAGATTTGCCGCATCCGGATGGGCCGACGACGACGACAACTTCGGAAGGCGCCACCTCAAGCGAGACACCTTGGAGGGCATGCACGCCATTCGGGTAGGTTTTATCAACGTCCACTAAACGCAGCGTTTGTGCATGCCCGGCCGCGCCACGCAAAGCGAGCGGGCTGGGGACAGATGCGGCGCCTAGGGCGCTCGGGCTGGGGGCGGATGCACCGCCTAGGGCGTGCGAGCCGGAGGCGAGTTCAGGGTCGAGGGGCTGGGAATATGCCGGGCTTGTCATAGTGCTAGTTTCCTTTCCAAGTGGCGTGAATAAGCGGAGATCGCGTAGCAGACCACGAAGTAAATGAGGAAGACCGCGCCGTAGATCCACAGGGCGGCATCCGGGTAGTCGAAGCGTTCCCGGTCGATAATCGACTGGGCAACTTTGAGGATTTCGATGACGCCGATGAGGGAGACGAGCGCCGTCGTTTTAATCATGCGGGTTGTGAGATTGACAGTGAGGGGAATGAGCTGGCGGATCGCCTGCGGGAGAATCACGTGGCGCTGGAGCTGACGGGTGGACAGCCCCAGCGCGCGGGCCGATTCGTATTGGTGGGCGGGGACGGCGGCAATGGCGCCGCGCACCAGGTCCCCCATCTCCGCCGTCCCCCACAGGGTGAAAACGATAATCGCGGCGAGCTCGCCGGACATATCGAGGTGGAAGGTGCGGGTGGAATCGAAGTAGACGATGAAGAGGAGCACCACCTGCGGGATGATGCGCAGCACCTCCACGTAGGCGCGGGTGAGGAAACGGACCAGGCGCGAGCGCGCGTCCATGACCAGGCCCAAGAGTGTTCCACATACAAGGGAAAGCGCCATCGCGATGAGGGCGATGCGCACCGAGACCCACAACCCTTGGAAAAGGAGGGAAAGATTCTCCGGGTCGACGAGTGGGCGCCAGCCTTCCCCGCCGCTCCGCGGAACGGTGGGCGCGGGTGCGGAGGTGAAGCGAGCGGGCAGGGACGCGAGCGCGCCGTGCGTCGTCGTAAAATACGAGGATACGGAAGCGAGGGTGGCGTTAGCGAACGGCAGCATAGCGGCGCATTCTCCCTTCCAGCCAGCGCGCCCCGAGGGCGATGGGGAGCAGAATAATCGTGTAGCACACCGTGAGGAGGAGTAGGGCTTCCTGCGTGGTGGATTGCAGGCCCATGTGTTCACGGGCGAGGTACATGAGGTCCGGAACGGCGACCACGTACACCACCGAGGTCTCCTTGATGAGGAAAATAATATTCGCGGTGAGTGCCGGCATCGCCACGGCGACGGCCTGCGGGAGCAGAACCCGGGTGAGGGCCTGGCGGCGGGTGAGTCCGAGGGCGAGGGCGGATTCGCGCTGGATGCGCGGCACCGATTCCAAGCCGGACCGGAAAGCTTCCGCCATATAGGAGCCGCCCAGGAAGGTCAGCCCGATAATCGCGCAACTTTCCCCGGTGAGGGTGAGGCCGATTTTCGGGAGGCCGAAATACAGGAAGAAAAGCTGGACAAGGAGCGGGGTATTGCGCGAGAGCTCGATGTAGATAGCTACGAGCTGGCGCGCGATAGGCACCCGGAAATGCGCGAGCGCCGCGCATACCCAGCCGAGGAGGAGGGAGGCAGCCACGCCAATGGCGCCGATGCGGAGCGTGACGAGCATGGCCTGCAGGTACAGGGGCCACGCTTCGCTCAGTACTGATAGATCCATGGAGTCTCCTCGCGTGAGGTTCACTCTCCCCCGGCGCGGGCCGCCCGGGCGGTTAACCGAGGCCGGGCGGCTTTTGTTGGGGCCGGGCGGATGTTCGCTACTTGCCAGGCGGATGGTTCGCAATGTTCGCGATCGGTTTAGTTCAACCGGACATCCGCTTCGCTAGAGCCGGGCGGCCCGCGCGTGTGGGAGGAGGGAACTTTTAGCGAGCCCCTCCCTCGATGACGAGTTCATCGGGAGAGATCGCGGTGCCGTAGACCGGGGCGAGGGTCTGCTCGAAGTCCTTGTGGAAGAAGTTTTCCTTGCCGAGGTCCACGAGGTTGTTATTGATCCAGTCGCGTAGCTCGGTATTGCCCTGCTGCACGGCGGCAGCGATGGTGGATTCTTCCCCGAAGGAGGCGATTCCGGTCACGAAATCCTTGTTTTGTTCGGTGAAGGCGAGGGCTTCGGTGTTATCCGTGATCCACACATCCCCGCGCCCGTCGGTGAGGGCATTGGTGGCCTCGGTGTACTGCTCGTACTTGGTTACCTTCCATTCCGGGTGGTTCGCGGTAATCCACGCATCCTGGCTGGTGCCCTTGACGATAATAATATTTTTATTCGCGAGCTCCGCTTCCGAACGCACCGGGTTCTTCGCGCTGGAGACGGCACCGAAGGACACCTTCATGTAGGGGTTGGCGAAGTCTACCTGCGCGGCGCGTTCAGGAGTCACCGTGAAGTTCGCGAGGATCACATCGACTTTGCCGGACTTGAGGAATTCCACGCGCGAGGAGGCATCCACCGGGACCCACTCGACCTTGACGCCCAGGTCTTTACCGAGGCGGTCACCGTAAACGATGTCGTAGCCTTCGTAGGTGTTTTTCCCGACCAGCGAGCCAAAAGGTGCCTTGTCCGCGAAGGTGCCGATGCGAATCGAGCCGGCTTCTTTGATCTGTTCAGGGGTGCGGGCCCCCACGGTGGCATTCCCCGCGCCGGCCTCGGAACCGGCGGCGGCCCCGGCGGAGTCACCCGAGCCGGATAGATCCGGGCTGGAGCACCCGGTAAGGGCCATGGTGAGCGCTGCCAGGGCGGACAGCCCGCCCAGGACGCGACGACGAATACGTGAGGTTTGTGCAATTGCCACGGTTCTTCCTTACTTGGTGTTGGGGTGACCGTGGATAATGCGGGATTTGGGAACGAGACGCAAGGCCGTGCCACCGCGGACATCGCATTATCCACATTTGTGTTAGTCCCCGGGAATTGAGCGCCGGGGTACCGCTTGTCCGCGCTGGCTTATCCGAAAATGCCCGGTCTTCAGTAGGAGGGCATCAAATTATTCGGGTTCCGCTGACGAACTAGCGACAGCAACACATGCAACACATGGGGCACATGCAGGTACGCACGCAGGCACCACGCATCGCGGTGTGCATCTGAGTGGTCCTGTTCGCCATGGGGTTTACGTTAGGCGCTCACCGCGCAGAAATCCAGTTGAGGAAAGAAGCACCCCTGTGGGACATCTCATACGGGGTGTGGGAGTGGGGTTATGAGGGCAGGTCACAGGTTAGGAGCGGTCTGGTTACGATCCCCTTCGACTGTAGATGCGCCGAAAGAGAGAGCGTCGAAGTCACGTTGAAGATTGAGCCAAAATTGCGGCGTGGTATCGAGCGCTTTCGCGAGTAGGGAAGCCATGGGGATGCTAATGGAGCGCTTACCGACAATGATCTCATCAATAGCGGCCTGCGATGCTCCGATGCTCTCAGCGAGACTGCGCGGGGTGAGCCCAAGCGGCTCAAGAAATTCTTCTTTCAGAATCTCGCCTGGGGTTGAAAGGTGCTGGTGAGTAGTAGCGAGTTCATCTAAGGTTCCCTCGAGGGGAATTCGACCCAAGCCGGGGCTGTCCTGTAGTCCCATTGCAGCATCCGCTCCTTGCTTTTCTGTTCTCATCACGGGGAAACCAAGCGCATCGCAGCAAAATAATCGAGTGCGGCAGTGTACATTTTTCCCATTGCAGCAGTGTCCTCACCCGGACGATCAGCTCGAACAAATTCGTTACCGAGAAGAGCACGACCGAAAATTGCGCGGGCACTAACATTCAACGCCGTTGCAGCCTTCATAATATCGGGTCCGTTGACTTCGCCAACGCCACATTCGATACGGGCTAAAGCTTCTAACGGAATACCGCTTTTTGTGCTCAGCTCTTCGCGGGTAAGATCCTGGTGGATACGGTACTTTTTCACCTGCTGACCTACTGCCAGGGTGTACTCATTTACCTGCTCCATCGTTGAGCTCCTTGTTGGTGTGGCGACTCCTGTCTCTAGGATATTGCAGACACCAACGCGCTGTACATAGTGCACAGCGCACTTTCTCCAGACCGGGAAACATGCTTATCACAGGAGGATTGATCCCTGCTGAACGCGAGGTGCGGTTACAGGAAATTCAGCGACTCGTGGTCCTTGAGCCACTCGCGCATATACGGGATAGCGAAATCAACCTTCCCGTAGCCCGCTTGAGTAATGACGCCAGCTTCAATCAAACGGGCTCGGTAGGTGCCCACGTAATTGCTGTCTTTACCTAGTCTTTCAGCAAGATCACGGACAGAAGACGCTCCGCTATCTTGGGCCATAGCAAGCAAAAAAGTCCTATCAACATCGGATAAGCCATCAAACTCCGGGCCGTGGACGGTGTTCCCCAGCCGACGCAGTGCTGCCGCCGCACCTTCTTTAGCGTGCTCGCACGTAATAGCAACACTATCCCGAGCCTGCTGCCATGTCTGGTAGCCAACGAGCTGAATCATATACGGGTATCCACGAGTCGCCTCCGCCATGAGCTCGATAGCCTCATCAGCAACCTCACGTTTGTTGCTATCGAAAACCTGCTTGAAAGAATCGGCGACGAGCTCTAATGAAACGTCCTTGAGCTGCATAGGAGTAGCTCTGCGGAGGAAAGTCAGGACCTTATCTTGGTGCAAAATGGACAAAACGGATGGCAGGCCAGCCATAACCAGCGCAATATCGCGATTTTCGCGGATCATATGCTGCATCGTTGTACCCAGGGTGCGAAGCTCTTCGATGCTGCCGGCCTGAGTTTCGTCAATCGTTATGAGCAGTCCTTTTCGGAAGAAGGGTTTTTCGAGTTCCCTCGTCAGGATTGTCCGAAAGTCCAGGGCCTGTCGAGCTTCGCTCAGCTCTACTGATAGGCCTCCGGGAAGACTGACCCCGGTTATTTGCCGGCGCTTGGAGACCAGCTGGTTGGCGATGCGCTCAATAAAACCGGCTTCGGCTGTTTCGTCGATTGTTTGCCAACCGTGGGCTCTTGCTTTGTCCCGAAACGCATTCAGGAGCGCCGTTTTCCCCACGCCCCTATTTCCTGTAACCAGCGATAGCCGGGCAGGAGCACCAGGACCATCAGCCAAGGAGTCCTCGAACTCTTGAATGAGGCTCTTCCGACCAACCAAAACAGGAGGTGTTGCGCCCGCCGTTGGCTTGAATGGATTACCCGCCATGTTTATCCACCTATCTCAGCCTTTACTACCTTTTACATCTTATACATCTTTTACTTCTTATACATCTTAGGAAGGCGAGTCATTGGCCCGAGTCGTGCAGATCTAACTTGCGCTTGACACCAGTTCAAGATCTGCAAAATAGCCGAGCGCGGCGTCCCGCATCTTCTCCACATCCGATTTGTCCATCCCGGAACAAGTGGCATAGCTGACCTTGTCACTGACATAAGCGAGCGAAAGAAGGCTTTCAATGCTCACGCCGAGAGCAACCGAGAGCTGATAAAGAACAGCTCCCTCAACATCACCCATCCCAGATTCAAGCTTCACTACGGCATCGAGCGGAAGCTGCGCCATTGCCGCAAGTGCTTCGCGCGTAAGTCCCTGGTGAGTGCGATATTTTTTAACCTGCTGGCCTACCGCGAGGGTGTAATCATTCATCAACTCCATCGTCGAACTCCTTGTTGATCTGGTGTCTCCCGGATCCAGAATATTACAACCGGTCATGCCACATAGGGGAGCCGGAGTACTTTCATCTCCAATTCACGTGGGCAACCGTTAAGGGCGGATAATCACCTTCCGGAACAAGTATTTAGTTCGCTTCATTGCCTTCAACCGCTCCGCAATAGGAGTATTCGGCCAATACCTAAATCTTACAACCTCTCCGGTTTGTTTATTCACAAGAAAACTTGGCCCGCCCTTCGACGCTACGCCCGTACCAACCATAGGGTCATAATATTCATCATCCTCACCCCATCCGTAAGAATAAATCTTGTAGGTAGGGTGAAGCTCATGTACGCATTCAGCCACGATACGCTCCGCTTCCTTTGCCGTAATCACTTCCCTAATCCTTCCTAAACAAGGTATTCCACATGCGATTGAAACGTCGCGGGCGAATAATCACCCTACGGAACAAGTATTTAGTTCGTTTCATTGCTTCCAATCGTGCAGCAATAGGAAGATTAGGTAGATAATGGAATTCCTCAACCTCGCCGGTCTGCTTGTTCACAAGAAACCGCGGTTCACCCTTCGCTATCCTGCCCCTTGATAACATCGGAATATAATATTCGTCATCTTCTGCCCACCCGCGAGAAGTAATTTTATCTTTCGGGTAAAACTCATGCAGACGCTTTGCCGCGAGATAAACTGCTTCCTTTGCCGTAATCACGATCTCATCCCTCCCGACCAGTTTGAGGGCGAATAATCACCTTAGGAACCAAGTGCTTAATACACTTCATTGCCTTCAACCGGGCCGCAACAGGGCTATCAGGCCAATATTGGAATTTCTCAACCTCACCGGTCTGTTTATCTACGAGAAAACTTGGCTGCCCCTTCGATATGCGGCCTTTGGACAGCATTGGAGCATAAAATTCGTCGTCTTCGCCCCATCCGCGAGAAGTAATCGTACATTTCGGGTAAAGCTCATGCATACGCTCAGCAGCGAGGCGTTCTGCTTCTTCTCCCGTAATCACCGCTCTCATCCTCCCCAAACAAGGTATTCCACACGGGATCCGTCGGCTCACAACCAGCCAAACCAAACGCCTAAATAGAACCGGGATCCGCACCGTTATTTTGCTCCACTATATCCGGATTCGGCCCCGGTGTGAGGAGTGATGAGCGATCAACTCTGTTTACCGCGCCATTTACGAGGCCACGTTATCTGCCACAGCCCCACGCCGCGCATACGCCTCAAGGTCGACGCCGCGCAGCCGGGCCCGTTCGGCCAGCTCCCCGGTGATGAGTACCTGGCATTCCCGCGCCGCACTGACCGTCTGCGCCCCGAGCAGCGCCAGCAGCGCGCGCACCTGATCCCGCCAGGAACGCAAACCTGCCACAGCAGCTTCCTCACCCTGAACCGCCAGCTCAAGGAATTGGCGTGCCACGCCGGCCGCACGCGCCCCCAAAATAAGCGAACGGACAACATCCAAAGGAGTGCGCACCCCGCCCGAGGCCAGCAGGTCAAGCCCGCTTCCAGCCTCCGCCTCAAGCAGGCACAGCGCAGCCGACTGTCCGAAGCCCGCTAAATACGAGTATTCACGCGCTTCCCGCCGAGAGTTTTCAATGCGGGCGAAATCCGTGCCGCCCACTCCCCCGACATCAACCACCTGCACCCCAAGATCCGCGAGCACACGCTGCGTTTCCCGCGAAATCCCGAATCCCACTTCTTTGACGATCACCGGCACGCCGGCCTGCTCCACGATTTCCTCCACCGAGGCGCGCCAACCGGAAAATTCCCGCTCGCCTTCCGGCATAACAATTTCTTGCCCGGCATTGAGATGCAGCTGGAGGGCATCCGCGCCCACAAGCTCAACCACGCGCCGAGCATCCGCACCGCTGCGCCCCACCCCAATATTGCCCATGACGAAACCGCGCGGATTTTCTTCCCGAATCACAGTAAAAGAGGAAGCCGTGGCCGGATCATCAAGGGCCACCGAGGCCGACCCACTCGCCATCGGCACGCCCACTTCCCGCGCCGCGATCGCCAGCACCCGGTTAATACGCCCGGTCGCTTCCGTCCCGCCGGTCATCCCGTTGATATAGAAAGGCACCGGCCACGTGAAGGGCCCGACCCGCGTGGACAAGTCCACCGCGGCGACGTCGCACGCGCCAAGCGCGTGATGAACCGGCGCGACGCAATCAAAATCATTACGGCGGATCTCCTGAGCCCGCGCGAGAGCCACATGCTCGTCCTTGCGCGCCGCCCGGGAAGTATCCTGCTGCGCACTGGCTCCATCGCCCATACCGCGCGAACCGCAAGCATCAGCCGCGCCGGCAGCATACACCGCGGTCATCCTTCCACCACCGCGAGATCCAGCGGTTCGACGCCGCCCGCGCGCCAACCCCGATACACTGCGTCTTTATCCACATCGCTTCCCACCAGGGCAATCCCGCAGTCACCCCCGCCAGCTCCGGATGATTTGGCAGCTCCCCCCAGCCCGGCGGCGACGTCGCATAAATAAGTCAGGCGCTCGGTTTCGATAGTGATACCCGAGCTGGCGCCCAGCTGGCGCAGGAGCCGGCGCGCGGCGGTGATCTCCGCGCCGATGCGGCCGCCGGTGCGCAATTGGGTAGCCAGGCGTTCCACCACGTCCTCGTATTCGTCCAGGAAACCGGGGAAGTAGGCGCCGCGCGAGCGGGCCTGCACCCCGGAAACCAGGTGCTCGGTGGAGGCGGGCAGGCCCGTCCAGCCCACCAGGAGTTCTTCACGGGCGGGAGCGGGCAGTGATTCCACCGTCCACGGATCCCAGGCCGGGGCACTCAGGGTCTCGGTCACGCTGTGATTACGCGCGTATTCGCTCAGGCCCGCGCGGTCCGGTGAACGGTAGTAGACCCAGCCGCGGTAGGTGGAAGCAGCAATATCCCCGCCCGAAGCCCGCGGGGCCCGCTCCAGAACGGACAGCAGCGCAACCTTGTAGCGTTCCTCCAGAGTGAGTTTAAGATCGTAAAAACGGTTGAGCACATCCACAATGGCCACCGTCACCGCGGCCGAGGAACCCAGACCGTATTTGCGGCCGTCCTCTTCCACCAAGCCGGAGGTGATATCGAGGTTGTAGTGGCGGGCTTCCAGGCCGCGTTCGCTGCGCAGCGCTTCCACGGTTCGAATGGCATTGGCGGCGTAATCGGAGCCAATATCGTCAAAAACGGGGAGCGCATTTTCGTGGCGCCAGTAGAGCGGTGCGAAACCGTTGCCGTGCGAACGCACCAGGCCAGAGCCTTCTGCCGGGGTAAGAACAACGTCGATAAAACGGTTCACCGCGATAAGGATTGCCGGCCGGCCGGCTTCCACCACGGCGTACTCCCCCGCGATGTAGAGCTTGCCCGGCGCATTGGCGTGGATGCGCGCGGGGGCTTGCTCTGTATCTGCTCCGCTCACGCTATCTACTTCGCTCACAACACCTCCCGTGTTCTTCCCACGTTCCTTCGGCAACTGTAACGCACCGCGAGGCTGCTCTCACGCCGGCGGCTTAAGACACCGCGCGGTGGGACTCCGGTTCCGCTACAAGGTAAGCACCGTTCCCCGCGTGAGCAATGTTTACTTTGCCGAGGGCTTCGGCGTGGCGTGCCACTTCGGCGGCCAGCTCGGGGCGGGTCAGGAGCACCACATTCGGGCCGGCATCGGCGGTGGCATACACGTCCAAGCCCACCCCGCGCAGGGTGCGGGCCAGCTCAAAAACGCGCCAGGATGCGGACGTCAGGTAATGAATCGGCGGTTCAGAACTCATAATCAAGGCGTGCATACGCAGCGCGGATAGCTCGGTGAGTTCACCGATGCGCTGCATATCCCCCGCCTTGCAGGCTTCCACCATCTGCGCAGCCATCTCGCGAGTAGATTCCACCCAACCGCGGTAGTACGGCGAGGTAGCGCGGGTGGTGACCATCGCTTCCCGGGAAGTAATTTTCTTGTGAGCAGTGTTTAATACCACCGAGACCATGGCCAGCGGCGGAGCCGGGATTTCTTCGGCGAAAGAACCTTCATCCGTGCCGGCATGCCAGAGCGCCACCCCGCTAATAACCGAACGCGAAGCCGATCCCGAACCGCGCCGAGCCAGGCGAGAGAGGTGAGCGGTGTTTACATCCATCCCGTATTCGGTGGTGGCCGCGAGCGCCAGGGCCGCGAATCCGGAAGCCGAGGAGGCCATTCCGGCGCCGGTCGGAGCTTCGTTGTCGCTGATGACCAGCAGTTTTTCACTGCGCCCGGCCTGTGCGCGGATAACATCGAGAACCCGCTCTACCCGGCTAAGCGCCTTTTCGCTCGCTTCCTGGCCGTTGAGAATGAGTCGGTCACGCTGGGCGGTGGGGGCGAGGCGGGCTGTCGTCGTCGTCGGAAAAATATCGAGGGTGAGGGAAACGGAAGGTGCGGCGGGAAGCATGAGCTCGTCATCCGCTTTCCCCCAGTATTTGATGAGGGCGATATTCGGGTGGGCGCGCGCGGTGCTCATTTGCTGGCCTCCACCCAGGTGGACCAGGCGTTTGCCGCGCCCGCCGCGCTCAGCGCCGCGGCGATGTCTTTCGCGTGAGCACTGTTCTCTGCCAGGGCGATGACGCAACCACCGATCCCGCCGCCGGTCATCTTCGCGCCGAGCGCCCCGGCGCCGTGAGCAGCGTTTACCATGGCGTCCAGTTCCGGGGAGGAGACGCCCAGTTGCGCGAGCGTGGCGTGGGCGCGCCACATATTCTCACCCATGCTCGCCCAGTCCCCCGTTGCGAGCTGCATTTCCGCGTCCGCCGCGTATCCGGCCAGGCGCGCGACGAGGGACTCCACTTTGGCCGGGAACTTTTCGCGCAGCTCACGCACCGAACCGACGGCCTGCCGGGTAGCGCCGGGCACCCCGGAATCACCGATAACCACGTGGAGGGGGCGCGCCACGATGAGGGGCGTGACGTCCGGGCGCTGGAATTTAATAACAGTATCGGCGACGACGCCGTGGGCATCCATGCCAGAGGGGCGCCCGTGGGCCACCCGTTCGGCTACTTGGATGAGGAGAAAACGCTCGGCGGGCGAGAGGCGCACCCCCGCGGCGTCGGCGATGGCCGAAACGATAGCGGCAGCGACCGCGGCCGAGGAACCCAGCCCGCGCTCGTAAGGAATATCGGAATAAATGGTGACGTGGGCGGAGCTGCCGGGGGCCACGAAATCGAGGCCAGCGTCAATAGCGGCAACCACGGGGCTCAGGCGCTCCGGGGCGGTGGCGGCCGGGCCGCGATAAAGTTCGGAACTGATGGTTGATTCGCCGGTGGTGATGGTGGCGTTGGCGATGACGGGAAGTACGTGAACGGGCAGGGAGATGGCCGGGGCGCCGTAGACCACGGCATGTTCGCCGAATAGGATCGCCTTGCCGTGCGCGCGGCCGACCCCGATGCGTACCTTGGGGATACGGGTTTGGGTATCGAACGCGAAGGATTGCGATTGGCTCAACTGTGCGGCTCCTTGTCACGGCCGCGAGCGGCCTACCTGTACTTGCCCTGGCTGCGCGGGGCACGGCTCCGCGCTGGTCATTCCCCTATGGTACCGAGAATTTGGTGGCGTGACGGTGAGGATAGCGCGCGCCACGTTTTCCGCAGTGAGCTGAGCCTTATAGGCCAACCGCCAGAAACGGCATTGAGCCAATAGGCCGGCACCGCCATCCCCTACCAGCGATACAACTCAGGCTCGTTTTGCCTGCTTGCTTCCAAACATTCAAAACGAGCCTGAACTCTGGGGTGGCCAACGGGGCTTGAACCCGCGACCTCCTGGACCACAACCAGGTGCTCTGCCAGCTGAGCTATGGCCACCATTTCGGCGAAAGAACGCCGATAAACAACTATAGCCGGTCACCGCGCGCAAAGACAATTCAGCGGCGGTGATAGCGGCCACGTTGTGAGCCGAATCGGCGCACCGCCCGGCTGCGCCGTCGTACTTCAGTCGCGTTTATGCGCGGGAGCGGGAGCTGCGTCGTCGTCACTATGACCGCGCGAACGGCACCGCACGCGTATATAACGCCGCCGCACGCACGCATAACCGCAGCCCGCGTGCGCAACCGCACCACCCGGGACCGAACTACCAGGCCGTACGCACCGCAATCGCGTCCGCGAAACGATTGAGGTGGCTCTCATCCAGCGACAGGTAAAGCGAGCCGTCGATGAGGGAAATCTCCATAACGTAAAACTCGTTCGGATCCCCCGGCGCGGCCGGCACGATGTCCACGCGGTTGAAGAGCAGCAGGTGGTCGCGCCCGGTGTGTTCGCGGATGAGCCCGTGCAGCACATTGCGCACCCGCTCGCCCCAGCGCCATTCCGATTCGCGCGCCGCGGAAACCGAGACCACTTCTTCCTGGATTTGATCGGCGCTGCGGAAACGCGGGTGAAGTAGCGGAGCCTTTTCCACCCGGTAGGAAGCCAGGCCGTTGAGGAAGATGAGCGAGACCTCACCGGTGCGGTCGATATTCTCCAGGTAGCGCTGCACCATCACGCTGCGGCCCTTGGCCAGTTCGTGCTGCGCGTGCAAAATCGCCTGGGAGCGCGAAGCCGGATCGGTGGCGGTATAGCGCCCCGTGCCGCGCCCGCCCGAGGACACCGCGGGCTTGACCACAAAATCGCCGTGCGCCGGGAAACGGGTATGGACCTGGTGTTTTGTGAGGTTTTCCTCCGGTTCCAGCCAGGTGGTGGGAATGGTCGGCAAACCCGCCGCTTCCAATTCCCGCAGGTAATGCTTATCAGAATTCCACGCCATAATTTCGGCGTGGTTGAGAATCCGCGGAACGGAGCGGGCCCAGGAAATGAAAGCCTGCGGATCGCGCCCGTAATCACGAACTGAGCGGACAACGACGACTCCGGCGTTATTCCAGTCGTAATCGGGATCGTTCCACGCTACGACGCGCGGTTCGATATGGCGCTCACGCAGGGCATCGGGCAGGCCGGCTTCGTCCACGTCGAGCTTCGGTAAGTCTTTGCTCGTTGCAAGAGTAACAATGGGATCAGACACACTCTAACTCTACCCCGGCTAGTCTTATGGCGTGGCGATCCTTGACTCTTCTCCTTTATTAACAATTTTCGTTGTGGTGGCCCTCGGCTCCCTGCTCGGGGCAATTCCGCTGGGCCGGATACGTATCGGCGCGGCCGGCGCGCTCTTTGTGGGCTTGGCCATGTCCGCGCGCTTCCCTGAACTCGGGGCGGGTATGGACGTGGTGCAGTCCCTCGGGCTCGCCCTTTTCGTGTACACGGTGGGCATCGCCTCGGGCGCGGCCTTTTTCGCGCAGCTGCGGCGCAATCTTTCCTTGCTGCTGGCCTCGGTAGTTGCGGTGTTCCTCGCCGCGGGCACCGCCGTGGTGATGGGCATTCTTTTCGGTATCGAACGGCCGTTTTTGGCGGGCCTTTTCACAGGGGCGACGACGGCGGCACCGGCCCTCGCCACCGCCACCCGACTCACGGACGGTTCCACACAGCCCGCTATCGGATATGCCTTCGGGTATCCTCTGGCAGTCATTATCGGCATTATCCTGGTTTCCCTCATCGTGGGGCGGGCCTGGCCGGGGCTGCGCGATACCCCCTCGCTAGCCGGGAGTTCGCTTGATCCGCGCACCATCACCGTGGAACACCCCATGAACCTGCGCGATATTCCCGAGTGGGCCGACGGGCGCGTGCGGGTATCCTACTTGCGGCGCGGCGAGCGCGTGCGAGTGGCCCTGCCCGGTGAGGACCTTGAGGTAGGGGACGACGTCGTTGTTGTTGGTTTGGCGGCGGATGTGGAGGCTGCCGCCGCGCACCTCGGGCATTTGCGCAGCGAGCACCTAGCTGATGATCGCAGCCACGTGGATTTCAACCGCCTGGTGGTTTCTAATCCGGATGTGGCGGCGCGTTCCATCGGGGAACTCAACTTGCCCGCCAAATACGGCGCGGTGGTGACCCGGGTGCGGCGCGGGGACCTGGAGCTGCTGGCCCGCGATGATTTCATTCTGGAGCCGGGCGACCGGGTCACCGTGGTGGCCCCGCGGGAACGCTGGGATGCCATCGCGGATCTTTTCGGCGATTCCGAGCGCTCCATTTCCGAGATTGACGTGCTGAGCCTATCGGTGGGGATGGTGGCCGGGTTGCTGCTCGGTTTCGTGACCTTCCCGCTGCCGGGCGGTCAGGTGTTCCAGTTGGGTACCGCCGCCGGCCCGCTTATCGCGGGAATGTTCTTAGGTGCGGCCCGGCGCACCGGGCCCTTTGTGTGGGCCATGCCGGAGGCCGCGAATCTGACGATGCGCCAGCTGGGGCTCACCCTGTTTTTGGCGGGCCTGGGGCTAACGGCGGGGCCCGGTTTCGCGCAGATCGTGGTCTCCCCGCAGGCGGTGGGCGCGGCGGTGACGGTCTGCGTGATCACGCTGGTGTCCTGCGCGGCGCTGCTGGTGGCCGGCGCTTGGGTGCTGCGCCTTTCCGCACCGCGAACCGCCGGGGCTATTGCCGGTTTCCTGGGCCAGCCGGCGGTGCTGGATGCGGCCACCTCCCGGGTGGGCGATGAGCGCATCGATAATGCGTATGCCACTCTCTTCGCTTTCTCGATTGTGGTGAAGATTTTCCTGGTGCCCGCGGTTTTGGTGCTGTAGCGAGCCACCACTAAGGTGAGCCGCGGCGGGGAAGCGAGTGGGCGGGCCGGGCGGCGGCGTCGTACCGCGGCTAAAGTAGGGACGAAGATACGAAACCGTTTCCGGAAAATACGGGAAGTGAGGCGTGAGATGCGCGATATGGTGCGCAAGGCGGCGGCGAGCGCGGCGGCGCTGGGCCTGGCTGGCGCGGGGGCGCTGCTGCTGGGCGGTTGCGATGCTGGTGAGACCACCGAGGCCGGGAGTTTTATGCGGCAGGCGGGTGCGTCTATGTACGTGGTGAGCGTGGACGGGCGCGAGCTGATCTCCAAGGTGGTGGATTGCAACGGCGGGGAATCCCAGGTGATGACCGGGCTTTTCGAGCCGGCAAATAACCTCGTGACCTGGAAGGATATCGACGGTAAGGAGATCGGCACCTCGGTGGCGCATTTCGCCGAGGACGGGAAGAGCATCACGCTGGCCAATGAGGCCACCCCGAATGCCGGGGCCACCTACGTGCGCGAAGGCACGCCGGAAGCCGAGCTCATGGCGCGCGGGCAGAAAAGCGAGTGCGCGCCGAAGTAGGGAGCTCGGCTTATCCGGCGTGTGCTACCGGTATTCCACAGACTACCGGTATTTCGGGTGCTATTAGCACCCCGGGTGTAACCGATATTCCGTTACTATCGGCATTCGAGGGCGAAACGCTTGAGGTCGCTTAGCACCTCGCGGCTCTCCTCCAGCCACACCTGCCCCACCGGGAAAACGTGGCCCAGGGTCGCCCCGCGCGGAGGCCGGTAGGAATGGCATTCCACCGGGATTCCCTTGCGGGAGAGGTAGCCGGCAAAGAGCAGGGTCTCGAATTCAATAAAGTCATCCGAACTCGTGACCAGATAAGCCGGCGGGAGCTCGCAGCGCGAAACGAGCTTTTCGGCGCACAGTAGCTCTTCGCCGAGCACCTGCACGGCGCGGTCGATGAAGCCCCCCATCTCCGTCAGATAGGCGAGAGTGGGAGTGGCGGCGTCGTCGTTCCCACCACCGCGGCGGCCGGAAACGAAAGGCACCAGATCCGAGAGGTCGAAAAGACCGGAGACGAAAGCCATGCCCGCAACGGCGAGCCGCTCCTCCCCCAGAACGGAAGGCGCCGGGGCGTGCGGCGCGGTGCCCGTTGCGTCAGGCGACGTTCCCGGGGCATCCGGCGCAAGGGCAGGCGCGTCCAGGGCCGCGAAAATTTCAGGATTACGCAAGGCCGCAACCGCGTACAGCCCCAGGGTCGCGCCGGCGGAATCCCCCGTGATTACAACCGAATCCGGGTCAACCGGGTAATCATCGAGGTGGCGCGCAATCCAGGCGCAACCCGCGAGCACATCGCGGAGCTGGTCGAGGAAATCAGCAGCCGGGGCGAGCCGGTAGCTCAGCGAGAAAACCGCGCAACCCCGCTCCGCGAGATGGACTCCGAAATTCTTGTTGAGATCCTTCGTTCCGTAGACGAAACCGCCTCCGTGAATATCGATGTAGACCGGTAGCGCTTTGCCGCCGCGCAGGTACGCATCGTGGGGAAGGTAGACATCCAGGCGGTGGAAGGGGTTGGTTTCCCCGTCGGGAAGATAGGGAATATCCGCGATCACATCCACCGTGTCCGGGGTGTTCCAGCGTTCGCACCGCACGATATCAACATCGAGAACGAATGATTTCCGCACCTCGATGGCGCGTTGCCGGATCGCGGCGTCAACGCCGGCCAGATCCTCATCAATAGGCGTCCACGTGCGGGCCCGGGCAATATTCTCCGGGGTATCAGGATGCATGTGTTGTCCTCACTACTTGGTTCATGAGCGCTCGGCTATTCAGCACTTGGCTATTCAGCACTTGGCTCATGACACTTGAGTTAATTGCACTCGATTAATTGGTGCGCGGCTACTCCGTCGGCATATCTTCGAGCTCAACACCGGCAGTTTCCGGAAGCGCCTTCATGACGAAGATCAAGCTCACGGCGGCGAAGACGGCGTAAAGCAGGTAGACGTTACCCGTGCCAATGGCATCTTTCAAGGGCGGGAAAGTGGTCGAGACCAGGAAGTTCGCGATCCAGTTGACCGCGCTTGCCACCGCAACACCGAGGGCGCGGATGTTATTCGGGAAAATCTCCCCGAGCACAACCCACATGACCGGGCCCCACGTGAAGCAGAAGGCCAGGTAGAAGATGTAGACCGAGACCAGGGTAATCGGACCCCACATGCCCGGCAGGGTGATGGATGCGCCGTCGACTTCGGCCTGGTAGAAACCGAGGGCGGCAACTCCCAGGAAGATCGTCATGACGGTGGAGCCGGTGATGAGCAGAAAGCGGCGGCCGACCTTGTCAACGATGAACATCGCGAGGATGGTCGCGATAATCGCGCCGATGGTCCGGTACACCGAAATATTCAGGGCGAGCTGTTCGCTGAAACCAACCGACTTCCAGAGCGAGGAATCGTAGTAAAGGATGATATTGACGCCGGAGAGCTGCTGGAGGGCGGCGACCGCCATGGCGATCCAGACCACCTTGCGCAGCCCGAAAGTCTTGCCGCGCAGGTCGGAGAGCTTCGCGGCTTTTTCACCGGAGAGCGTCGCGCGGATTTCCCGGACTTTGCCTTCCGGATCCTGTTCACCGGTGAGGCGCTTCAAAATCGCGGCAGCTTCCTCATCGCGGCCCTTCATAACGAGGAATCGCGGGGATTCGGGGAGCTTGAGGGAGACGATGAGCATAATGAGGGCCGGCACGATCATGCTGAGGAGCATGATGCGCCAGGTGGGCATCCCGAACCAGAAGGTTTCGTCGGCGCCGCCCGAAGCCTTCGCGTAGCTGGCGTTCACCACCACGGCGGCGAGGATACCGAAAGCGATGGCCATCTGCTGGAAGGAACCGAGGAATCCTCGCATCTGAGCCGGAGCGACCTCAGCGATGTAGGCCGGCCCGATCACCGAGGCGAGGCCAACGCCAAGACCGCCAACGAATCGGAAAATAATGAAGATCCAGACGCTCGGGGCGATCGCGGAGAAAATCGAGCACACCACGAACAGGATTGCCGCGATGAAAATTGTGGGGACACGGCCCAGGCGATCAGCAATATGGCTGGTAAACCAGGCGCCGATCACGCACCCGAAGAGGGCGCAGGAAACCGAGATACCACTCATGAAGGCGCTCAGGTCCCAGCCGGTTCGGGAACCGGCGATGGAATCGACCGCACCGTTGATAACGGATGTGTCGTATCCGAAGAGAAAACCGCCGACGGCGGCGGCCAGGCAAACAATAATAATGCGGCGTTTGATGACCGGGTCCAGCGGGGCTTTTGCCGCTGGCGCCGGGGTACCGGACTGTGCCGGGGTGCCGCGCTGTTCTTTATTACGCGTCATTGCGCATCTTCCTCTCTATCAACCGCCCCCTTCTCCCATTCGAAGGAGGCACTGTCGAAAGTCGGGGTAAGTGCGTAGCCTGAAGCGCATGCATGCTACTTCCTGCTTCGCGTGAATCTTGGCTGGTGTTCTGTTTCTCAGCCGTTGTGATTCTTGGCTGTTCCTTACCCCTCGCGCCACTGAGCCTAGGCGAAATTTTCCGGGCGGTAGTGCCGAAATGTGGCACACTCTATGCTCAAACGTGACATGGTTGGCGGCCCCGCAGCTTTTCTCACGAAGAATGGGGCCATCACCTCATACTGGGAGCTATCCCCTTATACCTGGGAGCCATTCCCTTATACCTGGGAGCTATCCCCTCATACCTAACCAGATTCCGGGGCAGCTCGTTACTATGAGAGATGAATCCGCGAGGAGTTAGCATGATGGATAACCGCATACACACCCCGAGGGAGCCCATCCTCAATCGTGCTTTTTGTGAGGTGGGTTCCATGCCTGCCGAATACCCAGCTCTGGTGCTGGTCCATCGCCACCCGGAAGTGGTTCCGACCCACTGGCATTCGGGAGTTGAGGTCAATTACGTTGTGGAGGGTGGCGGGAGCGTGACTATCGATTCGCGCGTTGAGGCCCTCCACCCAGGAAAACTCTGCATTATCAGCCCGTACACTCCCCATTCATTTATTACGGAATCGCGCGGCGGGAAAGCTCCGCTCATTCTGTCCATTACGTATGACAGCAGCCGCATTGAACGGATTTATAAGAAGGCTGATCTTTATGTGATGTCCGTGGATTCAGCGCGGGCGCGTGATGAAGACCGGCAAGCACTCATTGAGTTGTGCCTGCGCATGATCGACACCACCCGCATGCTCGGTCCGGAACGGGTTTTCGGAATTAACGCGATCCTTTTTGACATCCTATTTTTGCTCTACCAGAACTTCGTTGTTCGGTGCCGCCCGCGCGGAGTTCGCCGCGCTACCGACACCACGATTCTCGCGATTGTGAGCGATATCGAGCGCCGCCACAAGGAACCGCTGACCGCTGCAAGCGTGGCCGAAGCGCACGGCTATTCGCGCGAGCATTTCAGCCGACTTTTCCGGCTCAGCACCGGGATGACCTTCAAACAGTACGTCACGCAATTGCGGGTCGAGGACGCGTATTACCTGCTCATGGAGGAGCAGGTCCCCACCCTGGAAGATATTGCCCAGCGGGTCGGTTTCCCCAGCACCCGGGCACTCAATCGCGCTTTTGTGGAGCGGCACGGGATGACGCCGCTGGAATATCGCAGAACACGGTTAGGGAAGAGCAGGTAAAAAACGCGCGGGGAAGAAAACGCGGTGAGGCAAAACGGTTGGCAATGCGGTGGCAATGCGGTTGGCAAAGGGCAGCCACCGGGAGGAATAATCCCGGGGCTGCCCTCCACTTCGATTTTTACGGTTAGCGGCGGGTAAGCCGCTTCAGCCGGCTAGGCGGCCGGGGTTTCGACCGGAGCCTCTGCAGGGGTTCCTGCCGCAGCTTCCGGGGCCGGCTTAGCCGAACCAATCTGAACCTTGCGACCCTGCGAACCCGCGGTGGTCTTCACCGAGACGGTGAGCACGCCATCACTCAGATCCGCATCCACCGTGGTGGTATCCACCGCCTGGTCAAAGCCGAGGCTGCGGGAGACGGAGCGCGTGCGCGTACCGCCCTCAATTTCCTCCTCCTGCGAGGCCTTGAGGGTGATGTGATCCGGGTAAACGTTGAGGTCAATATCCTCCGGCGCGAACCCAGGAACATCGAAGAGAACTTCGTATCCGTCCTCAGTTTGCTTGAGCTGCGAACGGTATTGCAGCGCGAGATTCTCCAGATCGGAACGCCGCCCGTTCACCATCCGAGTGGGAACGGCGAAAAAGCCATCAAAGGGGCTGAGGAACCGGTCCACCGCGTTGGACACTGTGCGATCAATATCGTATGCCATGGTCAATCCTTCTTTCACTTCTATGAACGACGACGCCGCGCGCCTTGCGGCGCCCGGGGCCTATCGCCCTGACATCAACCTCAACCTCCACCGCCCTGTATTTGTTCCACTCAGGAGTAATTGTTCACTCTAGGCTCAATAGTAGTTGAGTCGGTAGCGCTCAGGTTTAGAGAAGGTGCATACCGCGACCGCCGCCTAACGCGCGCGGCGCATATCCCGGATGAAAGCAAGGAAGAAAAGAAGGCCAGCCCCGGCGAGCGCGGCACCCAGGCCGGTATAGAAGAAAGCAACAAAGGAATCAGGCAGGAGTCCGCTGGCGCGCAGGCCAATTCCGCCACCCATCATGATGGCCATAACGAGGTAGGCGCGTGCATCAAAGAAGTGCCACAGGGGCCGTGCCGGGCGCGGATGGGAGCGAATACGCCGGATATGTTTCCCGGCAACTTTGGCGAACATCACCCCGAAGGCGGCGAAGACGAGCATTGGAAGCAGGCAGATCCACGGCGCGCCCATGGTGGAGCCCGCGATACTCTCCACTCCGATGCGCGTGACGTTCACTCCTGCCAGGCACCACACCCCGCCCGCGAACACAATCAGCCCGTTCTTGGAAATCCTGAAATAGGGACAGTCGCTCATGAATACTCCTCCTACCGCAGTCACAGCTGCCGGGCGTGCGATTCGCGCCGTTCACACAGTCAGCGCCGCTCAGCTCGCGCTACTAGTTCGCGCCGCCCAGTTCGCACTGCTCACGTCACCAACGCCGGTCTGTTCACGCCGCTCGCGCCAGCCGCTTAGTTCGCGATCAAGAATAACGCGACAGGTGTCGCTTAGATAGATGTGGGGGAAGCCCGCAATTTCGCCCTGCGCGTAGCCTTAAAATGCTCCTATGTCGCAGTGCTGAGAAGTGGTGGCGTAAAAACAATCCCCGACGTACGCTAGTAACGTGACTGTTTTCCGCAGGATAATGCGGAAAACCCCGTAGCTTGGAAACTACGGGGCCTGCTGTACACCGCCTGGGACTCGAACCCAGAACCCACTGATTAAGAGTCAGTTGCTCTGCCAATTGAGCTAGCGGTGCTCGTTATTCTTTTATGTTTGCCGCCCGCGGCAACGAATAGATACTTTACCCAGGCCCACCACCCAGCGCAAGTTAAGAAGCCTATCTAAAGCTGTTTCCTCCCTCACACCACTTCCACACCGCCAGATAAGCGCGAGATAGCACGCTTTTCGCCGCCCTACAAACGGCATCCCATCCAAGAGACGCAACCCTTATCCCAGAGATTAAGGGTCTACAGGCACTCGCCCGGCGCGACATCGCGCCCTCCCCGTTTCCACGCCTCTACACACCCTCGCTCGCGCTGGGAAGAGACCAGCTTGGTGACAGTGACCGTCTGCCCCTCGGAATTACCCCCACTCACGCTGGGAAGAACGTGTTTTTGGATGCGCGCCCGCACACTACATGAAATTACCCCGCTTGCCCGGGGAACAGCCCGCCGCCGTCCCCGCGGGTCTTCCACCCCGGGTATTACCACCGCTTGCGCGGGGAACAGAAAGGCGCTGCCCAAAAATACTTACGCGACCAGGAATTACCCCCGCTCGCGCGGGGAAGAGACCATATTGCGTTCGCGCTTCAAGCGGTCTTTAGAATTACTCCCGCTCGTGCGAGGAAGAGGTGCCTGCTCCATCATGGCTAAACTCTCCACCGGAATTACCCCCGCTTGCGCGGGGAACAGTCTTCCCCGAAATAGAAAAAGACCCGGATAACGGAATTACCCCCGCTCGCGCGGAGAACAGTTGGCACGGGCCTCGGGGGTCCAGGGGCACGGGGAATTACCCCCGCTCGCGCGGGGAACAGGCTTCAAATCCCCCCCAAACATCGAACCGGCCTGGAATTACCCCCGCTCGCGCGGGGAACAGCCCGGCTACAACGCCACCTAGGCGCCCGCCCGGGAATTACCCCCGCTCGCGCGGGGAACAGCGTCGATCTTGAACCCGAGGTCACGTAGCTTCGGAATTACCCCCGCTCGCGCGGGGAACAGCCCACAAACTGTCTGGGTACGATGTAGTAGTTGGAATTACCCCCGCTCGCGCGGGAAACAGCAACTCGTTCGCCCAGCGTGCGTTGTCCCCCCCCCCGGAATTACCCCCGCTCGCGCGGGGAACAGACGGCAGATGTCTCATTGCCGGCATCTCTGGCGGAATTACCCCCGCTCGCGCGGGGAACAGCCACGCAAAATTTCCAATAACCGCCCGCTTTTGGAATTACCCCCGCTCGCGCGGGGAACAGGTGTAGGTGGTCATTTTGGGGTTCTCCTTGCGGGAATTACCCCCGCTCGCGCGGGGAACAGGCTTGTCCGCCGCAGCCGCCAGTTCCTCCTTGGGAATTACCCCCGCTCGCGCGGGGAACAGCGTAGTAGTTGTCGCCTACGGTCCCGGTGTGGTGAATTACCCCCGCTCGCGCGGGGAACAGAATGTTTCACACTAACTTAGCCGCAATCCTACGGAATTACCCCCGCTCGCGCGGGGAACAGAGAGTTTATCTATTTTTTCGTGTAGATCGTTGGAATTACCCCCGCTCGCGCGGGGAACAGGTGTGGCGTGTGTGGGGTATCTAGCCATTCGAGGAATTACCCCCGCTCGCGCGGGGAACAGTTTTTGTAAGGCTTAACCGGGGCTTTTTGGTTGGAATTACCCCCGCTCGCGCGGGGAACAGCCCGCGCAAGTCTTTTAGAAGTTTCCCTCGTGAGAATTACCCCCGCTCGCGCGGGGAACAGCAATGGAAGGACTCTCTCCCCATGAACAAGCAGGAATTACCCCCGCTCGCGCGGGGAACAGCAGGTGTGGCCGGTGAAAGGGCATTCGTGCATGGAATTACCCCCGCTTGCGCGGGGAACAGGGATAGAGAGTAACCACTCCGACTCATTCAACGGAATTACCCCCGCTCGCGCGGGGAACAGGGGTCCTCAGATGGGTTATCGGTATAAGGATCGGAATTACCCCCGCTCGCGCGGGGGAACAGTGGATGGGGGTATCGAGAATCGCGTTCGCGATGGAATTACCCCCGCTCGCGCGGGGAACAGGCTAGACCACGAAACCACAGAGAAACTAATCAGGAATTACCCCCGCTCGCGCGGGGAACAGTCACGGTGGGTGCGGCGTTAGGCGGGTCAGCTGGAATTACCCCCGCTCGCGCGGGGAACAGATTTGGGTGTTGGACGGCCCCAGCGCGGGTGAGGAATTACCCCCGCTCGCGCGGGGAACAGCCTCAAGCGCTTTGGCAAAGGGTGAAACCCTTGGAATTACCCCCGCTCGCGCGGGGAACAGTTCCGCGCCCGCGTGCATCGTAATCCAGTTTTGGAATTACCCCCGCTCGCGCGGGGAACAGCCAAGCAAAGCACACCCACACCCACGAGAATCGGAATTACCCCCGCTCGCGCGGGGAACAGTCGACGACAGCCCAGCGCAATTCGTCCATGATGGAATTACCCCCGCTCGCGCGGGGAACAGCGCGGCGATGGTGCCACCACACCGGGCACACCGGGAATTACCCCCGCTCGCGCGGGGAACAGCCGGGGCTAATCGGTATGGAGTATCGGGTGGCGGGAATTACCCCCGCTCGCGCGGGGAACAGAAATATCGCCCACGCGCGGGGCCTTGCAGATTGGAATTACCCCCGCTCGCGCGGGGAACAGGGGAACAGGCGGTCTACCTCAGGATAGGCAACGGAATTACCCCCGCTCGCGCGGGGAACAGCGAACCGGCGCCGCGTCCTTGCCTTCGTCGTTGGAATTACCCCCGCTCGCGCGGGGAACAGTTTTGTCAGTCCCTTTCAGTCAATAACCGCGCGGAATTACCCCCGCTCGCGCGGGGAACAGGCGGGCGTCGCTTGCGAGTCCTGAGAGAAGCTGCGGAATTACCCCCGCTCGCGCGGGGAACAGGGAAGATGGCGCGCCATACTGGCAAGGTAGTGGGAATTACCCCCGCTCGCGCGGGGAACAGTGGATTCAACGCGGTATTGACGCCTGTAAGACGGAATTACCCCCGCTCGCGCGGGGAACAGTACTCCGGGGTCTCCCCGTTGTCGTATTCATCGGAATTACCCCCGCTCGCGCGGGGAACAGTACCGGCGACGCCGAACGACTTCAAGAGATTAGGAATTACCCCCGCTCGCGCGGGGAACAGGGACCGCCTCGGGCTGTGCTTCTTCACTACTAGGAATTACCCCCGCTCGCGCGGGGAACAGAAGCTGGTAGCGCGGGCCTTGCCGGCGGGGTGGGAATTACCCCCGCTCGCGCGGGGAACAGTGGACGCGGCGCAATAGCTTTTTATTGAGCGTGGAATTACCCCCGCTCGCGCGGGGAACAGTGGATTGCGGCGTAGTGATCACTATGCCTCGCGGAATTACCCCCGCTCGCGCGGGGAACAGGAAAAGGTTCAAAATACCCTCCGCCCAGCTTCGGAATTACCCCCGCTCGCGCGGGGAACAGCGCACCCGGTGAGGGCGAGTGCGGCAAAGCATGGAATTACCCCCGCTCGCGCGGGGAACAGACAGGGCAAGGAGATCATGCGCCTAACCGACCGGAATTACCCCCGCTCGCGCGGGGAACAGAGCCGGGCGCGGGCTTCTGCTTCAATTTCCGCGGAATTACCCCCGCTCGCGCGGGGAACAGTTAGCGTCTCCTCCGATCTCAGCGGCGCTAATAGAATTACCCCCGCTCGCGCGGGGAACAGCCAGATTTTGTTTTTACCATTCGCTGCGGTGAGGAATTACCCCCGCTCGCGCGGGGAACAGCACCGCCATAAAATGGAGAATGAACCGGGCTTGGAATTACCCCCGCTCGCGCGGGGAACAGACCCCACCCCAAAGAATGCTCCGGGAGCACATAGAATTACCCCCGCTCGCGCGGGGAACAGAAAAGGAATCAGTCTCCGATGGACGGCGAAGTGGAATTACCCCCGCTCGCGCGGGGAACAGTGTCCCTGTCATTGACGGAGGTGGAACCCTATGGAATTACCCCCGCTCGCGCGGGGAACAGTCGGGATCCAGCGCACCACCTTCACCTCCTACGGAATTACCCCCGCTCGCGCGGGGAACAGCGAACGCACCTATCACAAAGGAACTCACAAATGGAATTACCCCCGCTCGCGCGGGGAACAGCCTCGGTCTCGATGCTATCCGAGGGCACCTGTGGAATTACCCCCGCTCGCGCGGGGAACAGATCGAGGCGGAAAACACGGGCCGCGGGGAGCCGGAATTACCCCCGCTCGCGCGGGGAACAGAGTCCGATCCATGCGGTGGGGGTGGGGATGTGGGAATTACCCCCGCTCGCGCGGGGAACAGCCCGCCTGACCTGGTTGTTTATCGGCGACGGACCCGGAAAACGCAATGGAACAGAGTTCCAGATTTGCGGCTCTCCGGGAGATACGCCGGTACGCTGAGCGCAACAACCACGTTAGTTCCCACCTCTCAAATTTAGCTTATTCCGGCATGCCTACCTTTACCGAACATAGGCTCGTGCTCATGATTATCCCGTTTGCTGATCGTGACAGTTCGCTTGCGGACCCGACTCCTCCGTTCACACTGAATCGGCACAGTGAGGAGCGAATCGATAGTATCTGGCGACGTACCTAGCGGAATGGCAGCATCCGCTTCCTTGTCCGCTGCATTCTTCACACCCGTCCCGATAAGCAGCATGCCACCCCGATCAAGGACAGGGCGACTGCCGGTTCCTTTACTGCGCAGGGAAAGCCCTGCTCGCGGGCGGCGTCGTCGTACATATGAGTGATACGGCCGGTACCCGCAGCAGATACGGCGCAGGGAAGAGAAGTACGACGTCACATCGCTATCTATTTCTTCAGAATTTACTGGATGAACACCGCGCATCCGTTTCGGCAGATTTTTATGTCGTAGGAGTGTGGCACCCTTAAGTCATGAGTTCACAGCAGTCAGATCAGCCCGGGGCCGCGGCGTCGCGCCCTCGTCCGCAACTCAATGTTGCCCTGGACCTTCTGGAGGATAAGTATGGGCTCAACCCGCCTGATGATGCGCTTTATGAGGCGTTCACCCAGTGGGCGGAAAGCACCGGGCGGCCGCTTTACCCCCATCAGGAAGAAGCGCTGCTCGCCGCTATTGATGATGCGCATATGATTGTCTCCACGCCCACCGGCTCGGGGAAATCGCTCATTGCGCTCACCGCCATTTTCTGCGGGCTCGCGCGCGGGAAAACTGCGTATTACACCGCGCCTCTCAAGGCTTTGGTATCGGAAAAGTTTTTCGAACTCATCAATGTTTTCGGCGCGGATAATGTGGGGATGGTGACCGGGGATTCCACCATTAATGCCGGTGCTCCGGTGGTGTGTGCCACGGCGGAAATCGTGGCGAACCTGAGTCTGCGTGATGGTGCAGCTGCGGATATCGGCGTGCTGGTCCAGGATGAATTCCACTACTACTCCGATCCGCAGCGCGGTTGGGCCTGGCAAGTGCCACTTCTGGAGCTCACCCGCACTCAGCAGGTGCTTCTTTCCGCTACCCTGGGGGATACCACGTGGCTGGCGGAGGATCTTGAGAAGCGCACCGGGCGCGCCGTCGAACTTATGAGTAACGCGGAACGGCCGGTACCGCTGTCCTTCTCGTATTCCTATCAGCCGCTCGGTGAGCTCCTCCTGGAACTCACCTCCACGCATCGGGCGCCCGTGTATGTGGTGCATTTTTCGCAGCGGGAAGCGGTGGCGCAGGCCCAAGCTCTCCTCACCCACGCGCTCGTTTCCAAGGAACAGAAAGCCCGCATCCAAGAAGCCCTCGGGGATTTCTCCTTCGGGCCGGGTTTCGGGAAAATTCTCTCTAAGCTGCTCCGTTCCGGTATCGGCGTGCATCATGCAGGGCTACTCCCCCGCTACCGGCGGCTCGTGGAAAAGCTGGCGCAGGCGGGCCTGCTTCCGGTTATTTCCGGTACGGATACCCTCGGGGTCGGTATCAACGTTCCTATTCGCACCGTTGTGATGACCGGGCTGGCTAAATTTGATGGCCAGCGCAATCGGCACCTGAGCGCACGCGAATTTCACCAGATCGCGGGTCGAGCCGGGCGGGCCGGCTTTGACACTAAGGGTGACGTGATCGTGCAGGCACCCGAATTTGAAATTGAAAATGCCCGGCTGGTGGCCCGTGCCGGGGATGATCCGGTCAAACAGCGCCGTATTCAAAAGAAGAAGCCCCCGGAAAATACGGTGCTGTGGTCGGAAAAAACTTTTGAGTACCTCAAGGGTGCCGCTCCGGAAACTCTGACGTCCCAGATGCGGGTCTCCCACTCGCTCATGCTTAATTTGTTCCAGCGCCCGGGGGATAACGTCGCGGCCGTCACCACGTTGCTCACGGATAATCACGAGCCGCGCACGGCATCCAACCAGCTTATCCGGCAAGCCACTCGCATCTATATGTCTCTGGAACGTGCCGGGGTGATCCTTCATCACACTCCGCAATGGCTGGCCGAGCACCCGGGCCACTCCCCCATCGAATACGCGCGCGAAGTTCCTTTTGATTTTGCTTTGAACCAGCCGCTGGCACCCTTCGCGCTGGCTGCGCTAGATATTCTTGATCCGGACAGCCCGGAGTACGCACTCGATGTCATCTCGGTTATCGAAGCGGTCCAAGATAACCCCATGCAGGTTCTATACGCGCAGGAACGCGCGGCGCGCGGGCGCGCCATCGGACGCATGAAAGCCGCGGGTATCGGCTATGACGAACGCATGGCCGAAGCAGATAAAATCACCTGGCCGCAGCCCCTCGCGGAAGAACTAGGCGCAGCGCTCCAGATCTACCGGCAAACCAACCCGTGGGTGGATGATTTCCAGCTCTCCCCCAAGTCCATCGTGCGGGAAATGATCGAAAACGCGATCACCTTCTCAGAATTCATTTCCCGCTATGACCTGGCCCGCTCCGAAGGAACCCTGCTGCGTTACCTCACGGACACCTACAAGGCACTCCGCCAAACCGTTCCGCTGGAAGCCCGCACCCCGGATCTTGAAGACATGTCCGGCTGGCTGGGCGGCCTGGTGCGCTCGGTGGATTCCAGTCTGCTGGACGAATGGGAAGCCCTGCGCGATGGCCGTATCACCGCCACGGAGATCGCCAATCTTGACAGCGGCGCAGGTGGCGCCCGCGAGCGCGCTTTCGGTGCGGATGAAGATGGCAAAGTCACGCTCTCGCGTAGCCCGCACGCGCTGCGAGTCTCCATCCGCAATGCGCTCTTCCGTTTTGTGGAAGCGGTGGCGCACGAAAATCTCGACTGGCTTGATCGAGCGGCCCTGGACGACGGCGCCGGTGTAGCCCGCGGGGACGGTATCCCACTCTGGCTCGGCGGACCGGTCTGGGATGGCGATACCTGGATGGATGCTACCGACGCCTACTTCGATTCCTACCAAGAGATCGGCATCGGACCCGAAGCACGCTCCGCTCAACTCGTCACCATGCTGGAACACCCCGACCGAGCCGATTTCATCACCGCCGGCATCCCTGCGGAACACGTGGATAGCGTCATGGACAACCTGAGCTCCGCCACCGGGCGCCTACGCGCCTGGCTGGTACGTCAAGTTTTTGACGACGGCGCAGGTGACAACTCCTGGGGATTCTGGGCAGTTGTGGACCTTGAGGCAAGCGATGCTGCCGGGCATGCCATCCTCGACATTATTAGGGTAGGGGAATTATGAGGCGGCTACCCGGAATTCTCAGCCGCTACCCGACATTGAAAGCATGACGCCAGTTCTAGGGCGATTGTTTCAGTTATGAGACCGCTCATGCAGTTCTGAGATCATTTCGCCAGTTATGAGATTATTTCACCAGTTCGCGCCCCAGAGACCTACCATAAACACCGGCGGATACTCGATACCTGTGGAGTTGATACAAAACATGACATACACGGAGCACGACAAGCTTGCTCACCTCGCTGGACTATCCAGCATCACCCCAACCTCCGAGGAAATCCCCGGGCGCATTAACCTCGTGCGTGACGCCCTGCGCGGAGCGGAAGAAGCTGCCGGAATACCGCTCGGCACCGCCCGACTCCAAATCGTGGTGAAACACCAACCCATCACTGCCATTCGCGCCGCACTCGCCGCCGGCTCCCGCCTCATGGGCCAAAACTTCATCCAACAACTCCAGGACGTAGAAGCCCAACTCGCCGGGCCTGAAACGGCAGCGGAAACAGGCTCCGGAACCGCGTCTCCACTGGCGCTCAACACGGCTTCCGCCTCAACGCCCGGCGCCGCTTCAGACTCAACTGAACGCCTCATTCATGACGCTAGCACCTGGGAAGGAAGCGGCACCGCCCCGGCCAGCGCCGGCAACCCACCCCACTGGACCCACGTCATCGGCCACGTGCAATCCAATAAGGCCGGGCGCGCCCTCGAACTGGCCGATTGCATCGAAACCGTGGACAGCCTCAAATTAGCCCAGCGCCTCAACCGGCTCCAAGGCCGCCTGCTTGAGGAAGGCCACGCCCACGGGCCCTTCTCCATTTACGTGCAAGTCAATTCCTCCGGAGCAGCCAGCCAATACGGAGTTGATCCCGAACAAGTAGAAGAACTCGTCGGCCAGATCGCGCAGCTCCCCCACCTGCGGGTAGACGGCCTCATGACCATTGGCGCGAATACCAGCGACGTGCGGGAAATCTCCCGCTCCTTCGCGCTCGTGCGCGAACTACGCGACCAGCTCCAGCGCGAACACCCCAGCGTGCGCGAACTCTCCATGGGCATGACCCACGATATGGGCATCGCCGTGGCGGAAGGCTCCACCCAGGTGCGGGTCGGCAGCGCCATTTTCGGGCCCCGGCCCGCGGCCTGACAACGGCTAGGATTCCGGCGCGTCCGCGCCTGACAACGGCTATGATTCTGGCGCGCCCGCGCCTGACAGCGGCTAGGATTCCGGCTCGCTCGCGGCCTTACTACGCGCCGAAACCGGCACAACCATCGGAGTACCCGTCACCGGATCCGGGATAACCACCGCGGTCAGCCCGTAGATCTCCGCGATATTCTCCGGAGTAAACACCTCCTCAGCCGAACCCGAAAAAACAATACGCCCGTCCTTCATGGCGATGACATGGGAGGCGTAACGCGCCGCCTGATTCAGATCATGAAGAACCGCAACCAAAGTCCGTCCCTCCCGATTCAGGCGGGCACACAAATCCAGCAGCTCAATCTGGAAGGCGATATCCAAATACGTCGTCGGCTCATCCAAAAAAATAATCGGAGTATCCTGGGCCAGCACCATCGCCACCCACACCCGCTGACGCTCCCCACCCGAGAGCTCTCCCAGCAGTGCATCGGCAAAATCCGCGGTCCCCGTAGCCGCCAAAGCCCGAGCAACAGCCTCCTCATCACGCTTCGACGGCCGCGAAAACACGCCCTGGTGCGGGTAACGCCCCCGGCCCACCAGCTCGGCAACCGTAATCCCCTCCGGAATATGCGGCGACTGCGGCAACAACGCCAGCTCCCGCGCGAAATCCCGCGAGCCCATCGCCGCAATATCCCGCCCATCCAGCAGCACCCGGCCGCTCGCCGGTGCAAGCAACCGCGCCAACCCGCGCAACAGCGTGGACTTCCCGCACCCGTTCGCCCCCACAATCACTGTGAACGAGCCATCCGGAATCGCCACATTCAGATCCCGCGCCACCGCCACATCGCCATAGCCGAGGCAGAGATCCTCCCCGCGCAGCCGCGCGGCACCGGTAGAAACGCCGGCAACCGCACTATCCGCAGCGCTGGCAGCCTCGCTGCCTGAGGCCCCGGAAGCCGCACCCATACCCACGCCCTCGTTCTCACGCATAGTTATCGCCCCTTCCGTTGCGATAGCACCACAACCAGCACATACATCCCGCCGACCACCGTGGTAATCGCCCCCACCGGAACCGGCCGAGCCAGCGCAAATTGGGCGAACAGATCAGCCAGAAACAAAATCGAGGCACCTGCCAGGCCGCTATGCACGAGCGAAATTCCGCGCCGCCCGGCCACCACCCGCCCCACCTGCGGAGCCGCTAAGGCCACAAAGCAATGGGTCCGGCCGCCGCCGTCACCACACATGTCAAAGCGATACCGACCGCGAGGATCCCCCGGCGAGCCTTCTCGACCGGCAATCCGTGGGCAGCTGCGGCGTCGTCGCCCAATTCCAGTTGCCGCAACGGCCGCACGCAACACGCCACCAGCGGCACCAGGCACGCAAGAATTCCCAGCGCCGGCCCCACATTCGCCCACGACGCCTGCCCGAGCGACCCGGCGCCCCACACCGCGAGGCTGAGCGCCACCTCGTCCGAAGCCCGCAACAGCAGCCAGGTATTCGCCGCGCTGAGCATCGCCGTCATGCCAATCCCCACGATGATAAGGCGAAATCCGGACACGCCGTTGCGGTAAGCCAGCGCATAAATAATTATTCCGACGACGACGCCACCTGCCAGCGCGCCCATACTCACCGCAAGGGCTCCACCCACCAGGAATGTCCGGGTGAGAATAACGCCGGTATAGGCGCCAGCGTTGAAACCGATAATATCCGGCGAACCGAGCGGGTTACGGGTGAGAATTTGGAAGAGCGCGCCCGAGAGGCCGAGCGCCGCCCCGAAGGCGACCGCGGCGAGGATACGCGGCAGGCGCCAGGTAAGAACAACCTGGGCCGCGAAATCCCCCTCGCCTGCGGCAACCGCCCTCATCGAATCCGGGGAGAAACAGGCAGCCACCTCCGCCGGAGTGAGGGGTAAATCGCCGAGGAGCAGAGCCCCGAGGCAACCGACCACCAGGGCGAGGCTCACCACGGCCGCAACCAGGCGGGAACGGCGGCGTCGTCGTGCGGCGGTAAGGCGAGAACGCTGGAGCCGGGCGGTTACTGGCACTACGGGGCTTAGCTCTGGCATGGCGGGAACGGACTGCGGCGCGGCACCCGTATGCGGTGCGGCGGGCTGCTGCGCTGCGGGCTGCTGCGCTGCGGGTTGCGGCGCTGCGGGTTGCGGCGGCGTACTCATAGCGCGAAAGCCTTTCGCCGGCGGACGAGGTAGATGAGTACCGGGGCTCCCAGGAAGGCGCTCACCACGGAGACGGGCAGTTCGCCGCTGGGCAGAATAATGCGCGCGAGGATATCCGAGGCGAGGAGCAGGGCCGGCGCCCAGATTGCGGACAGTCCCACGACCCACCGTTGATCCGCGCCGGCAAAAGAGCGGATAGCGTGCGGCGCCATGAGGCCGATAAAGGCGATGGGACCGGCGATGGCAACCGCTCCGCCGGTGAGAAGCGTCATCGCCGCTATACCGGTAAGGCGGATGGCAGTGACATTAGCGCCGAGGGCGCGGGCGGTATCGTCGCCGAGGGCAATGATATTGAGAGCCGGGGTGAGCGCGCCGGCCACGATGAGCCCTGATGCGAGGAGCGGGAGGACCGGCAGGATCACCTCCCAGGGGCGGTTTTCCAGCGTGCCGGCCGTCCACACGAGGATTTCGTTGAAGGTGCGCGGGTCGGCCAAGCGCAGGACACCCACGATGCCGTTGAGCACGGCAGAAAGCGCCACCCCGGCCAGGATGAGGCGGACCGGATCCGCGCGGCCGGTGCGCTGCGATCCGATCAGGAGGACCACCGCGGTGGCCGCGAGCGCGCCCGCCACCGCCCACCACATGTAGACGCTCGGCCGGCTGATGCCCGCGAGCGCGATGGCGAGGGTGACCGCAAAACCGGCACCGGCCGAAACCCCGAGGATTCCCGGTTCGGCCAGCGGGTTGCGGGAAATTGCCTGGATAAGAGCACCCGCAACCCCGAGGGCGGCACCGATAGCGATGGCGGCGACGGTGCGCGGCGGGCGCAAAGTAAGCACTGCTTGCGCGTCCATGGAATCGCGGTCCGCGCCGGAGAGGATAGTAAACAGTGTTCCCGGGGAGATGGGGCGGGCGCCGATGCAGATGGAGAGGATGGCTAGCACGAGAACAGCAATCACTCCGGCGAGGAGAGCCGCGGCGCGCCGGCGCGCGATGGTGCGTCCGGGGGCGGTGTGGGCGGCTCGGGAACTGCGGGGAGGCGTGCCGTCCCCGGGGTGGCCGGCCGCGGCAGGTGCAGGGCCCGGGTTCCGGTGATCCGCGGATGTCGCGGGAGCGGGACAGGCGCGGCGTCGTACCGAAAAACGCAGGTGGGCGGTGCTGTTCATAACGAGAACAGGCTACCCCAATTAAACAACGCCAGCGTATCCTAATAGGGCATCTGTGGTTTCAGTGACAACCACACGACCACCGCAGCCGCAGGTGCGTCCGGCCGCGAGTGCGGCATCCACGAAAGGAAGTTATGAAGAAGTCCCTGACCGCGTGGGCAGGCACCGTGCTGGTGGCTTGCCTGGCTTTTGCCGGATGCGGTTCTCAGAAGAGTAATGATTCTGCCGATTCTTCGGCGTCCCCTGCCTCGTCCTCTTCCGCAGCGGCAAGTTCCGCAGCGGATGGGACCACCACGAACGAGGCCGCGTTCCCCGCAACGATTGATACAAAATTCGGGCCCGTCACCGTCAAGGAAGCCCCGCAGCGCGTGGTCGCTCTGGGCTGGGGCGATGCCGAAGTGGCGCTTTCGCTGGGCGTGCAGCCGGTGGGCGCGGCCGACTGGCTGGCTTTCGGCGGCAACGGCGTGGGCCCGTGGGTGAGTGAATCGTATGAGAAGGCTCCGGAAATCCTGGGCACCATGGAGCTTTCGTATGAGAAGATCGCGGCACTCAAGCCGGATCTTATTCTCGATGTGAAGACCTCGGGCGATAAGGAACGCCACGATAAGCTTTCCCAAATCGCCACGACGGTCTCGCTGCCGGAGGGCGCGGATAATTGGCTGACGTCCACGAAGGACCAGGTCACCATGATCGGCGCGGCGCTGGGCAAGCCGAAGGCCGCCGCGGCACAGCTGGACGCGGTGGAGAAGAAGTTTGCCGAGGTCACGGCCGCGCACCCGGATTGGCAGGGTAAGTCGGTGACCGTGGCGACCAAGACTTCCGAGGGCTGGGGCGCCTACCTGAAGGGCGATACCCGCCTGGAGTTCATGACGAAACTGGGCTTCGTGCAGAATCCGAAGGTGCAGGAGCTGGCCACCGCCGATAGCGGTTTTGCCGTGCAGCTGTCCGCCGAACAGCTCGATGCTATCGATGCCGATCTGATTGCCGCGTTCCCGATTTTCATTGATACCGCGCAGATTACCGACGACGCCACCTGGCAGAAGGTCCCGGCGGTTGCTGCCGGCCACGCCTTCGTGGTGGACGGCGACCTCTCCAATGCGTTCTCTCTGGGCACCCCGGCCGCGCAGCTGTGGGCTCTGGATAAGCTGACGCCGCTTATTGAGAAGGCTGTGAAGTAAATACTCTCGCTGCGAAGCGACTAAGCTGCCCGCTCATGGACGAGAATCCTAAAGCTTCCACCATGGGCGTGCGCATAGATAGGCATAGAACGCCCCGGAAAGATCACCATATGAGTGGTCTTTCCAGGGCGTTTTCTGTGGCGCGAAGTCACACCGTCGCGCGCGGGCGGGCTCGCGTCGTCGTTCGCAGCAGCGGCATGGCTCTTCATGCGCGGCCGCGCCGCGACGGCACTTGCATCCGTGGCGCGACGGGAACGTGAGCCTAGCGTTCCAGCAGCTCAGCTACTTGTGCGAGCCACTCTTCCCGCTTTTTCACCACGTCCACCATGCTCGCGGTGCCGGGCAATGCCCCCGGCCCGCTATCGGGCATATGTGGGGCCCGCGAATAGGTCCACACCTGTTTTTTCGGTTTCTCAAAAGACGGGTCACACACCGGGATCCGGCTGAGCATGTCATCCTCGCCGCGCCCCAGATAGAACGGGAACGACGGCGCAAAGGCTTTCTTCCCCAAGTAGGTAACGAAAGCAGGACTGCGCAGCGCAGCGTCAACTTCCTCCTGATGCCCCGGGCAGGTGACTCGCACGAGGAACTCAGCTCCGGCCAAGTAGGTGCGGCGGATGACCGCGTTCGAGTTTTGCTGGTCCGGGGTGAACGCCAGGTTTTTGTCCGAATCACTTTGTTTCCGGATCCACAACTGGCGTGCTCGGAACTCAAGCTCGTCATTGCGGAGGCCGCTTTTAGTAGCACGGGGATTAATGGTCTGAAATTCATTGATGAGACGACCGGGGCGATCAACCCTTACTGCAAAATCAGCTCCCTCCAGCCACTCTGGCCATTCTTCGCGCGGAGCGCCTAGAGCGCCCGCGAGGAGACCAAGGAGACCGGACCGGGTAGGCCTAAGTTCCGAATTGACCACGTTCCCCGTCACTCGCGGCCCCGCCCAGGATTGCACGGGACCCGCTAGACGCAGGAATGTTGGATTACTCATTCTGGCCACCCAAGATCCACGCCACAACCGTGTCAACCAGGCCGTCCTTCGAGGTGGGCTCCACTCCAAACAACTCTTCTAGCTGGGGGAACGTTCCCGTAAGGGCCAGTGCGCTCCCGAAGTTATCAGGATCGAAACGGCGAGCAGCATGGAATTGGTCCCCGAGAGCCCGCACGGACGGCTCCAGGAAGCCCCCCTGGGAATCGTTAGCCTTCACCGGTGTTTCAAAGCTGTAGGCGCAGCGGTAGCGCTGCTCTTCAGCAAGGACGACGACGGGCTGCGTGTAGGGCGCGGTTGAATGCTCTTTACCGCGCGGTTGGCCGTAGATAAGAGCAGTAATCATCTCACGTAGGTTTCCCTCCGCCTCCGGCTTGCCGAAAGCGGTCCAACTAGCTTGGAGTTGTTCGCGATCAATAGTCACCGTGCGGTAGAAAATACCGCTCGTAAATTGGCTGATCCCTAGGTAGGTAGCTCCGCTGCGCGATTCTTCCCCGGCGAACTTATTCTGCTCCCGAATATCGTCAACGGTCGAGAAATAGTCAGTGCCAATGGTGGCAGCGTGGGTGGTCACGGCAGGAGATACGCTCAGCGCCGCTTCGGTACCCTTCTCAGGTTTCGCCGCAAACATACGCCCAAAAGCGGCGATGGCCAGGGAACCGGTGCATCCGTTAAGCACGAACTCCGTATCAGGATCGACTTCGCCAGCCACAACCTGCGCCGCAACCTGAATCTCTTCCCCACTCAACCAGATCGAACGATCCGCTTCAGCAGCTCCCGCACCATCATCAGCCTCGGCTTTAGCCTGCTTCTTCGTGAATTGACCGACGAGAGCACGAGCCTTTGTCAAGGTTTTCTTCGGGTCTAGATCGGGGGAAAGCTCGAGTGCGGCGTCGCGAATAACCTCCTCAAGCTTGCCAGAGCGCACTGAAACGTCAAGGCTGGCCTTTTCGTAAGCAACGCGTGCACCACGTTTGATAGCCTGCGAGGAATGCATGGCGCGGAGAACACCGCCCTCCATCAGGCGCTTGGGGGTTCCCGAATCGTCACGATTGAGATTCGAGTAGCTGATCGGAGTAAGGAAATGCAGGGTTAGGTGACGGTACATGATTGGTCCTCTCGGTTATGGTTTTAGTTTTCAGAAGCTTTGGCAGGAACGGTTTCAGATTGATCTGAAACCGCAAGTTGAGGTACGGAATAGAATTCCTCTATTACTCGCATTCGAATGTGCTGAGATTGAAGTGACAGGCCGTTCCCCCAGCGCATCAACGTATCGGCAATATCGAAATAATTGACGGGAGGAACTGGGCCAGGAATCGTTGAGGCCACCTCAAAAATTCGTTTGATGGATCGGGCTGCTTCTTCCATATCTTGGGTATGCAGGTAAGCCAGACGCGCGGCAATCATTCCTGGATTATCTGGTGAAACTGATTGTGCGCGTCCGTTTTTGTTCTCAGCGGTTGCCACGCGATATGCCCACCGCCCCAAACTGTTGCGGCGCTTACCCTCACTGGAATGAGGCACCCGGTCGTATTCCGCGGCCAGGGCTGCTACCCGCAGCAAGGCATTACGTTGCTCGGGGCGTGCATCTTCTGGCACCGCGGGTAGGACATAGGGATAAGCACGCATTTGAGTGAACGGCGTTGCCCCTTGCCGAATTGCTGCACGCGCGGCGCGATAGTCAGGATTTTTACGCCGTTGCAAAATCTCGTATAGTAACGCCTTCCAAGGCTCCCGTTGCGGGGTATCTATCTGCGTCATTGTTATTTCTCCTCATAAGCCGTGGGAACATCAAATTGTTTTGTGACAGCCCGAATATGACGAGCAACATTCGAATAAACTGCCGCGAAGAGCGCCGGATCTTGACCCCGGTAGGGCGCAATCGTTTCTTCGAAAGCTCTGAGCGCAACCTGAGCAGCCCCGCCGCGAGCCGCACGGATTTCTTCAGGACGCCGCTCAGCGGTTGTCACTTGAGAAAGAAAATCTTCATAGGAGCGAGTGATCGAACGCCAGAAAATATCCGATGCCGAATCCCGATAGTTTTCGAGCGAGTCAAGAACGGTGGGCAAGCCGTTAGGTGCAACGGAGGCTGCCCCGCGTGCGCGTCGGAAAGGTTGGATCACGCAATAGTGCAGAGCCTGGATGAACTCTGCATGGCGCCGAACTTGGCCCTGTGCTCGATCAGATAGCCCGAAAGCCCATAGCTGCGGATCTGCCACATCAACCCGCGAGGAACGGATAACTGGAGAAGATGCGGTTCCTTCGATGTAATGGCGGATAAATACCAACCGACAGCCAGAGGAAGAAACAATGCGATCATGCGCTTCGGCCACTTGTGCCAGTCTGCCGCGGGCAGCCCACTCCACTGCGAGATCCGTCGCGTCCCTCCCTACGTCCATCCGCTGAGCCTTTAACTCGCCGGACTTATTAGGCAAATACAGGTAGAAGGGATCGCTCTGATCGCGCTCAACCCAATAAGCTTTTCGACTCTCTTTCGTTGCTCCTGCTTCTGGGGGAACCCACGCAGGTGGAACGCCACCGATGCGCACACCGGCGAGCTCGTTATCCTCCCAGTAACAGGCAGCACTATTGGATGACCAGGTTGCCCGCCATAGCGGATGATCAGTTCCGCCCCGAGATCCGGTTCGATCTGCCCATGCCGGTAAACCGTCGCCTTCTACCCATGAGCGTGGGATCATCGCTAAAAGCGTATGAAGAAGCGACGAGCCTTCCCAAATCAGTTCGGTAGCCGTCATGCCGACGCCAACAAAATGGAAACCAGGACTTCCCATTTCAGCTTTTTGACCAGCGTAAGAATTATTTCCAGCCGGCGAATAGCAGTGATAAGCGAGGAGGTAAAGCGCTGCATCTTCCAGGGAAAGGGTGTCGCGCTGCGTTAGCAGACTCCAGAATTCTTCACCTTGATCGGAGATCATGGAAGGTAGCAGCTTCTTGAGCCGCAGCTCCCCTTTCCCGAGCTTGCGTTCTTTATCTTTCGCATTGCGCATCGGCTCAGCCGGCCGTTGCATAAATGGCTGCTGGTCATCGAATAACAAGGCCCCCGGTGCGAGTATGTCGATGGCTTTGTCAATCGCCTCGGGTTCAAGCCCCTCCGAGAGAATGTGTTCCCATTCGATCCGGAATGGATCCCGGTGGGTGTGATTGGACTGCCTTAAAACCACGGCAACGACTGCCGCTAATAGTCGCAACTCTGCACCATACACATAGCCCGGGACGGTCTTATCCAGGACCACCGGTTCGCGGCCCATTTTTTTGTCGGAGGGCTCTTTTAGAATATGAGCATCGAGAAGCGCATCACGAACCGTCAAGCGTCCGCGTGGCGTAACCAGTAACGGAATATCCGTCAAAGCATTGATCTTTTCCATGCTTCCTCTCCTTTGAGATGGAATGAGACTAACAAGAGCAGAAAGCTTTGTCAATCCATTTGACCCGTCTTTACAATTGCGTTTCTCCCCGCTAATATGAAACTCAAGATAAGGGAGAAACCCAGCCTCGAAAACGCTGTTACCCCCGCTTACGCGGGGAAAGCGGCCTATCTAGGCAATCCATTAGACCCTGAAATACCCACGCTAGCCGTGGAAACCGCTCGCTAAGAGCCTAGTCGACGGAGACGAATATGGCAGATCAACACACATCGGAACCCCAGCCGATCTTCCTAACAAAAGTACCGGTGCACACCCTTCTCTCACGCGTTGCCCTGCACAAACCAGAGCGCGGATGGACACTGAAGGACCCGCAAGTACGCCACCGCGCGATCATGGCGCTCTTCCCACAGACCAACGTGGAACACCCCCGGGCGGAGATGGGGATTCTTTTCCGCTTGGATCATGTCCCCGGAGATGCCCCATTCTTCCTTATCCAATCTCGCGAACCGGTGCCGCAACTCAACCTCCCCCACGAGGCTGCGATGAAAGAGGTTGAACTCAAGGAACTCCCAGCTGGAACTCCAGTTTCGTTCCGGATCGCTATCAATGCGATTCAACGCATTGGCACCGGGGGAACTCGGTCAATTCCGCTCGACGGGGAGGAACCTGCCCCTGGAGTCCCAAGTCTCTCTGAATGGCTGAGCGCAAAACTATCCCCTGCCCTCACGAATACAGAGATCATTGACGCGCGGCGCGAAGTTCTCACCACCGGTTCGGGAAAAGACAAACAACGTGCCGTCCAGATTGATACGATCAACGGAGTTGCCACCGTGGGAGATAGTGGAGCACTACTCGCAGCCCAAACCAACGGAGTTGGACGTGCAAAAAGCTACGGCTGCGGACTCCTCTCCATCCAGGCACTATCGTGACGGGCACACACCCCAGCATATGGGCCAAGCAGCGCGGTACGGAAACGTCCTACCCACTTCTTGCCCACTTGCTGGATACCGCAACTACTGCCGGAGTCCTCTATGAGACTTGGCTGAGGCCCGGTCTGCGCAAAGTTCTCGGACCGGCGGGGAAACGGGAAGTGGTGGAATGGGTGGCCGGATCGCATGACATTGGAAAAGCCTGTCCGGTATTCCAGTACCAGCAAACCCAAAAGGGACCGCAGTGGGATGACATTCGGACCGCACTCCGTACTAACGAACCGCAACTTGGTGACATTTCCGAGTGGTCTCGAAACTTCTGTGAGGATTACGCTCCCGATATCCGCCATCACCAGAAAATGTCAGCGCTCCTGCTTCATGGGACGAAGATCAATCCGGACGCATACGCAGCGCCATCGTGGAGATTCCTCTCCGCACTTGGGCATCACGGCCGCTTTGAGACCCCATCCTGGAGCACTGAAGAGACCGACTACCTTTTCGAAGATATGGAAAGCACCGGCTGGCTTGCCCTGGCCGATGATCTTCTCTCCTGCTTAGAAGAAGGCATCGGCATAACCCGGGCTGATCTTCCGGCTGAGCTTTCACCAACCGCAACAATCTTGCTCTCCGGCCTCACCGTGCTAGCCGACCGCATTGCCTCAGGCACCGAATGGGTAGCCGCCCAACAGGAACTCCTCGCGGCCGGAAAACTCACCCTTGATGATCCAGCCGGGTGGATTACTGCGTGCCGTGCCCGCGCTCGCGCTCGCATCGAAGATACCGTCGGGGTGTACCACGGCTGGGAATCTGCAGAGCAAAGTCAACGGGCAATCCTCGGTAACCGCACGCCCCGCCCACTCCAAGAGGAAGCCACCCGGGTAAGTGGCGGACTGTGGAATGTTATGGCGCCCACCGGCGTGGGAAAAACCGAAGCGGCCCTACTCCGGCACGCCACCGCAAACGAACGCCTTATTTTCCTGCTTCCCACCCAGGCCACCTCGAATGCGCTCATGCGGCGCATCCAGCGCTACTACGCAGGTACTCCCAATGTGGCTTCGCTCGCGCATTCCCTCGCCTCCACCGAAGATTTTTATAATCAACCGGTCACCATGGGGGAGGACTCCGGTGCTACCCCGCGTACCAGCAGAACCACATCCACAGAGAATGGCGCTAGCACGGCCGGCCTTTTCCCGACCGACTTCGTTCGCTCCGGAAGCTCCCGCCTCCTGGCACCCGTATGCGTCGGCACCGTGGACCAGGCACTCCTGGGCGCCCTGCCGGCAAAATGGACCCACTTGCGGCTCCTCGCCCTGGCCAATGCCCACGTTGTTGTGGATGAGGTTCATACGCTCGATCAGTACCAGAGCGGTCTCCTCAGCAACCTTCTGCTCTGGCTGCGCGCCACGAACACCCGGGTCACCTTCCTCTCCGCAACCCTTGCCTCCGCACAACGTGCCACCTACCTCGAGGCTTATACAGGCCAACCCCCGCACGACGCCGCACAATTCCCGCTGCTCGAAAATACGGATACCAACGGAACCCAGCTGCGGAGTATTCGTCCCGACAGCCCGCCCCGTACCCTCACAATTGAACGCAGTACCGAAAAATACTGCCAGCTCACCACCTCCCACCGCGATTGGGTGCGCGAACAGCGCCGGCGTTACCCCCAGGCCCGCATCGGAGTTATCTGCAATACGGTTGCGCGCGCCCAGGAGCTCACCCGAGCTCTCGCCGCCGAGGGCAACGTTGTTATCCTCCATTCCCGCATGACAGCTGAGCATCGTCGTCGTAATGCTGAACTCCTCGAACGCGAAATCGGATCGGGCAGCGCGGGCGCCGCGCTCACGGTTATCGGAACCCAAGCAATCGAAGCCTCCCTAGACATTGACCTCGACCTGCTCCGCACCGAGCTATGCCCGGCGGCGTCCCTTATTCAGCGTGCCGGGCGCCTGTGGCGTTCCTCCGATCCGAACCGCGCCACCCGAGTGCCGGGACTGAGCGGGCCGCGAGTGTCCGTCGTCGCTATTAATGGCGGTGAGGGGCAACAGCTACCGTACCTGGCAAGTGAACTGGCGCGCGTGGAGAAATGGCTTAAGAGCCATGATGACATCCGAATTCCGGAGGATTGCCAGGAATTTGTGGATACCGGCACCCTGCTGCTGGCGGATATCGAGGAAGATAAACCCGATGAACTCAATGAATTCGCGAAGAAATCGCTGGCGGCAATTCGCGCCCGGAACGCTACGTACGATATGAAGGAGTGCCTGAGCGAAGGCTCCCAGGTGAAATCCTTCGCTGCCATGACGCAACGTGATAAAAACCTCGGGGATGAGCGTTCAACCAGACTCATCGAAGTAGAAACCACCCGCCTGATTGTATGCGGTGATCCGGATATTATCCCCGGCGCGTGGACCGGGGAGCCTGAAGATTTGATGAAGCTGCGCGGCAGTGACCGTGAAGGCATACGCCGCGCCTTGCGCGCATCTGTTCCGGTCACGGTTACCGGTCGTGCGAAAACACTGTTTACGGATGCGGCGTCGCTTGAAAATGCGCCGTCACTACTTTGCCGCTACCACGTTTTAAACGACGGCGCAGCTCATTACGACCCGCTCATCGGGCTCGTTGTGCCGGGTAGCATTCCGGATCCCACTTGCTCTGGCACACCCGCACAGCCCGCCACCGGGAAGGAGTGAACATGGCTTACTCAGATGAGGCTCTGGCCTTCCGCACTATTAAGGCGAGCGAGCAGGTGCGCCTCGAAGACCGGGTTTCTTTCCTCTATCTCGAATACGTGCAAATTCGCCAATCGCGCACGGGCGTGGTGGCCTATGACGCTGGCCGGGAAGGAAAGAACGGGTCCTTGGAAGGAACCCGCGCGCGGGCAATCCAACTCCCCGTCGCCGGGTTAGCAGTGCTTACTTTGGGGCCCGGCACCTCGATTTCGAGCGCGGCGCTCACTTCCTGTGCCCGCGCCGGAACCACTGTCCTCGTTACGGGTGGGGGCGGAGTACCGCTCTATACACACGCCACGCCGCTGACCTCGAGTGCGCGGTGGGCCATTGCGCAAGCTCGGCTAGTGAGTAATGAAGCCCGGCAGCGCGAAGCGGCGCTCGTGCTCTACAAAAAGCAGCTGGGTGTGGAGAATGCGCCTGGCAGTTCTATTGCAACGATGCGCGGGCTGGAGGGGCAGCTCATGCGCAATACCTACCGCACTATGGCGGCAAAATATGGAACCGGGAGCTTCACGCGTGATACTTCCTCGGACGACCCGGTCAATGCTGGCCTCAATTTAGCGAACTCAATCCTCTACGGGTGCGCAGCTTCGGTGTGTGCGGCGCTGGGAATCAACCCGGCGCTGGGGATTATTCACCGCGGTGATGCGCGTTCCTTGCTTTTTGATCTCGCAGATATGTACAAACCGAGCGTAACGATTCCTCTGGTGTTCGCGGCGGCGCGCGAAGAAGACCCCATGACGGCGGTCCGCAAAGCCGTGCGGAGAGCTATCGTGGACCACCGGATTCTTCCCGATATGCTCGCCACCATCATGGACATCCTCCAGCCTTTCCTGCCCGCACGCGACGACGACCGGCTTATCTCCGGAAATAACGTCGAAGTTTCCGGCCATATCCAGTACGGATAGGAGAGCGGGATGTTCGTTGTTGTTAATGCGGTGGCCATTCCAGATCACTTGCGCGGATACTTGAGCAGGTTTCTTTCCGAGGTGACTACCGGATTGTACGTGGGAGTTGTTTCCGCGCGAGTGCGGGACAATTTGTGGGAAAGCGCGGTATCCGCCGCGGGTACCGGAAGCCTCACTCTTATTTATAACGACGCCGCCCGTGAGCAAGGCTTCGCTCTGCGCAGCACGGGAACCGGCAGTCGCCCAGTCCTTGATCTGGACGGCATGCTGCTTATCGGGACGGGTGCGGAGGATGCAGTTGGTACGGAGGCAGATGATGTCGATCTGCCAGGTGCTTCGCTCAGCTCTCCTGATTCGGTTAGCACTGCGCCTATTCATCGCGAACGGAGGAACCGGATCCGCAAGCGCACGGTCACTATAGCCAAGCGGGATGATCGGGAGCACGAGCCCGTGTCCGATAAAGATAAGCATAACGGAATAAGCTAAATTTGATGAGTGGGAACTGACGTGGTTGCTGCGCCCAGCGCACCGGTGTACCTCCCGGAGATCCGCAAATCTGGAACTCTGTTCCATTGCGATTTCCAGGTCCGCCGCCGATAAACAACCAGGTCAGGCAGTCTGTTCCCCGCGCGAGCGGGGGTAATTCCCACCTCATTCAATCTTTCAAGCCCGGAGAAGTCTGTTCCCCGCGCGAGCGGGGGTAATTCCCACGCCCGCCCGGCATCATTTCTCGCGCAGGTCTGTTCCCCGCGCGAGCGGGGGTAATTCCAACAACCACCCGCGCAAGGCCAGCCCCCGGCACTGTTCCCCGCGCGAGCGGGGGTAATTCCACCTTGTTTTTCCCGTTAGCGCTCGTTATAGCCTGTTCCCCGCGCGAGCGGGGGTAATTCTGTGCCTTATCGAGCAGAGATAGGCGCCCGTGACTGTTCCCCGCGCGAGCGGGGGTAATTCCGGCTTTTAGGATCATTCAGGCTAGCCCGGCCTCTGTTCCCCGCGCGAGCGGGGGTAATTCCCTTGCCTACCACGGGGCCGAGGGTAGGCAGATCTGTTCCCCGCGCGAGCGGGGGTAATTCCGGAGGATATGCCACCAGCTCCGGCGCCGTCACCTGTTCCCCGCGCGAGCGGGGGTAATTCCACATTCCCGGTATCTACCTGCAAGTCCGGTAGCTGTTCCCCGCGCGAGCGGGGGTAATTCCTGCGGCGGCGCTGGTGGTAGAAGAAAATACCCCTGTTCCCCGCGCGAGCGGGGGTAATTCCGGCGGGAAGGTCTCAGTAGCGACCGCTACCCTACTGTTCCCCGCGCGAGCGGGGGTAATTCCCGGGCCTTGCATCAGCCTTATCTATTCCAGCTCTGTTCCCCGCGCGAGCGGGGGTAATTCCGTAAGAATATACGTAGATTGAGTTTAAGAAGTCTGTTCCCCGCGCGAGCGGGGGTAATTCCTGGACTGGTGACGTGTAGGCGGGTGGTGACTGCTGTTCCCCGCGCGAGCGGGGGTAATTCCATACGCCCTAGCTGTGTGTTGCTAATTCCAAGCTGTTCCCCGCGCGAGCGGGGGTAATTCTAGGGAGATGCTGGAGGACCTGCTGTTTGATTGCTGTTCCCCGCGCGAGCGGGGGTAATTCCGGCAGCAATACCGGCGCCGCCGCCGAGGGCTGCTGTTCCCCGCGCGAGCGGGGGTAATTCCCGGCTTTAGCAAGCTCAAAAGCGGCCTATCATCTGTTCCCCGCGCGAGCGGGGGTAATTCCGCCGTGGCGAAGCTCCTCGATGGCTTTAACCCCTGTTCCCCGCGCGAGCGGGGGTAATTCCGGTGACGCCCCAGGTGGTGAGGGTGGTTAGGACTGTTCCCCGCGCGAGCGGGGGTAATTCCTTGACCCGATCTGTGAAGCGTCACGCGGTTTTCTGTTCCCCGCGCGAGCGGGGGTAATTCCATCTTGAAGCTCCCTAGCGGCTTTCGCCCTAGCTGTTCCCCGCGCGAGCGGGGGTAATTCCGATAGTGAGCTGGCATGGGAAGCCTGGCAGAACTGTTCCCCGCGCGAGCGGGGGTAATTCCACGGGCATGGATCGCAATGCCGGCTGGAACATCTGTTCCCCGCGCGAGCGGGGGTAATTCCGCGCGGCGGCGCCTTGCATTTGCCGAATATAACTGTTCCCCGCGCGAGCGGGGGTAATTCCCAGAATCACCAGGAGCCGATCTGAGAGCCTTTCTGTTCCCCGCGCGAGCGGGGGTAATTCCCGCGTTCAAAGCCCACGCGGCCGCGAACGCGACTGTTCCCCGCGCGAGCGGGGGTAATTCAACGCCTTGCTTAGCGCAGTCCGCCCAGCTTTAGCTGTTCCCCGCGCGAGCGGGGGTAATTCCTAAGGGAGGTGGACGCAATGGAAGAAATGGCGCTGTTCCCCGCGCGAGCGGGGGTAATTCCCCGCCGCAGAAATTGCAAGCCCGGCGGCGGGTCTGTTCCCCGCGCGAGCGGGGGTAATTCCGAGGACTTGAAGATCAGCTAAACGAAAAACACCTGTTCCCCGCGCGAGCGGGGGTAATTCCGCGTCTTGTAGAGCTTATAAAGGGTGCCCGGCCTGTTCCCCGCGCGAGCGGGGGTAATTCCAAGGCTTTGTATTCGGCTTTCAAGCTGCCGAACTGTTCCCCGCGCGAGCGGGGGTAATTCCGTGCCCGCCACATGGGGAGGCATTACCTCAAGCTGTTCCCCGCGCGAGCGGGGGTAATTCCCACCAGATCATCAAGAACGACTCCACTAAGGGCTGTTCCCCGCGCGAGCGGGGGTAATTCCTTTCAAGATGACGGTTGAACAGGCCCGCGCGGCTGTTCCCCGCGCGAGCGGGGGTAATTCCAGCTCGCGGTATATGCCTCGCGGGATGCGGTCCTGTTCCCCGCGCGAGCGGGGGTAATTCCCTAATAGGGGCAAATAGGAGCTAATAGGAGCTCTGTTCCCCGCGCGAGCGGGGGTAATTCCGCCTCGGAAATCTCCTCATGGGAATACTCCGACTGTTCCCCGCGCGAGCGGGGGTAATTCCTATGCGACTTCCGACCGCTTGGTGGTGTGGTCCTGTTCCCCGCGCGAGCGGGGGTAATTCCGCGTGGCTGACGGGGGATAACCCGTTGGAGGACTGTTCCCCGCGCGAGCGGGGGTAATTCCGCCGAGCGTTGTGGATCAGTATGGTGTGGTTGCTGTTCCCCGCGCGAGCGGGGGTAATTCCCTACAATACGCCGCCGCTATGGGATAACGCCGCTGTTCCCCGCGCGAGCGGGGGTAATTCCGGAGCTGTCCGGCGTTCCCTGCAAGGCTTTACCTGTTCCCCGCGCGAGCGGGGGTAATTCCATCGACGGCGACCTGGGCATGTGGACTGTTGTCTGTTCCCCGCGCGAGCGGGGGTAATTCCCGCCCGGAGCTGAGCAAGTCAATACCGCTTACCTGTTCCCCGCGCGAGCGGGGGTAATTCCGGTCATTAGCGTGTAGATGGTCAATCATGAGCCTGTTCCCCGCGCGAGCGGGGGTAATTCCTCGGAGCGGGTGCTTTGTGTTCGCGGAGGATGCTGTTCCCCGCGCGAGCGGGGGTAATTCCCAGACCGAGGTAGCTAAAGCGAATTTTGAGAACTGTTCCCCGCGCGAGCGGGGGTAATTCCCGTTTCGGCCGTAAAAGCGCCGAATGAAAGCACTGTTCCCCGCGCGAGCGGGGGTAATTCCCATCAGATCATCAAGAACGAGGCCGCTAAGGGCTGTTCCCCGCGCGAGCGGGGGTAATTCCGCGTGAATCAATCAAACGCTACGAAGAATTCTCTGTTCCCCGCGCGAGCGGGGGTAATTCCCGTGGATTCTTTGCCGGTTAGGGTGGAGGAGTCTGTTCCCCGCGCGAGCGGGGGTAATTCCCGTGCCGCTGATCATGCTCGTTAGGTGCTCCACTGTTCCCCGCGCGAGCGGGGGTAATTCCTCACAGCAGCGGCGGACAAGCTTTTGAAGCACCTGTTCCCCGCGCGAGCGGGGGTAATTCCCCTGGAAGAATGGGCTGAGCAATGGATAGGTCCTGTTCCCCGCGCGAGCGGGGGTAATTCCGACTACCGCGACCAGATCACCGCAGACATCAACTGTTCCCCGCGCGAGCGGGGGTAATTCCGGGCAGCTAGGCCCTGCCACCGTTATCGCGCTCTGTTCCCCGCGCGAGCGGGGGTAATTCCGGCGGCTACTCGCAGGTGTCCCGGCAGGTGATCTGTTCCCCGCGCGAGCGGGGGTAATTCCTTCGCTGAAAGCGGTGGCCGCGTGGAGCGATGCTGTTCCCCGCGCGAGCGGGGGTAATTCCGCGAGGCATAGTGATCACTACGCCGCAATCCACTGTTCCCCGCGCGAGCGGGGGTAATTCCCTCATCGTCATAGCCATAAACGCTATAGAATCCTGTTCCCCGCGCGAGCGGGGGTAATTCCTTGGGCCAAGCACGGGCGGCACATGGTTCAAACTGTTCCCCGCGCGAGCGGGGGTAATTCCATGCCGGCTCGGTGGTGCCCGCCCGCCCTGCCCTGTTCCCCGCGCGAGCGGGGGTAATTCCTATTCTTGACCCGCTGCATGTGGGAGTGGCCGCTGTTCCCCGCGCGAGCGGGGGTAATTCCGGGTCGATCTTGATCTGCCAGGTATCGCTAGCCTGTTCCCCGCGCGAGCGGGGGTAATTCCCTGATCGAAAACGGGTACGGGGAAAAGAACGACTGTTCCCCGCGCGAGCGGGGGTAATTCCTGTGTTAGCGGCCATATTAGAGCACTCGCAACCTGTTCCCCGCGCGAGCGGGGGTAATTCCGCCGCCCCGGCCCCCGCCCCGGCACCAGAAAGCTGTTCCCCGCGCGAGCGGGGGTAATTCCACCCTCTACTTCCTGCATCAAGTGCTTAAAGGCTGTTCCCCGCGCGAGCGGGGGTAATTCCAAAGCCATCATCGAATGCTTCACCAATAACGACTGTTCCCCGCGCGAGCGGGGGTAATTCCAAAGCCATCATCGAATGCTTCACCAATAACGACTGTTCCCCGCGCGAGCGGGGGTAATTCCCTAATTAGCGCCGGGGCTAAGCGCATTGATATCTGTTCCCCGCGCGAGCGGGGGTAATTCCAGCGTTCGCCCGGCACTCTTTCCGGGTACCCCCTGTTCCCCGCGCGAGCGGGGCAAGCCTAAGGCTCCTGCCAAAGTTCGGCGAATCACCGATAGAGATGCTCCACGATTGTCATCACCGCGCTTCACGATCTCACTACGAAACTGACCGACCCGACTAACCATTTCTGTGTTTTTCGGAGAAGAGATAAGCAGAGACGACAGCTCTCGCTAACCTCTCACTTGCCTTTTCAAGCCTCGCGATCTCGGCGTCTTTAGCTGCGAGTTCTTTCTCGCGCCGCCGTTCTAAACGTTTCATTTTAGCTTCGGCTTGGTCAACGCCTTGTTGCAGACGTTGTTTTTCGCGCTTATCACGGTTACTCATGATCCCAGTCTTACGTGGGAAACCCCGAATGTCCAAGTCCCAGCTGTAAGCAACGTGACGGAAACTCAACAGCGAATCCGGTGCCCAACTTACCTGCGATTGCTGGCGCGAGGGCTTTTCTGGCCGTCACTCACAGTTTTTATGTGGGTGACCTGCCTGACACGCAAAAAAGGCCGACGCGGCTTTCAGGAGTTCATTGACGTCGCGTAGTTCCTGGTTCTCTCGACGTAGCCGCATATTCTCCGCTACCACGTCTTCTTCCGCCCGCCTGACCCGCCCGTTCTTACGAGCTTGCTGAACCCACTGGCGGGCCGTATGCCAGGAAACGTCATATTTGGGTGCTACGGCCCTGCAAGCATCTTGTAAAGATATGCTCTCGGCGAGGATCCGCTTCTCAACAAGGCGGATAACAAGGTCCTTAGCTTCCTGATCAAATTTCTTCGGCATAAAACAGATTATACCGGAAATCCCTATAGGTATAAACACACCTAACCTGTACACCTCTATAACACTTCTCCCTGCCAACATGGAACTAACCACTAGGGAGAACGTGCAAGCCGAAGCTGTTACCCCCACTCACGCGGGGAAAAGCGGCCTACCTAAGCAATACACCAAACCTTGACCTACCCACACCTCGGCGTGGAAAACCGCTCGCTACGAGCCTAGTCGGTGGAGCTGAATCTGGAAAACCAACACGCATGGGCACTTCTGCCATTCTTCCGAACCAGACGGCCACCCCACAGTCCCTAGAACAACGCCACCTTCTCCGGCGGCGGGAAGATCGCGTCGAGCTCAGTTAGGTCCGCACTGCTCGGCTCCCACACTAGGGAGGCTGCATTCTGGCGGACTTGCTGCGGCGTCGTCGCACCGGCAATAACGGAAGCCACGCACGGCCGCGAGGCCAACCACGACATCGCCACCTGCACCGGCGTCACGCCGCGCGCCTGCGCAAACGCAACAAAAGCCTCAATCTGATCCCAGTCGGTGGACTCCAGCAGCGCTGCCTTGGAGTGCGCAATTCGCGAGCCCTCCGGAGCCGCACCGCGCCGATACTTACCCGTCAACAAGCCGTTCGCCAGCGGGAAGTACGGGAAAATCCCCAGGCCAAAGCGCTGCGCGGCCGGCACCACCTCCAGCTCCGCGCGCCGATCAATCAAGTTGTAATGCGACTCTGTAGCAATTGGCCCCACCAGCCCGCGCGCCGCCGCCAGATGCGAGGCATCAGCAAGTTGCCACCCGGCGTGGTTCGACGTCGCGTAATACCGAATTTTGCCCGCCCGCACCGCATCCGACAGCGCCTCCAGCGTCTCCTCGGGCGGCGTCACACCATCCGGCGTGTGATAAAAATACAGGTCAATCGCCTCCACGCCGAGCCGGCGCAACGATGCCTCCAAGGCCCGCGTCACGTAGCGCCGCGAACCGCGCGCCCCGTAATCCGCACCGTTGCGCCCCTGCATATCCATACCAAATTTTGTTATCACGACGACGCCGCGGGCCAGCTCACCCGCTTCCCGTAACGCCGTTCCGAACATAGTTTCCGAAAGTCCGGGCTCTTTGCCGTACACGTCGGCAAGATCGAAGGTGGTGATTCCCTCTTCAAGCGCTGCCCGCACGACGGCATTCGTACCTTCTTGCGTTTCGGTTCGCGTGTGGGCGCGGCCAAAATTATTACCACCGATGCCGACGGCGGATACCATCAGGCCGGACTTCCCTACCGGGCGATACGTCATTGTCATACCGCCAGCCTAGCGGACGCCGAGCGCGCCCGTTCGGCAGCTCGGTTACGATGAGGGAACAGTGCTCACCTGTGAGCGGTGTTTTCAGGCGCGGCCTAGCAGGGAATTGTGAGGCTCGGAGCGCGCCACCACCACCGAGGGAAAGAGGGCTTGCCACTATGCCAGATTCTGCGGCGCAGCAGCACCAGCGAAACGGCTATCCGGAGGGACCGCGCCCGATCCGGCGCGTCGTCCTCCTTACCAACCCGACCGCGGGAAAGGGCCGCGCTACTTCTCTAGCTGCCCACATGACCGCTGAGCTGCTCAAACACGGCGTTGACGTGGTAGGGCACTACGCCACCACCGTCGCGGAAACTCGTAAGAATGCCAGGTTAGCGCTAGCCGATCCCAATATCGACGCGTTAGTGGCCTGCGGTGGGGACGGATTGGCGAATCTCATCGTGCAGGAGCAGGCCGGCACCGGCAAGCCGCTCGGCTTGGTTGCTGGCGGAACAGGGAACGATATTGCGCGCGGCCTTGGCATTCCGCTCGACGTCGCCGGAGCCGCCCGCACCATCGCGTCCGGGTATACAGTGATCACCGACCTGGGCCTGGCCATTCGCGAAGTAAACGGTGTTTCCCAACCCGAGCGCCGCTATTTCGCCTCGATCCTCGCGGCGGGGATCGATACCCGCATTAATGCTCGCGCCAAACAGATCCGGTGGCCGGGTGGCTCGGCCGCCTATTTCCTCGCGGTGCTTGCCGAAGTTGCGGCCATGCGCACCACCCCGCTCACCTTGAGTATCGACGGCGGCGAACCCTTCACTCTGGAAGCTACCCTCTGCGCGGTGGGTAATACCCGCAGTTACGGAGGTGGGATCCGGATGTGCTCGCACGCTGATCCGCGTGATGGCAAGCTGGCCCTCACCGTCGTCGGCCCCGTATCGCGCCGCACCGCGGCCCGCAACCTCCGCAATATCTACACCCGAGATTTCTCCAAACTGCGCGATATCGTCACCCAGATTCAGGTCAACAGTGTTCGCCTGGAGATGCCCGGTCTTATTCCTGCGGTCGACGGCGAAGACCTCTTTCCCACCCCGCTGAGCGTGACGGTGGCCGCCGGTGCCGGGTGTTTCCTTGTTCCGCCGCCGCACGCGTAGCTCAACTCGGCCCCGCGCGTAGTGAAACCCAGCCCAGCCCGCTAAGCGATCCGGTACATCCACCCGAAGGGATCTTCGCGAGTGCCGTTTTGGATGCCCGTGAGTTCCTCGTAAATCCGCTGCGCCATGGTGTGGGTAGGCAGCTCAACGCTGAAATCTTCCCCGGTGAGCTGACCAATGGCTGTCACCACGGCCGCCGTCCCGCAGGCGAACATTTCCGCCACGCTACCGTCCTGAATTCCGCTCACCACATCGCGCAAAGCGAGGGTATCTTCACGTACCTCCACCCCGGCGCGGCGCAGTAGCTGCATAATGCACGAACGAGTATTACCGGGCAGGATATTGCCGGTAAGTTTCGGGGTGGCCACGCTGCCGTCGGCGTAGACCACAAACACATTCATCCCGCCCAGCTCATCAAGGTTCGTGGCGGTTGCGGCGTCGAGGAAAAGAACCTCATCGTACCCGGCCGCGCCCGCGGTGACCTTGGGCAGCAGCGAGGCCGCGTAGTTCCCGCCGGTCTTCGCCGCGCCCATGCCGCCGGGGCCGGCGCGATGATAATCGGGCTCCACCCACACCTTGATGGGCTGGAAACCGTTGGGGAAATACGCCCCGGCCGGCGAGGCGAGCACGATGTATTCGTAGGCCGCGGCCGCCCGCACCCCGAGGAAAGCTTCCGAAGCGAAAATGAAGGGCCGCAGGTACAGCGATTCGCCCGCAGCTCCCGGAACCCAGCGCCGGTCCTGGCGCACCAGATCCACCAGCGAGGCCACGAAATCATCCACGGGCAGCTCCGGGATGGCGAGCCGATGCCCGGAGAAGTTCAGACGCGCCCCATTGTAGGTGGGGCGGAACAACCATAGCGATCCGTCCGCATGCCGGTAGGCTTTCAGGCCCTCAAAAACTTCCTGGCCGTAGTGGAGCACCGCGCCGGCCGGGTCCAGGCTGAGCGGCCCGTAGGGCACGATGGCGTGGTTGTGCCAGCCTTGTTCCGCGGTCCAGGTTGCCCGCGCCATGTGATCGGTGAAGTAGCGGCCGAAACCGGGGCCGGCCAGAACCTGGCTGACCTCCTCTTCGCTGGCCGGGTGCTCATTCGGGTGCACAGCGAACCGCCCCGCGAGGCTATCCGCGGGCGCGGGGGTGGTAGCGGCAGCTTCCATTTCTTCCGGAGTCATCGGAACGCTCATACCTGAGTCCTTCTTTCTTCGTGGTGATCCTTAGCGGTTATCTTCCATAGCGGCGAGAATAGCATCCCCGATCTGGGCGGTTGTGCGGCGCAATGACACACCGGCCGCCGCAGCCGCGGCGCGCGCTTCCATATCCGCCCTGATAGCCGCCTCAATACGCGCGGCCGGCCCGGCAAGCCCGAGGTGGCGCAGCATCAGCGCCACGGAAGCGATTGTCGCTGTCGGATCGGCTTTCCCGGTCCCCGCAATATCCGGTGCCGAACCGTGGATCGGTTCGAACATGGAGGGGAAATTGCCTTCAGGGTTAATATTGCCCGACGCCGCAAGCCCCACGCCCCCGCTTACCGCCCCGGCTTCGTCGGTCAGAATATCGCCAAACAGATTATCCGTCACGATAACGTCAAAACGCTGCGGGTCGGTTACCAGGTAAATAGTGGCGGCATCCACATTGCAGTAATCAACGCTTACATTCGGGTACTCCGCGGCGAGGCGATCAACGGTACGCTGCCAGAGTCCGCCCGCGTGCACGAGCACATTAGTTTTGTGGACGAGGGTAAGGTGGCGGCGAGGCCGGGAGGCGGCCAGCTCAAAGGCGTAACGCACCAAGCGCTCAGTTCCGTGAGCGGTGTTGACAGATACTTCCGTTGCCACTTCGGTGGGCATGCCGCGGTGAACACTGCCCCCGTTACCCGAGTACAGCCCTTCGGTTCCTTCGCGCACCACCACCAGGTCAATATTTCCCGGTTCTGCCAGCGGGGTGGGAACCCCGGGATAGAGCACGCTGGGCCGCAAATTAACGTAGTGGTCAAAGGCAAAACGCAGCCGCAGCAAAATCTCCCGCTCAAGGATTCCGGCGGGCACCCGCGGATCCCCGATAGCCCCGAGCAGCAGCGCATCGTGCCCGGCCAGTGCGTCCAGATCCGCACTGCCCAGGGTTTCCCCGGTATCCAGGTAGCGTTGCGCTCCGATACTGTAGGGGGTCACGCTTAGTTCCGTGCCGCTTTCCGCCAGCGCGGCGCGTAGTACTTTCAGGCCTTCGGGCACGATTTCCGGACCGATGCCGTCCCCGGCAATAACGGCAAGATTAATAGAGGCGCGCATGTGGATGAGTATACGAGATCCGTCCACCTAGTGAGACCAAATATCTCACTGTGCGAGACGCTCGCGTGTGGCGTGACGGCACGGAGATCTGTTCTTTCGGGAGGTTAGGTACGTCTCCTGGAGCCGGCGCCGCTCTCCTCGTAGAATTGAATTCTTGAATCTCTGGAGGCAAGGTTATGGCGTTCGATTCAACTATCGTCATTGTCGGCGGTGCTCGTATCCCCACGGGAAAGTTCCGCGGCTACTACGCGACTACTCCCGCGCATGACTTGGGTGCGGCTGCGGCGCGCGCGGCCGCGGAGCGAGCCGGCATCCCGATGGCGGATGTGGATGATTTCGTGGTGGGGTGCGTGGGCCAGACCGGCGCCGATGCCTATATTTCCCGCCGTATCGCTCTGACTGCCGGGGCGCGTGCCTCCTCCACTGCACTAACGGTCAATCGGGTGTGCGGCTCCGGGGTGCAGGCTTTGGCCAGCGGGGCGAGCGCCCTGCGTTCCGGGGACGCGCGCATCGTGATGGCCGGCGGTGCGGAAAATATGACGCGCCAGCCGGTCATGGATTTTTCGCGGGCCGGTCACCTCGATGGGCCCGAGCACGTGGATGGCACATTTTCGCTAATTTCTGATCCGTTCTCGGGCCGGCCGATGGGCTGGACCGCGGAGCGGGTGGCGGAAAAATTCGGTATTTCACGCGCCGAGCAGGATGCTTTTGCGGCCCAATCCCAGGCCCGCGCTCAGGCCGCCATCACATCCGGAGCTTTCGATAAGGAAAAGGTCCCTTTCACGATTGATGCCGGGAAGCCAACTGAGCGCGTCGTCGTTGCTGAAGAATATCCGCGCACGGGGGTGACCGTTGAAACGCTCAGCCACCTGCGCCCAGTTTTTGCCGCGCACGGCACCGTGACGGCCGGTAATTCTTCTGGGATTAACGACGGCGCAGCCATGCTTGTCCTCATGCGGGAAGAGGATGCGATTGCGGCGGGTGTGGATATTCTGGGTGAGCTGGTGGATGTGGCGACCGTCGGCGTGGAACCGGAGTATATGGGTTATGCGCCGCGTTTGGCTATTGAGAAGGTGCTGGAGCGCACCGGCTTGAGCCGGGCGGATATTGGTTGGGTGGAACTTAATGAGGCTTTTGCTTCCCAAGCGATTGCGGTGATTCGCGATGCGGAGTTGGATCCGGAGATTGTTAATCCGCTGGGCGGGGCGATTGCGCTGGGTCATCCGGTGGGGGCCTCGGGTGCGATTATTTCGCTGCGTGCCCTCCTTAACCAGCGCGAACGCGGGATTGAGCATTCGCTTGTGACGCTGTGTATCGGCGGCGGGCAGGGCATCGCCGCAATTATTCGCGCCCGCTAGCGGCACACTGTCCACGAACAGCGAGCACCCCACCCACGAACAGCGGCGAGGCCACGCAACCGCAGCCCCGCCGCAACCGCCGCCTAATTCTTGAATGCGTGTACCGGCGCCGGGATGGTGCCCCCGCGGGCGATGAAGGCCGCGCTGGAATAGGGGCTGACCGGCATGACCGGCGCACTGCCGAGCAGCCCGCCGAATTCCACGGTATCGCCTTCGCTCAAGCCCGTCGCGGGGATGACTCGCACGGCGGTGGTCTTGGAGTTCATGATGCCGATGGCGGCTTCGTCGGCGATCATGCCGGCGATGGTCGCGGCCGGGGTGTCCCCGGGCACCGCGATCATATCCAGGCCCACCGAGCAAATCGCGGTCATGGCTTCGAGTTTGGCCAGGCTAATGGCGCCGAGCCGCGCGGCTTCGATCATGCCTTCGTCCTCGGAAACCGGGATGAAGGAACCGGAGAGCCCGCCCACGTGCGAGCAAGCCATGAGCCCACCCTTCTTCACCGCGTCATTGAGGAGGGCGAGGGCCGCGGTGGTGCCGTGGGCGCCCACGCGTTCCAGGCCCATGGCTTCCAGGGCCCGCGCCACCGAATCTCCCACTTCCGGAGTGGGAGCCAAAGAAAGATCAACAACCCCGAAGGGCACCCCGAGGCGCTGGGCGGCAAGCTGACCCACCAGCTCCCCCATGCGGGTGATTTTGAAAGCGCTGCGCTTGATTTCTTCCGCGAGCTCGTCGAAGGAGGCGCCCTCCGCTGCCGTAATCGCCCGGGTGATAACACCCGGCCCGGATACCCCTACAGACACCACGCAATCGGGCATTTCCACCCCGTGGAAAGCCCCGGCCATGAAGGGGTTATCGCCCACCGAATTAGCAAAAACGACCAGCCGAGCAGCCCCGGAACCCTTATCTGTGCGCGCGGCGAGCTCACAAATGGTCTCCCCCATGCGCTCCACCGCACTCATATTAATTCCGGCCCGCGACGTCCCGATATTGACGGAGGAGCACACCACCGAGGTGGCGGCCAGCGCGGCGGGAATCGAATCGATAAGCGCCTCATCCGCGCGCGTCATGCCTTTTTCCACCAGGGCGGAGAACCCACCCACGAAATCCACGCCGATCTCCCGGGCGCATTCATCGAGCATAACCGCCCACGGGGTGAGGTCTTTTTCCCCGCTTGCCGCGGCCACCATAGCAATCGGGGTCACGGAAATGCGCTTATTAATAATGGGGATGCCCAGTTCCGCTTCGATTTCCTGGGCCACGGGCACCAGACGCGCGGCCCGCTCCATAATGCGGGCGCGGGCCCGTTCGCGAGCGCACTCGCCATCAGAATCCGCGCAGTCGAGCAGGGAAATTCCCATGGTGACGGTGCGGATATCGAGGCGGTCCTCGCGAATCATCGCGAGGGTTTCTAGAATGTTCTGGGCAGTGGGCTCACTGCTGGCATACATAAGAATTCTCCCGTTTTTATACGCGTTCCCATGCACGTTGGTGTGCGTACTCCCGTGCGTGCTATTGTGCGCGTTCTCGCTTCTGTGCGTAGTTCCCGTGCGCGCTGCTTGCCGTTCGTGCGCGCCGGCCGGCTATAGGAATCGGACCGGCCGCTACACCAGGCGACCCTAGACGCGATGCATGGCGCGGAAAATGGAATCCGCCTGCACGTGAATCTCGAGTGCTTCCGCGGTGCCCAACTCCGCCATGGCCTGCTGCACCTGGGTGATGGAGCTGCCCTCCGGGAGCGCCACTTCGAGGATCATGGTGAAATACTCATCCATGAGGGTTTGCGTCACGTTGATAATATTCACCCCGAGGCGGGCGAGTTCAGCGGAGACGGCCGCAATAATTCCGGTACGGTCCACTCCGGTCACAGTCATGATGGCTTTCATGGCCTCTATTGTGCCACGCCGCTCGGACTACTTCAGCGGCGCGAGGAATTGGTCCAGGTTACCGTTATTCGGGTCGCTCACCAGCTTCTCGTCAATAACGACGGCGGGAATGTACTTCATGCCGTCCGCGAGGAATTGTTCCCGCAGCTGCTTGAGGAGGGGCAGGTATTCATCCCCGGCCAGCGTGGTGCGCAAGCTTTCTAGCTGCGCCGCATCCAATCCCACCCGGGTGGCAAATTCTTCAATCAGAGCCGGATCGGGCTGCTGGCGCTGGGCACGATCCACATGCTTGACCACCGGGATGGAGCCTTCTTTGTAGAGCAGCTCGTGGAAATCAAGGTATTTATCCGGGGCATTGACCGCGAACCACACTTCGGCCTGCTCCCCCTTGACGCTGTAGGGCGATTCCTCGAAGCGCATATTCGGATGGTAAACCAGGGTGATCTTCCCGTCTTTAGCCATCTGGATGAGTTCTTCGCCGTGGTCACGCACCAGGTCATTGCACCAGGGGCACCAGTAATCGGAGTACACCCGCACCACCGGCTTGCCTTCATTGACGCTTCCGGCCACCCCGTCAGCCCCGATGGGAATGCCGCCCCATTGATCGAGGGGCGCCGGGATTTTCTCCGTCACCACATTGGCGCCGCGCTGGATGGGGACTAAATGAGCGGGTTCTTTAGTTGCGCTCGGAGTCGCGGTTGCGGTGGGCCCGCTGGGCGCCGTCGTACTATCTGTGGTGGCGGCCACGGTAGGTTTCACCCCCGGTGCGTCCGAAGTATCGGTGCAGGCAGCAAGGCCGAAGGCCAGTACCCCGAGGAAAGCGAAAGCGGAACGACGACGCATCTGCGGCCTTTCTCCCAACAGAACTGAACTCATGCAAACCGGCCCACCCGCGGTACCTCGCCGCGAGCGGGCCGGCTAACTGGCGCTCATCCTAGCCGCCCCACCTGGGAACGGCAACAACGGCGGTCACGTCGCGCGCGCCCACAGCGCGCCCGGTTTCGTGCGCCGTCACGCACTGTCGCAAACGCGCCGTGCACGCACCGAACGCACCGTGGTCACGTCGATTAGCGCGCCGTCTGGCCGTCGGTGTAGTCGGCGTCCACGTCGGTATTCCACGCGAACATGGAACGCACCTCGCGCCCGGTGGCCTCCAGCGGGTGGCGCTCGTGTTCGGCGCGCAGCTTCTTGAATTCGGGGGCGCCGGCATCCTGGTCGTCAATGAAACGCTTGGCGAAGGAACCGTTCTGAATATCGGCCAGCACGTCCTTCATATGTTCCTTGACATCCGGGGTGATCACGCGCGGTCCGGATACATAATCGCCGTATTCGGCCGTATCCGAGCAGGACCAGCGCTGCTTGGTCAGCCCGCCTTCGTTAATGAGATCAACGATGAGCTTGAGTTCGTGGCACACCTCGAAATAGGCCATTTCCGGCTGGTACCCGGCTTCCACCAAGGTCTCGAAACCGTAGGTGATGAGCTGGGAAACCCCGCCGCACAGCACGGTCTGCTCGCCGAAGAGGTCCGTTTCGGTCTCTTCCTTGAAGGTGGTCTTGATGGCGCCGGCGCGGGTGCCGCCGATTGCCGCGGCGTAGGACAGCGCCACGTCCCAGGCCTGCCCGGAGGCGTCCTGTTCCACACAGACGAGCACCGGCACCCCGCGGCCGTCTTCGTACTGGCGGCGCACCGTGTGCCCCGGGCCCTTCGGCGCCACCATGCACACATCGTGGCCGGCAGCCGGCTTGATATAGCCGTAGTGAATATTGAAACCGTGGGCGAAGAACACCGCGGCGTCGGCCTTGAGATTCGGTTCGATTTCCGCGGCCCACAGCCCGCGCTGGGTCTGGTCCGGCACCAGAATCATCACGACATCCGCTTCCTTGGTGGCATCGGCCACGGAGCGCACCGTCAGGCCCTGCTCCTGCGCTTTCGCCACGGAGCTGGAGCCTTCGCGCAGGCCCACCACCACGTCCACACCGGAATCGCGCAGGTTGAGCGCGTGAGCGTGCCCCTGCGACCCGTAGCCAATAATGGCAACCTTCTTCGACTGGATGAGGGACAGATCGGCATCGGCATCATGGAAAATTTCTGCCATGGTTTTCTCCTTTTGTTGGGTCGGGGCCAGGCCCCACGGTTGTCGTTGTCTCGGTTTCGGTTTCGTTGCGGTCACGGCGCCGCGTTGCGTGCGGGCCCGTATTAAGTACGACGACGCCGCCAGCTGGCCGCGCGCCGCTCTGGCTTAGATGCGCCCGCGGGCAAGCTCCTCCGGGAAGTCGCCCGGGTCTCCCGCCATATCGGCGGTAACACGTTCGGAAAGCGAATGCGCTCCGCGCCCGAGCGCCACGGTTCCCGACTGCACAATTTCCCGGATCCCGTAGGGTTCCAGGGCGGTGAGCAGGGCACCGATCTTACGGTCGGAGCCGGTGGCTTCAATGGTGACGGCATCCGGCACCATATCCACCACGTGGGCGCGGAAGAGATCCACCACCTGCACCACGTGGGAGCGGGTCGTATCATCAGCGCCCACTTTGATGAGGACAAGGCGGCGCAGCACCGCTTCCTCACTGTCCAATTCCACGATTTTGATGACGTTCACCAGCTTATTGAGCTGTTTGGCCACCTGTTCGAGGGGTTGCACCGCGGCATCGACCACCACGGTGATACGCGAGAGCGCCGGGTTTTCCGTTTCTCCCACGGCGAGCGAATGAATATTAAACGCGCGGCGGGCGAAGAGCCCGGCCACCCGCGTGAGCACTCCGGGTTTATTCTCCACCAGTACGGAGAGCGTGTGGCGCTGCGGCATTGTTATCCTTCCTTTCGTGGCGGCTCGAGCGGCGAAAATGCGCTACTCACGCGAAGTTCTCATCCACTTCGGGGCGCAGCCCCTTGGCGTACATAATCTCATCATTGGATACCCCGGCGGCAACCATCGGCCACACTTCCGCATCCGGTGAGGTAATAAAGTCAATAACGACGGGGCGGTCATTGATCTCCATGGCGCGCTGGATGGCGGTATCGACGTCGTCCTTCTTCTCCACGCGCCAGGCCGCGCAATCATAAGCCTCAGCAAGTTTCACGAAATCGGGGATACGGCGGGTATTGTTCCCGGTTTCCAGGTCGGTGAAGGAATAGCGCCCCTCGTAGAAGAGGGTCTGCCACTGGCGCACCATCCCCAGGGAGGAGTTATTAATAACAGCCACTTTGATATTGATGTTATTGAGGCGGCAGGTGGCCAGTTCCTGATTGGTCATCTGGAAGGAGCCGTCGCCGTCGATCACCCACACGGTGCGTTCGGGCTGGCCCACTTTCGCGCCCATACCGGCCGGGATGCCGTAGCCCATGGTGCCCGCTCCCCCGGAGGAGAGCCAGCGGTGCGGATACTCGAAGTGCAAGAATTGCGAGGCCCACATTTGGTGCTGACCCACCCCGGTCACCCAGATGGTGTCCTCACTTCCGGCCACCGCGCCCAGACGCTCGATGACGTATTGCGGGGAGATGAGGCCATCCTCCGTGGGCGTGTAGCCGGCCGGGTAGGTTTCCCGCAGGCGGTTGAGGTAGCCCCACCAGGGATCCAGATTCGCTTCCCCGTACTGGGCGCGGGCCGCGCGCACCTCCGCGAGGAGGGCGGGAACGGATTGCGCCAGATCCCCGATAATCGCCACGTCCGCGGTGCGGTTCTTGGATACTTCCGCCGGGTCAATATCGAGGTGGATAACCTTCGCCTTCGGCGCGAAACCGTCGAGGGCCCCGGTCACGCGGTCATCGAAACGCGCCCCCAGCGCCACGATGAGATCGCTACGCTGGAGGGCTCCCACCGCGGGAACGGTGCCGTGCATTCCCGGCATCCCCAGGTTGTGGGGGTGGGAATCGGGTACGGTGCCGCGGGCCGGCAGGGTGGTGACCACCGGGGCACCGGTGAGGTCGCTCAGTTCGGTGACCTCACGGGAAACCCGGGCGCGCACCGCCCCTCCCCCCACGTAGAGCACGGGGCGGGAGGCGGTGGCAATAAGCCGGGCAGCTTCGCGTACCGCGGCGGAATCCGGCTCGCCTGCTGGGCGGTATCCGGGCAGGTCCAGGCGCGGGGGCCACACAAATTCTGTTTCTTGGTTCTGCGCGGATTTCGCGATATCCACGAGGACGGGGCCGGGGCGCCCGCTCGCCGCCAGGTAAAAAGCTTCGGCCAGGCGGGCCGGAATATCATCAGCATCGGTGACGAGGAAAGAATGCTTGACCATGGGCATGGTGGCACCCACGATATCGGCTTCCTGGAAGGCATCGGTTCCGATGGCTGCCGCTCCCACCTGGCCGGTGATAGCCACCAGCGGAACCGAATCCATATTGGCATCAAGTAGCGGGGTCACGAGGTTGGTAGCCCCGGGCCCGGAGGTGGCCATTACCACGCCCACGCGCCCGGTGGCCAGCGCATAGCCTTCGGCGGCGTGCCCGCCGCCCTGTTCGTGGCGCACCAGAATATGGCGGGGACAATCGCTATCGTACATCGGGTCGTAGGTGGGCAAAATAGCTCCGCCGGGCAGCCCGAAGACGACATCAACACCGAGTTCCGCTAAGGTGCGGACAATGGCGCGGGCGCCGTCCATTTTTTCGCGGATCTCACCGGGATGGTCCCGGTGGGACGCGGCCGACGCGCTCATCGCGGATGCATTCATCTCGGATGCGGCCATGGTTCCTCCTTCAACCTGGTTCACCTGGTTCTTCGGGCCTGTTCTTCCGGTATCAACGAGCGGGGTGCAAGCGTGGTGGTTGGCGCATAAAAAATCCCCTCACGTGAGGGGAGCGCGCAACCGGTGGTGCGCGCTACCTCACTACGGTAATAAGAAGAATCTGAGCCATGCCCTTCAGACTACCGGAGCGCGGTCCCCGAGCGCTAAAAAGATCAATCTGTCTCACATCGTGGATTTCGGTTTCATTGTTCGGACAGTATTCCGCGGTTTTTCGAGAAGCGTACTCTGGACGCGTGACCTTTTCGCACCGGCCGCCCGCCCCGCAGCACCCGAGCCACCTGCGCTACGCCGCGCGGGCTGTTTTACGCGCCGGCTTACTCCTCCTTGCCAGCGGCGCCTCCGCTTACCGGGTCAAACATTCCATGGAGCGCACCGCCCACGCCCTGGGGATCCGCACCACCCACGCCGCGGTCTCCTTCACGGAGATCACGGTCACCTGCTACGGCTACGGGGATGTGTGCACCCTCACCGGGGAGCAGCGCGCCCTCGGCGTAAATGCCGCCCGTATTGACGCGCTTATTGCGGCTATCGATGCCCTCCCGGCCGGCTCCACTCCCGCGCAGGTCACGAGCGCCCTCGATGATGCGATTGCGCGGGCCCGCAGCTATCCGGCCTGGGTGCTGGCGCTGGTGTCCGGGCTGGCCTGCGCCTGTTTCTGTTTCCTCAACCGGGGCGGGGTGGTGGAATGCGCCGCGGTCTTCTTCGCGGCGAGCGTGGGGCAGGCGGCGCGCGGCTGGCTGGCCCGCCGCCTCGTCAATCATTTCGGGATTTGGTTCCTGGTAGGGGCGCTGGCCGCGCTGCTCTACCTGGCCACGGTAGGCGTTGCTGAGGCGTGTTGGGATATCGCAGTGGTGCACGAAGCCGGGGTGGTTTCCGCCCTCCTCTTCCTCCTTCCCGGTTTCCCGCTGGTCACCGCGATGCTCGATACGATTCGCGCTGATTTTTCCGCCGGGCTCACCCGCGGGGCCTATGTCACCATGCTCATGCTAGCCGCCGGGATGGCGGTCTGGGTGGTCACCGTTATTTTCGGTACCGATATTGCCCCGCATGCCGCCTACGTGATCCCCGAGCCGTGGCTGGCTCTGGCGCGCGGTGCCGCCACCTTCGTGGCATCCTACGGTTTCGCCATGCTTTTTACCGCGGAGCAGGGCGCGGCGCTGCTGGCCGGTGCCATCGGCGCGATTGTCAATGCCGCGCGCCTAACCGCCCAGGATGCTGGTTTCTATAATGTGGCCGCGGTTTTCCTCGCTGCCCTCGGGGCCGGGGTGCTCACCCACCTGCTCACTCGCCGCACCCGTTTTTCCCGGGTCTCGCTGAGCGTACCGGCCGTCGTCGTCATGATTCCCGGGGTGGTATTTTTCCGCGGCCTGCACGCCATTAATGCCGGGCAGATCGCCCGGGCAGCCGGCGCGCTCACCAATGTGGTTCTGGTGATCTGCGCGGTGGGTGCCGGGGTGGCAGCCGCGCGCATGATCACTGACCGGCACTGGCTCATGGAACCACCCCACGAGCTCAGCCCGGCCTTCGACGAGTAGCGAATAGCGGGCCGGGGCCCGCGCACGGCAGCGTGGAGGCACCGGCCCGCGAACCCACGGCCGCGGCCTGGCGCGCGCCGGGCTCCTAATCCACCCGGCCGTCCACCACCCGCACCGCCCCGCGATCCGCCGACGTGGTCATCATCGCGTAGGCCCGCAGCGCCTTAGAAACATGCCGGTCCCGCTTCTCCGGGCGCCAGGGCAGCTCCCCCATCTGGGCGCGCCGCTCGGCCAGTTCTTCTTCGGACACATCCATGGCGAGCAACCGGGTGGGCACGTCGATAATAATATGGTCACCTTCGCGCAGCAGCGCAATATTGCCGCCCGCGGCCGCCTCCGGGGACACATGCCCGATGGACAGGCCCGAAGTTCCCCCGGAAAAACGCCCGTCGGTAATGAGCCCGCATACCTTCCCGAGCCCCAAGCCCTTGAGGTAGGAGGTGGGATAGAGCATTTCTTGCATCCCGGGCCCGCCCTTGGGGCCCTCGTAGCGGATCACCACAATATCGCCCGGTTCCACCGCTTTGGACAAAATAAGTTCGACGGCGGCCTCTTGGGAATCGACCACTCGGGCCTGCCCTTCGAAATGGAAAAGCTCTTCGCTAATCCCGGCCGTCTTAATAACTGCACCGTCCTCGGCAAGGTTCCCGCGCAGCACGCATAGCCCGCCATCCTTGGTATAGGCGTGATCAGCGCTGCGAATACAGCCGTGCTCCCCGTCCACATCCGGGCTTTCCCAGGTGGAATCCTGCGAAAATGCGCGGGTGGTGCGCACGTTCCCCGGCGCCGCGCTGAAAAGATCACGGGCCTGCTCGGAGGGCGCCACCCCGCGGATATCCCAGGTTTCCAACCAGGATTTCAGGTCATCGGAATGCACCGAGTGCACCGAATCATCAAGCATGCCCGCCCGGTACATTTCCCCGAGCAGCGCCGGGATCCCACCGGCGCGGTGGAAGTCCTGGATATGGAATTCGGTGGAATTCGGGGCGAGCTTGACCATGCAGGGCACCCGGCGCGAAAGCGCATCAATATCCGCGAGCGTGAAATCTACATGCCCTTCCTGCGCGATGGCCAAAATATGAAGCACGGTATTGGTGGAGCCACCCATGGCCACATCCATGGACATGGCGTTGGTAAATGCCGCTTTCGTCATAATATTGCGCGGCAGCACGCTGGCGTCGTCGTCGTTATAAAAACGTTTCGTGAGCGCGACGATGCGTTTCCCGGCCTCCTCGAAAAGGCGGCGGCGTCGGGTGGCGGTGGCGAGGGTCGAGCCGTTGCCGGGAAGGGACATGCCCAGCGCTTCGGTCAGGCAATTCATAGAATTTGCGGTGAACATGCCCGAGCAGGAACCGCAGGTGGGGCAGGCGTTTTCTTCCACGCGCGCGAGCTCATCGTCCGTGATGGAATCGTCCACGGCCAGGGCCATGGCGTCGATCAGGTCAATATTATGATCGACGACGCCTTCCACCGGCTTGCCCGCCTCCATGGGACCACCGGACACAAAAATAGTGGGAATATTCAGGCGCATGGCCGCGATGAGCATACCGGGCGTAATTTTATCGCAATTAGAAATGCAGACGAGGGCGTCCACGGTATGCGCATTGCACATATATTCGATGGAGTCGGCAATAATTTCGCGGCTGGGTAGCGAGTAGAGCATGCCCTCGTGGCCCATGGCGATGCCGTCGTCCACGGCAATGGTATTAAATTCGCGCGCCACCCCGCCGTTCGCCTGGATGACGTCCGCCACGATTTTCCCGACGTTGCGCAGATGCACGTGCCCGGGAACGAATTGGGTGAAGGAATTAGCGATGGCAATAATCGGTTTTCCGAAATCTTCCGAGCCCATCCCGGTGGCGCGCCAGAGTGCCCGCGCCCCGGCCATATTCCGGCCTGTTGTTGAGGTTGCCGATCGCAGCTGCGCCATTATTCCCCTTCGTATCGTGTGTTGTGGTGGCGGGCGGTGCCGCCGTGGTCCTTAGTCTAGCCGTGTCCACGTAGTGAGAATTGCCTTCTCACTTTGCGGACGTGGTTGCGGACGTGGTTGCGGTGGTGGTTGCGGTGGTGGGAACGACGACGATGGTCCCATCCCGCAGCGTCTCCACTCGGATCGGCCATTCGTATACCCGGGTGAGTAGCTCAGAGGTGAGTACCTGGCGCGGGGTGCCGGCCGCTTCCACCCGGCCGTGATGCAAGAGGACCACGTCATCGCAGAGCGCGCCGGCCAGTTGAATATCGTGCAGCACGGCGACGACGGTGTGCCCGCCAGCCGCCAGGTGCCGGCATAGCTCAAGGAGGCGCTGCTGGTGGGAAATATCGAGGGCGGCGGTCGGCTCATCGAGGAGCACCACCCCGGCGCGCTGGGCAAGCACCCGCGCGAAGGTCACGCGGGCCTGTTCGCCGCCCGAGAGGCGGGTGACATCGCGGTCCTGGAGGTGGGTGACGTCGGCGGCGCGCAGGGCGGCGTCGATAATGGCAGCGTCCGCAGCCCTGCTGGTGCCGGCCCCGTTCTGGGTACTGGTACTTACGCCTGCCGCCCCGTTCCCACGCCCGGCACCGTTGCCCCGTGCTGCGCCGCCGCCTCGCCCGGCCCCGTTCCCGGATCCGAGGCCCATGGCCACCAGGTCACGCACCAGGTAGGCGAAGGGGAAGGTGGAGTTTTGCGGCATGACGGCGCGCAGGCGCGCCAGCTCCCGCCAGGAAAGGGAGGTCACCGAGGTGGCGCCAATGAGCACCTGCCCGGAGGTGGGGCTGAGGTCGCCGGCCAGCAGGGAAAGCAGGGTGGATTTGCCGGTGCCATTAGGGCCGAGCACCCCGAGGACGCGCCCGGGGCGCGCGGTAATGCTGACGTCGTGGAGAACCCGGTGGGTACCGTAGGCGAAATTGAGGTGCTCGGCGCGAAGCGCCCCGGCCGGCCCGTCCACCGCGGAGAAGAGATCAACCACGGGCACCTCGCAGGTTCTTGCGTAGCAGGATGAAGAAGGTAGGACCGCCCACCAGTGCCGTGAAGATTCCTATGGGGAGTTCCGCGAAGGGTACGAGAGTGCGGGCCGCGAGGTCAGCGTAGGTGAGGAGCACCGCCCCGCCCAGGAGCGCGGCGGGGATGAGCATCCGGTTCATCGGCCCCATGAGGAGGCGCAGCACGTGCGGAACAATGAGGCCCACGAAACCGATCACGCCGGCGAAGCACACGGCGGCGGCGGTGAGGATGGCGGTGAGCACGATGGCGGCGGCGCGCAGGGCGGCGACGTTCACGCCCACGTGCCCGGCTTCGCGCTCCCCCAGGCTGAGCAGGTCGAGGCGGCCGGCCAGCGCGAGGGCGCCGAGGATACCGATGCCCACCACCGCGCCCACCACGGCGACCTGGAACCAGGAGGCCCCGGCCAGCGAGCCCATCTGCCAGAACACGATTTGTTCGCGGGCATTGGTATCGGCCAGGTAGGTGGCGATGGAGGTGAGGGCGGAGGCCACCGCGGTCACGGCGATGCCGGTAAGCACCAGGGTGAGAGTTTCGGCGCGCCCGTGCGAGCGCGCCAGCAGGTAGACGGTGGCGGAGGTGACGAGCCCGGCGGCGAAGGCCCCCAGCGGTACCGAGAAACCGCCCAGGGCTCCGGGAACAAAAACCATGGTGAGGGCGGCTCCGAAAGCGCATCCGGAGGACACCCCGATAATTCCCGGTTCGGCCAGCGGGTTGGAGAAAACCGCCTGCATGACGGCGCCGGCCACCGCGAGCGCCCCGCCCACCAGGACACCTAAGCAGATGCGGGGGAAGCGAATATTCCAGAGCGCCGCCATGACGAGGGGGTCTTCCGGGGGCGCAGCCAGCCCGAAGCGGGCGGCAACGGCCCGCGCCACATCCCCCACGGTGACGGGGAATTGGCCCAGGTGTGCGGAAAGGAGCATGCCCAAGGCGAGGAGTACGGTGAGAATGAGGAACGTCCAGAAGCGCCGGTGGCGGCGTGCTTTAATGCCGGCGGGCAGGGTCGGCGCTGTTGGCGCGCCGGGCACCGCGGGGAGCGCGGTGGCCGCGTGCCCCTGGTTGCCGCGCTGTCCACTCATCCTGTCTATCTTGCCTTAATGTTGTACGGAACGCTAATGGCGCGGCGCAGTACCGTTCTCCCGCACCGCTTCCCGCACCCGCGCTTCGGTGACCTCTGCGGGCGAGCCGGCCAGCACCAGGCGCCCACCGGAGAGCACCGCCACAGTATCGGCTTCGCGCACCGCATCAAGACGGTGGCTCACTTCAATAATGGTGGCTTCGGGCAGGGCGGCGCGCAGATTGGCGCGGATGCGCGCTTCAAGTTCGCTATTGAGGGCGGCGGCGAATTCATCGAGGATGAGGACGGCCGGGTGCATAAGCACGGCGCGGGCCAGGCACAGGCGCTGCACCTGCCCGCCCGAGAGCGCATATCCGGTGGGTCGCCCGTGCGAGGTACCGCCTCCCACCCGGGTATTCAATCCTTCCGGCATGGCCCGCACATCGCTATCTAGCCCGGCCACACCGAGGGCGCGCCACAGCTCCGTTTCGGTGGCCTTCGGTACTCCGAGCCGCAGGTTATCGGCGATGCTCCCGGCCACGATCTGGCTCTTTTGGGACACCCCCACCACGCAGGCGTGTAGCGAAGAGACGTTGAGGTCCGTGGTGGGAATCCCGCCGATGCGCACCGTCCCGGATGTCGGGTCATCGTAGCGTTCCACCAGATGCACCAGGGTGGATTTGCCCGAGCCGGAACGCCCGGCCAGCACCGTATGGGAGCCGGCGGGAATGCGCAGACTCACCCCGCGCAGCACCTCGCGCTCGCGCTCTGGGTAGGTGTAGTGGACGTCGTCGAATTCCACGGAGAGTCCACGTTCGGGCATGAGGATCCCAGGGCCGTCCGGGCACGGCTGGGGCGCGTGCGCGAGGGCATAAATACGCCGCGCGGCCGCCAGCGAAGCATCGAGGGACGACGCCGCATCTTCGAGAGCCTGGGGGCCTTCCCATACCCGCAGCGCCGCCACCGCGCCGGCCGCCGCGAGCGGCAGCGAGATACTCGGATCGCTCACCCCCACCGCGATTATCCACGCCGCGCTCATGCCGGCGGCAATAATATTGGCCCCGCGGCGCAGCCCGGCCACCCAGGCCGGGAAAGATCCACCGGTGGCGACTTTCGCCCCCAGGGCCGCTGTTTCGTGCACGCGGTCGGCGGTGCGGCCGAAGACGAGCACATCTTCGAGGCCGTAGAGCGAATCTGTCACATGCGCGGCCAGATCGGCGCGGGCGGCGAGTTGCGCCGTCGTCGCATCAATCGCGCGCCGGGTACCCGCGTAAGGGATAACCGCAAGTGCTAGCGCCGCGGCCACGGCCGGCAGCGCCATCGCGTTCCACCCGAGCAGCGCGCCGCCCACCAGCAGCGCCGCGGGGGTAAGCAAGTAGGCGCAGACCACCGGTGCCACCGTATGGGCGTAGACCACTTCGATGCGGTCAATATCGCGGGTGAGGGAAGCAACAATATCCCCCGAGCGCGAGCGCGCCATAATCCCGGGGGCCTTGGGCCACAGGCTGGCAAAAACGCGGGTGCGTAGCAGTTCGAGGGCCCGGAAAGCCACGTAATGCCCGGTGAATTGTTCGAGGTAGCGCAGGGCGGCTTTGAGGAGCGCGAGGAGGGCCACAACCCAGAGGAAGCCCGCTCCCCCGCCGCTGCTCACGGCCGCCACCATCCCGTAGGTCGCCACCGCGAACAGCCCAATATCGGCCACCTGACCGGCGGCCCGGCACAGGGTGGAGAGGGCGAGCGGGCCGTGAACGGGGCGGGTGAGGGAGAGCAGCCAGCGCAGCACGGTGCGCAGCGCGGCATTATTACTCGGCATGGACATCGCTGACCTCCTCGAGAATTCCATCGCGGACCCGCACCACCCGGTCCGCCAGCACCGCCAAGGCGGGACGGTGCGTGACCATGACGAGCGTGTACTCGGGCCCCAGCCCCGCCAGCGCCGCGCAAATCCGGTCTTCGGATTCGAGGTCGACCTGCGCGGTGGGCTCGTCGAGCAGCAGCAGGGTGCGCCCGGCCAAAAACGCCCGCGCCAGGGAGATGCGCTGGGCCTGCCCGCCGGAAATCAAAGCGGAATCTTCCCCGAGATAGGTATCGAGCCCCTCCGGCATGCGCGCCACGTCCTCGGCGACCTGGGCGCGCCGCAGTGCCTCCCACATCTGCTCCGCGGTGGCATCCGGGCGCGCCAGGCGCAGGTTATCTGCGAGGCTTCCGGTAAACATCCACGTTGTTTGGGCGACGACGGCGCTGCGCGCGCGCAACTGCGCCAGGTCACCGCTCTCGGCATCCACGTGGATCGCGCCAATCTGCACGCTCCCGGCTTGCGGGCGCAGGGCTCCGCGCAGCAGCGCGAGCAGGGTGGATTTCCCGGCTCCGCTCACTCCCACAATCGCGAGGCGTTCCCCGCGCGCCACGCGCAGATTCGCCGAGGTCAGCACCTCTTCGCGCCCGTAATTCACCGCGGCGTTATTCACGGTGATAAGCGGGGTGGCGCTGGCAGGCGGGGTGGCGCCGTCGCTCTCCGCCGCACCGTCATTCGCGGTGGTGCTGGGAGCCGCAGCTGCGCCGTCGTGCAATATACGCGGAGCGATGGCGAGGTACCGGGTGATGGCTTTTTGGGCGGCGCGCCCGCCCATCCCGATGTAGAAGAAGCCGGCTACCTGCGAGAGCGGTTCGAGGAGTACCACCGCGAGGAGAGCCACGGCGAGGGCTTCCCACGGGGCTAGGTGCGCGGCGCGGGCGGTGGTGAGTCCGGCGGTCAGGCAGATGAGGAGGAGCCCGACCAGACCGTCCATCACGATAATGACGATTTGGTTGCCGGCCAGCATCCGCATAATGGCGCGGCGATTGGCTTCGCCGCGGCGGGCCAGGTCGGCTTCGGTGCGTTCCCCGGCGTTAAAGAGACGAATGGTGGTCATATTGCGGATGGCGTCGAGGTAGCTGTCCACGAGGGTGTCGCGCGCGCGGCGCGATTCGCTGGAGGCGCGGCGGAAGAAACGGAAGAAGAGGCCGATGCCGGCGGGGATAAGCGGGAGGGCTGCCATCACGCCGAAGCCGATCACCGGATCGATGGCGATCCCGATAAAGGCGAGGGTGAGGAACGGTGCGAGCAGCGCGCCGATGGTGGTGCCCACGTAGCCCTGCCGGTAGTTGGTGATGCGTTCGACGCTATCGGTGAGGAGCGGGAGGAGCCGCCCGGCGGTATAGGGCGTCGGGGTGCCGGTGCGGGCGAGCATGAAGGTGCGTTCAAGGAGCCGGCCGCGCAGCCGGCGTTCCTCCGCGCGGGCTGCCCCGGTGCTGCCCACTCGTTCGGCTACCGCGCAGGCGGCGGCGAGGGCGAAGAAGCCGGCCGCGAGCCAAAGGTGGCCGGTGTTCAGCGGTGCCGCGCTGGTGTGAGCCGCCGTCACGTACCCGGCAATAATCGCCGCAATGGTGGCCAGGCGCAGGCAGGCCGCGATGAGCGCGGCGCGGCGCCCGGGTGCGGAAATCGGATCCGCTCCGCGCGGGCCAGGGCGCTGCCGTGAGCTGGGGCCTTGTGCCGACCGGGCGGCATGCCCGGCTGGCGAAGAATGCGGATGTCCCTCGCGCGAGCTAGGGCGCTGGGCCACGGTCATCCTCTCACTGTCCTTTCGTACTTTCCCTTCGTGCTGTGCTGCCGCGGGCACACTACCGCCCGCGTTTCTCGCGGCGCGGGGCGTGTTCCTACCGCTGCCGGCTATGCGCTCCCACCGCTACCGGCGTTGTACCGCTACGTGCCGGCAATGCGCTCCCGCCGCTGCCGGCTTGGTGCCGCTACTGGGCAGTGTAAAGCGCCTGGCCCATTGCGCGAATAAGATCGCCACTTTGCGGACCGAATCCGAGGGAAAGATTATCGGGGATGGCGAGCACGCGCTGTTTCTTACCGGCGTCGGTTTGCGAGATCCCGGGTTGCCCTTCGAGCGCCTCGATCCCGCCGAGCGCGCCCAGCCCGTTGGTCATCACGATAATAACTTCCGGGTTGGCCACGAGCAGGGCTTCCTGGCTGGCGGGCCGGGCCTTGGTGACTCCCGCTTCCCCGGCCATATCGCGCCCGCCCACCGCGTCAATCACGTCACTGGCACCCGATTCGCTCCCGAGCAGCATAAACAGCCCGGCCTGGGGGCGAATATTGAGGAAGACCATGCGCAGCGGGTCGGCCGGGGCCAGCTGGGCAACGTCGATCCGCGCCTGCGCGATGGATTGGGAAATCTGGGCGGCCAGTTCTTCACCCGCCTGCCCGGCTCCCACGGCGCGGGCGACTTCCGCCGCGCGGGCGGGCGCGTCGTCGAACTTTGTTGCACGCGTTAGCCGCACCACCGGAATACCGGACGCTTCGAGTTGCGCGAGGGCACCTTCGGCCCCGCGGATAGTGCCGTCGGTGAGAATGAGGGTCGGGGCGAGGCGCAGTACTGCCTCGGCGTTCACGCTGTGCCCACTCTCGGTGACCACCGGCACGTCCGCGAGGCTCGGCTCGGTATCGGATACGGTGCGGCCCGCGATGGTGTTGCCCAGCCCGAGGGCGAGGAGCGTTTGCGAAATCGCGGCGGACATATCGAGGGTCACCACTCGCGAAGCATCGGTTACGGTCACTTTCGCGCCGCTGGCGTCCGTGATCGTGACGGGAAGGTTGACTGCGGCGGGCTGCGCCGGATGCGGTTCGGGGAGCGGATCGACGCTCACCATTCCGGTGAGGCTGCGCGGATCGGGCACGGCTACCGCGGTGGTGACGGGCGCGGATGCTTGCGCTTCAGCGGCCGGTGCGGATGCGGCGCCTTCTTTCGGGGAATTCCCTTCGGTTTTCCCGGTGGTTCCGCAGGCGCCCAGGACAAGTCCGAGCACCGCGCACAGCGCTCCCCATCGTTTCATTCTTACCTCCATTTCGCGTGTACCTAAGGTACGACGGCGCAGCTAGCCCCCGCGAGCAACCCGCGTGCATGTCGCTATCCGAAGGCGGCGTGCCGATCATGTATCGGACGGTACCACACCCTTACGACAAGGTTGAGCCTTGGCGACGCATCCACCTAACTGTCGCTATGTGAGCCGATCCGGCTAGCCGCACATAAGCGGGCCCCGCTCACGAAGCGGAGCGGGGCCCTTGCCCGACTAGAAGACAACGTAGCCGGAGCGTCACGGAGATTTAGCGGCGTACCGCCGGGGTATCGATACCGTCTCCATCCCAGTCACCGATGTAAAGGGTGTCAGAAACCCGCCCGTAGGCCAGGACCCGATCGGCATCACCGGGCGTCAGGGAATTCTTCACGTAGATGGTATTTCCGCGGCGCACCGCGAAAGTATCCACGCCGTCGCCATCGAAATCACCCAGGAGGGTCGTGTCACCGTCCCGCCCGTAGGAGAAGACGCTATCGGCCACACCCGAGGCAATGCTGTTCTTGACGTAGTACATATTGCCGCGGCGTACCGCAAAGGTATCCACGCCGTCGCCATCGAAATCACCGGTGTAGACGGCGTCATTGGCACGCCCGTAGTAGATCACTTGGTCGGCAGCCCCGCTGTGCAGCGAGTTGAGGACATGGTAAGCATTCCCGCGGCGCACCGCGAAAGTATCCTTACCGTCCCCGTCGAAATCACCGACGACGATCTCATCGCTAGCACGACCGTAGGAGAAGACGTGATCAGCCTGACCTCCCTGCACGGAGTTCTTCACGTACAGAATGTTTCCGCGGCGCACCGCAAAGGTATCCACGCCGTCACCATCCCAGTCCCCGACGAGTACCTGGTCACCGGCGCGACCGTAAGAAAACATATGCTCAGCCACCGTGGAAGTCCAGTTATTCGAAACGTAGAACATATTGCCGGTGTTCGGAACGGACGGAGTCGGCTTCGGTGCCGGCGTAGTCGGCTTCGGTTTAGCAGGCTCAGTCGGATCCGGCACCGGCGTAGTCGGCTTCGGTGCCGGTGGCGTGACTTCGCGAGCTGTTACGGTCAACGTAGAATCCTTAAATGTGATTCCGTACCCCGCCGCACACTCGGCTTTAACATTCACGCTTCCTTGGGTGATCGGATATTCACCGGGTTTAGTTTCCGTGGTGTATGTCAGAGCAGGTTGGCCTTCCAGACACGTCGAGAATCCTTCGGGATTGGTCGTGAGCTCCAGGATAGGCGCCGGGCTCCCCTCCACGACGCTCAATGGCGCAACCGTGACTCCCACCATCATGTTCGGGCGCACGTAGTACACCGCGTCATCGCGAAGTGTATCGGCGATACTGAAGAGTTCGTTAGCGTTCTGACCAAGCACCGCTTCTGATCTCAGCGGAAGCGGAACATCAGCAGATTCGCTCTCTTCCACGATATTAAAGGGAACGTCTTTCTGGAACTTAAAGTTATTTCTCCCCTGCGCAAGTGCTTTCACTTGGCTACCGGTGAGTCTAATGACCGCGGGTGAGCTCGTCGCAAAAACTGAATCAAGCGAGGCAGGAAGGGTGCCCCAGTTTGCAATATCGAGGAACTGCGCGAAGTTATCCATCTCAAACATCTGGTTGATATCGGTTACTTTACCCATATTCCATTTTGAGACATCGGGATTCGCGAAGACAGCAACGGCAAACATGCTATTCATATTTGTAACGTTGCCAGTATCCCAATTAGTGACGTTCGGCTGAGCCGCAAAAGCCCATGTGAACATCCTGCTCATGTCTGTAACATTCCCGGTATCCCATTTCGAGACATCGGGATTCGCCTTTGTGGCATTAGCAAACATGGAGCTCATATTCGTGACATTGCTGGTGTCCCAGTCGGCAACGTTTGGATTAGCTGAGCTTGCGTCCTCGAACATACTTGCCATTGTGGTGACGTTGCCGGTCTTCCACTTCGACGTATCGGGGTTAGCCATAGAAGCACTCGCGAACATCGAACTCATATCAGTGACCTTGCTGGTATCCCAGCTGGCTACATTCGGATTGGCCGACTTCGCGCCCTTGAACATAGTTGCCATTGTGGTGACGTTCCCGGTATCCCAGTTCGAAACGTCTGGGTTCGCTTGCTTGGCATGAGCAAACATGGAGTCCATGTCTGTCACCTTGCTGGTGTCCCAATTCGCAACGTTCGGGTTAGCAGATTCTGCACTCCAAAACATATTTGCCATTGTGGTGACGTTGCCGGTCTTCCACGCCGTCACATCAGGGTTGGCACGTGTGGCTTGGTAGAACATATCACTCATATTTGTCACATTCGAGGTGTCCCAGCCGGTTACGACTGGATTCGCCGAGGTAGCATCTCGGAACATTGAGTGCATGTCGGTGACTTTTCCGGTGTTCCACCTAGAGACATCCGGATCTGCGCTCGTTGCATGGAGGAACATGCTGTTCATATCGGTAACGTTTCGAGTATCCCAATTGGCCACATTGGGATTCGCCTTTGCAGCACCGTTGAACATTGCCATCATCGTTGTAGCCTTGCTGGTATCAATGCCCTTCTCTGGGAATTGGATATCAGCAGCGGCGCATTGACTAAACAAAATGCTTGAATACTGAGGGAATGAAATTGTCTTATCCGTGTCCGGCTCGAAATTAATCCGGTTCGCCGGTGCAGTATTATTCTCGCAATGTGGCTTTTTAACCGTTAGCCATTGTTCGCGGTCAAGTTCACCATAACCCGAGACGGTCAGAGTTCCAGAAAGAGAGTCCCACGTTGCGGTGAGATGCTCCCCGACAGGCGCAGAATAATCGGAGCTTCCGTCAGCACCATTCGGACCTATTTCCGAGGCGAAGCTAGCGGAAGCAAGACCCCCCCGCACATAACAGCGAGCGTAGCTGTGACAGCCGCTGCGCGTTTTCTAATATTCAACACGGCGTAGCCTTCCTGTGATCAAGCTCCTTGCTTGACCACAATATCGGTCGCCACGCCCAGTTCCCATTTGCGTGGCGCAACCAACGAAAGTCACAACTACGTGACTTCCTTGAACTACTTTAAATCAAAGTAGTTCACCGCGTCTAGATTATGCAAAAACCTATTCGTCGGTTCACTGTGGCCTTGTGGGTTAAACACGTGTGTGGGGTGCCAGCCCCAACAGGACTAACACCCCACACACTAACAAAACATGGCGGCAGCGACCTACTCTCCCACACCCCACCGAGTGCAGTACCATCAGCGCAAACAACCTTAGCTACCGGGTTCGAAAAGAGACCGGGCGTATACCCTTGCCGCTATAACCACCGCCACAACCAAACAAACACCAACCAACCCGTAGTGGCCAGTCATCGCACAGTGAACGCAAACATCAATAATCCCACGCTTATCAAGCAACCCGTCTATCGTAATTTTTG
>NZ_JBOZGG010000010.1:0-97172 GCF_051267215.1 Actinotignum vesiculae
CCCGTTTCCAAGGCTTATCCCAAAAAGGAGGGCAGGTTACCCACGTATTACTCACCCGTTCGCCACTAATCCACCCACAACAAGTTGCAGGCTTCATCGTTCGACTTGCATGTGTTAAGCACGCCGCCAGCGTTCGTCCTGAGCCAGGATCAAACTCTCCATATAAAAACAGAGAGCCAAAACAACTAGCTCAAACAAAATAAATAACAAGAACAAAACACACCACCAACAAACAAACCAACTAAACACCACATAAAAACACAGCATCTAGTCACTATCTATTGGAGTGCTACTGTCCTTGCACACACCCACACAACCACCAGGAAACCAACAATTCAGTGAACCTGGTTAGGTCATGTGAACAAAAAATCACGTAAAAAATATATTAGTCAGACACGCTATTAAGCATCCAAACACCATACCCACACCCCACACCAACCATCTACATCAAACAGACTGGTTGGTCCGAGGAGGAAATCATTCACGCTCAAGAAGAGCAACCCCGTTAGCCTACCACCATGGCCCGGTTCTTTACAAACCAGGAAGCCTGTGGACTAGAACATAATCACGAGGATTCCGTGTCGCTTCGAGGCGTTTCCGGCTCTCGGCGACGGGTAACAAGCTTACAAGCCCGGCCCGCTAGACGCAAATCAAACCAGAGAGACACCCACCACACCCAGCCCAAACACCCAGAAAACCAGAGAAAACCACGCTCGAACACCTGAAAAACACGCCTCAACAACCCAGCCGGAGACTCATCGCCCGTCCCGGGTAGCGTCTAGACCACCACAGCACACACCTACACACCCCTCAAGCACCGCCCAGCCAAGCTCTGAGCCGCGGCACATGAAGCGCGCGGGCGAGGAGCTGCGGCGTCGTCGATAATAGAGAAGTGAGTGCACGTAAAGTTCCGGCCACTGCCGGTACCCCTCAGCAAAGCGATCCGAAGCGTCCGTCCCCCAATTCCAATACAAACCATCCGGACGGAGGAACCGCGCTCCGGCCCGGCACACAGCTCGGCTTGCTCGTCACCCTAGTTATTGCCGTCCTGTCCTATCAGCTCAACACCACGATGGTGACTCCCGCGCTCCCCGATATCGGGCGCAGCTTTGCGGTGAGCGAGGGGACGCTCGCGCTGGTGTCGAGCCTGTTCTTCCTGGCCGGCGCGGTCGCCGGAATTCTTCTGACCCGGTGGAGTGATTTCCTCGGGCGCGCGCGGATGCTGCTGGCGGTGCTCGCGATCTTGCTGGTGGGCACACTGGTGTGCGCGTTCGCCCCGAACTTCCCCATTTTCGTGACCGGGCGGGTCCTGCAAGGCGTCTCGGGAGCGGTTTTCCAGCTCGCGTATATGATTCTGAGCGAATCGGTATCTCCCGCGCTGCTCGGCACGATGCTGGGTATTATCAGCGCCGCGAACGGCGGCGTGGGCGGCCTAGACGGCTGGCTCGGCGGGATCCTTACGGACCGCTTCGGCTTCCAAGCGATTTTCTTTGTGATCGCCGCACTCACCACGGCCGCGATTTTCCTGACGGCCCGGGCACTGCCCGCGCAAAAACAGCCAACCACCACCGGAAAGATGGATTGGTTGGGCGGCGGGTTGCTCTCGCTCAGCCTGATTTTCCTGACCTACTACGTCAATATCGGTGGCACCCGCGGGTGGTTCGCCCCGGCCAGCCTCGCATTTTTCGGGGCGGCCGTGCTATTTTTCTGCGCTTTTTGCGTGGCGGAACGCCGAGTTGCCTCGCCGCTTTTCGCTTTGCGCCATCTGGCATCGCGCCATTGCTGGCCGCTTATCGCCACAACGCTGCTGTCTCTCGCCTCGGTTTTCGCGGTTATCAATTTTACGGTCGCGCTTTTCGCCCAGAATTCCGAGGCGGGATACGGGCTTGAGGCTGGCCGCGCCGCACTCCTTTACCTCACCCCGCCGGCACTTATTGGCCTGGTCGCCGCACCGCTATCCGGATGGCTGGCAGGGAAAATCGGCTGGCTCACCGTGCTACGCACCGGGCTCGCCGTTTCCCTGTGCGCGATTGGCGGCATCTGGCTTTTCCTTGAGCACCGCTGGGTTGTTTTCGCCCTTATCGCGCTTCTTGGAATTACCTATAACGGCATGATTCTCACAACGGTCAACGGCCTGGGCGTGATCCTGGCCCCGCCCGAGGCGCCCGGTTCACTCCCCGGCCTCAACGGCGCAGCTTTCGGCGTGGGCGCGAGCCTGGGCATCGGCCTGGTTGCGCCCCTGGTGGGAACCTGGGGCGGCTACCGCGGGGCGCTAGCGCTTTCCGCGGGTATTGCCGGGGCGGCTTTGCTGAGCGCGTGCGTTTTGAAGATGCGTACCGATTCCTAACGACGACGCCGCTACCTAGCCGCCGCGCACCCGGCCACATAACGGACCCGGATAGCAACACACGGCGTGCTCACACAAGAACGCTCTCGCAGGAAAGTGGCCTGACGTGAACGTGGCCGGCACCCGAACTAAATCAGGCACCGGCCACGTTCGCCGCTTGAGCACATGAATGAGCTAAGCGAATACCTCAGCCCTTAGAGCAGCGAAGCGTAGAGTGCGCGGATGTCTTCCTTGGTGGCCTTGCGGGGGTTGCCCGGGGTGCACACGTCGTTGAAGGCGTCCTCGGCCAGGGCGTCGAGGCCGGATTCGTCCACGCCCACCGCGGAGATCGTGGTGGGGTTACCCAGGTCCTCAACCAGCTGCTTGACCGCGTCCACCGCGTAGGTACGCGCGTCTTCTAGCGCGACGTCGTACGAATCCTTCATGCCGAAGGCATGCGCAATATCGCGGTACTTTTCACCGGTGTACTCGGCGTTGAACTTCATGACGGCCGGCAGCAGGATACCGTTGGCCACGCCGTGCGGCGCGTCGTAACGCCCACCGAGCGGGTGCGCCATGCCGTGCACCAGGCCCAGGCCCACATTGGAGTAGCCCATGCCCGCGATGTAGGAGGCGTAACCCATCTGTTCCACGGCGTCGGTATCACCGTCGGCAGCCTTGCGCAGGTTCTTCGCGATCATCTGGATCGCCTTGAGGTGAACCGCGTCCGAAAGCTCCCAGGCACCCGGGGTGATGTAGCCTTCGATGGCGTGGGTGAGGGCATCGAGCCCGGTCGCCACCTTGAGGGAACGCGGCATGCCGTCCATGAGATCCGGATCCACAATGGCGAGCACCGGAATATCGTGTTCGTCCACGCACACAAACTTGCGGTGCTTCTCGGTATCGGTAATCACGTAGTTAATGGTGGTTTCCGAAGCGGTACCGGCGGTGGTGGGGATACCGATAATCGGCACGGAGGGGTTCTTGGTGTCCGCCACGCCCTCGAGGGAAAGAACATCGGAGAATTCGGGGTTCGCACCGATAATGCCGATGGCCTTCGCGGTATCCTGCGGGGAACCGCCGCCCAGGCCGATAAGCACATCCGCGCCGGAATCCTTGAGCGCCTGCACGCCGGCCTTCACATTTTCGACGGGCGGGTTCGGAACAACGTCGTCGAAAATCTCGTAAGCAAAATCGGCCTCATCCAAACGCTTCGTCACTAGGTCCACGGTCCCGGCCTGGCGCACGCCCTTGTCGGTGATGATGAGGACTTTCTTGAAGCCGCGGCGATGCAGCTCGGGGACCAGCTGGTCGAGCGCACCGCGCCCGAAGTACGAGGTTTGGTTGAGGATCATGCGATTAACCATGACTACTCCTTATGTCGAATATTCGTAGCAACTGCGCCACTTTCCTGACATGGAACATTGTTCCATTTTTTTGACCCCCTCCCTATGACGTAAGGCCCGGCACGGAAAGATCGCCGGGGCCGTGGCGATATTTTTCCGCCAGATCGGTTACGGAGCGGTGTAGCTGCGGGTTACCGTGCATGGCTTTTAAGCACGACGACGCCGCGTCCCCGCGGCGCGCGGGCGCGCCGCGGCGCCGTCGTACCACCTGGAGCGAAGCTATTCCACATCGAGGGGGACTCGGAAGCGCGGAGCCGGGAAGGCGGCGTCCAGGCGCGCGAGTTGGTCGGCGCTCAGTTCGAGGCGCGCGGCCTCCAAGTTTTCCCGCATATGTGTGAGTTTGCCGGTGCGCGGAATCGCGATGGCGTCGCCCTGCGCCAGCACCCAGGCGAGGAGAACTTGGAAGGGGCTGATGCCCAGTTCACGGGCGACCTCGGTGAGGGCCGGGTTGGTGACCAGGCCGTTGCGCAGGGTGCCGGCCTGGGCGAGTGGGCAGTAGGCGATGAGCGCCACGCCGCGCCGTTCCATGAGGCCGCGCAGCTCCACTTCGATGCCGCGCGAGCCGAGGTGGTAGAGCACCTCGTTGGCCTGGCAGTTGGCGCCGCCGGGCACCGCGGCCAGGTCCTGCATATCTTCAACGTCGAAATTAGAGACGCCCCAGCTGCGGATTTTCCCGGTCGCGCGCAGGCGTTCGAGTTCCGCCACGGTTTCGGCCAGCGGGGTGCCGCCGCGCCAGTGGTAGAGGTACATATCAACGTAGTCGGTTCCGAGGCGCTTGAGGCTGGCGTCGAGCGCGGCCTCCATGCGGTGGCGCGAGGCGTTGGAGGGCAGCACTTTGGTGATGAGGTAGAGAGATTCGCGCGGGAAAGGCGTGATTGCTTCGCCCACGAGTTCTTCGGAGCGCCCACTGCCGTACATTTCCGCGGTGTCGATGAGCCGCGCCCCGCCTTCGATTCCGCAGCGCAGCGCCGCGATTTCTTCCTGCCGGCTCGCCGGGTTATCGCCGAGGAACCAGGTGCCCAGCCCGAGGGCCGGCACGGTATCGCCGTTCGCCAAGGTGATGTTGCGCATGGGGCTTCCTTTTCGTGTTCTGCTTGCTTTCCGCTTGTTTTCTGCTTGTTTTCTGCCTGCTTTCCCGGGGCCGCCACCGTAGGCTCCGCGCCGCGGGGGCTTTCCATTCCAGGGTGCCACGGATAGCGTGCCCGCGCCAGGCGTTTCGGCGGGCCCGGCTGGTCGGGCCTGCCGGGCCGTTCAGGATGCAACCCCACGGACATCGAGCCCCACAGGATGCAACCCCACGACAGTGGCCGCCACAGGATGCAACCCCACGACATCAAAACGATTTCTTAACGTAGCTGCCGTTGCACTTTGATTTCGGGCGGACGCGGCGAGCTTCCCGCGAGCTTCTCATGGACCTCATGAAGTTCAATAGTCACACCAGAACCTGGGGACAGGGTATATGTTTTCTAAGCTGTACTTCGTATGTACGACATCCGCAGTACATCCCGGAAAAACATACCTTCCTCGCCGGCGCGGCGAGGCGGGGAAAGTCAGCGGTTGACGCGGGGCTAGGATTGCCGTTGCTCAGCTCGTGCTTGGGGCATCGTTTAATGTTACGAGCACGCCTGACGATGGTAGTGACCGACCAACTGTCTTGGCGGTGATCAACATGAAGCCATGACCATCACTTTCATATATGTTAAAGTCCCTGACTTTTCCAACTACTTGACGCCGACAGCCACGTACACTTTGCACATGCGTCGAGTGAAGGGATAGCTATGGTTCGTATTCCTCCGGATCCGGATTGGACGCCGGTGCCTTTCCGCCAGTCGTGGAGCGGGCACCTCATTACAGGCACTATTACCGCGATAGGTATTGTGATTGCGCTGGCGCTGAGCCGGTTGTTCCTCCTTCACCAGGTGAATTTTTTCGCTCTGCTGCTCATCGTTGTGCTGAGCACCGTGGCTGTTGAATTCTTTTCGGCGCACGTCGACCGTTGGGATCAACGCCGCTGGCACCATCCGAGCCCGGGCGGATGGATTCCCCCGCTGTGCCGGATTGTATTTTTTACAGGGGTCTATTTTCTTGTCGCATTCGCACTGACGTGGGACTCCCGGCAGGCACTCATCTGTGGCGGCGTGGCTACCACCGTCGCGATTATCGAGGTGTTCGGGATACGGGAATGGAAAACCGGCTTGACCACAGCGGAGGTAAAAGAAGCCAATCTGGCAGCCAAGAAAGCGCTTGAGGAAATAGCTATAGAAACGCGCATTGAACGGCGGGAGAAGGCTCGGCGCAAGGAAGCGGAGCGCCGCAAGCGGCTCGGTTTACCGGAGGACACCAGTCCGATTATCACGGTAAAGCGGGGTGGCTTCGAATTCCGGCCGCACCGCGTGAACTTTATTCCGCCGCGCGCCGCGCCCGACGCCGCGGGGCAGCCTGATGATCACTCCGATAAGCGCCCTCAGGAGGGGCGGAATTAGCAGCGCGGTGCGCGGCGGTGTGCGCGGCGCCGGCCGCTGAGCTGGGCACGGATGTAGCGGCCGCAGCGGAGGTATGCGCGGCGCGGCGGCCGCGGATTTCCTGCCAAATATTGCGGCTGCGTGCAGCGCTTTCGGTACCCGGCTGGGCGGCCCGGCTTCCGCGCCGCCGCGGCCGCTCGGTAGCAAGTTCCGCCACTTCAGGTGTTTCTGCCGGTTGCTCGGCTACCGGCTCAGGCTGAGCCTCCGTTTCCGGCATATTCTCCGCCTCGGGTGCCGCATCGCCTTCCCGCGAGACTTCCGGCATAGCCTCCGCCTCGGGATGATCGCCCGCTTCCGTTTCCGCTTCCGCCTCGGGCGCCACATTCAACACCGGCACCCCGGCGGCCGGCCCGAGCGCGGTGGCGCGCTGGAGGCGGACTTCGTCCACAGAGAGCAAAATCCCGGCCGCCCGCTCCAGGATGGTCACCTGCCAGACCTGCACCCCGGCTCCGGCCAGGGCCCGCACGGCGTCAGTAATATCCGGATCGATAGCGAAAGCGAAGATGCTCAGGCGCGGCGCCGGTTCCGGAATGGGCGGATTGACGGCGGTGAACTCCTGCCAAGCGGAGGAAAAATCGTGAGGCCCGCCCGGGAAAAGCCGGGTGATTTCGCGCCTGTCTAAAGTGGCGTGCTGAGCGGAACGGGCGAGGGCCGCGAGGAGCGCTGCGCCGTCGAGAATATCAATAATATCGACGCTAATAATGTTCCCGGTGGCATCCAAGGCAACCAGAGAAGCGGTGCCGCTCTCCCCCTCCGGGCGTGTCCACGCCACCTGGAAGGCCGGGAAATCGAGGAACTCCGCAATCTGGGCGCGCAACGCTTCGGCAACGGAGGCGCGGGTTTCTTCCGGAAGATCAGCGGGAGGCGCCGCGCGATGAAATTGCCCGCCACGTAATGAGAAAACGCCCACGAGATACCATCTCCGATACTGCTTACCGCACCAACCTGCCTACCCAAGCCTATCCTAGGCGAGGTACCTGAGAATTGACTGCACCGCACTTTCTTGTACGACGGCGCCCGCGTCTCCGGGTGCTTACGCTGCCGTGCCCGAACGGCCCCGGTGGCCCGGTATCGCTAAGCCACCAGATGCCAAGCGGCCGGGTGGAAACCAGCTCCGTGAAGAGCTCGGTTCCCGCCCGGCCGCTGTGCTGTGCTAGCCGCGTTCAGCTCGCGCTTGCGGGCTCAAAGCCGCCGCTTCGCGGCTCCGCAGCCTCGCAGCTACGCGCGAGGTGCCAAAGCTACGCCGTCGCGCCGGCTCCGGACTCCTGCCCCTTGGCCATGACGGCCGCGCGCCCGGCTTCCAGGCGCGCCACCGGCACCCGGAACGGGGAGCAGGACACGTAATCCAAACCGACAGAGTCGAAGAAGTGCACCGAGGCGGGATCCCCGCCGTGCTCGCCGCAGATACCCACGGTGAGATTCGGGTTGCCCTTCCGGCCGCGTTCGGTACCCATGCGCACCAACTCGCCCACGCCTTCGCAGTCGATGGTCTCGAAGGGCGAGGTGTCAAAGATCCCTTCCGCCATATAGGTCGGAATGAATTCGTGTTCGACGTCGTCCCGCGAGAAGCCCCACGTGGTCTGGGTCAGGTCATTGGTGCCGAAGGAGAAGAATTCGGAATCTTCGGCGATCTTCTCCGCGATAATCGCCGCGCGCGGCAGCTCAATCATATTGCCGATCGCGATGTCCAGGTCGTAGCCGGATTCGCGTTCCACATCGGCGATGATCTTGCGGGCACGGTCCGCGACCAGGCGGAATTCCTTATCCGAACCGATGAGCGGGATCATGATTTCCGGATGCGGATCCAGGCCGCGCTTGCGGCAAGCAACCGCAGCTTCGGCCACCGCCCGCACCTGGAGATCCACGAAACCGGGGATCTGGATGGACAGGCGCACCCCGCGCAGGCCCAGCATCGGGTTATCTTCGTGGCGTTCGGTTGCCGCCCGCAGCAGGGTGCGGGTGTGTTCGGGCACCTGCTGACCGCGGGCTTCCATGGTGGCTACCTCAACCGCCAGCTTCGTCATATCCGGGAGGAATTCGTGCAGCGGCGGGTCGATGAGGCGCACCACCACCGGCAGGCCGTCCATCGCCTCGAAAATACCTTCGAAATCACCGCGCTGAAGCGGCATGAGCGCACCCAGGGCCGCCTCCTGCAATTCCGGGGTGGCCGCGAGGATCACGTGCTCAATGAGTTCGCGCCGCTCGCCCAAGAACATATGCTCGGTGCGGCACAGGCCGATCCCCTGCGCCCCGAATTCGCGAGCGCGCGCGGCATCTTCCGGATTATCGGCATTGGTCCGCACGTGCATACGCGCGGACTTATCCGCCTGGGTGAGGATGCGATCCACGGAACGCACCAGTTCGCAGGTGTCCACATCATCGCCGGCGGCTTCCAGCGCGGCCTCCAAGCCCTGGGAAACATAGATCATGACCGGGGAATCTTCCACCGGCACCGCCCCGAAGAACACTTCCCCGGTGGTGCCGTCAATGGAGATCACGTCCCCGGCGCGCAGCGTCTGCCCGGTGGACTTGATGAAGACCGTGCCGGCCTTTTCTTCCACCAGCAGATCCTCCGCGCCCACCACGCAGGTGCGGCCCATCCCGCGGGCCACCACCGCGGCGTGCGAGGTTTTCCCGCCGCGCGCGGTGAGCACGCCGGCGGCCACCACCATGCCGGGCAGGTCATCCGGGTTGGTTTCGCGGCGCACCAGGATCACCTTGGCACCTTCCGCGGCGCGCGCCTCCGCCTGCTCGTTACTGAACACCACTTCGCCCACGGCCGCACCCGGGGAGGCCGCCATGGCCTTGGTGATGAGGGTGCGCTGCGCATCGCGCTGGAACTGCGGGAAGAGCAGCGAGGTGAGCTGTTCGCCGGTGGTACGGGTGATGGCTTCTTCCGCGCTGATGAGCCCTTCGTCCACCAGCTGGGTGGCCACCCGGAAAGCAGCGGCGGCGGTGCGCTTCCCCACGCGGGTTTGCAGCATCCACAGCTTGCCTTCCTGGATGGTGAATTCGATATCGCACAGATCCCGGTAGTGGTTCTCCAGGCGCTTCATGATGTCCATGAGCTCGTTGTAGGAAACCGGGTCCAGCTGCTCGAGGTCCTTGAGGGAGAGGGTATTGCGGATACCGGCCACCACATCCTCACCCTGGGCATTGACCAGGTAATCGCCGTACACCCCGGAGTGCCCGGTGGAAGGATCGCGGGTGAAGGCCACGCCGGTACCGGACTTCTCCCCCATATTGCCGAAGACCATCGTGCAAATATTGACGGCGGTGCCCAGGTCATCCGGGATGTGTTCGCGCCGGCGGTAGATGCGGGCGCGTTCGGTGTTCCAGGAGCGGAACACCGCGGTGATTGCGAGGTTCATTTGCCGGCGCGGGTTCTGCGGGAAGGGGTACCCGGTGGCGCGCCGCACGATTCCCTTGAATTGTTCGACCAGCTCTTGCAGGTCCGCCGTCGTCATATCAAGATCGCCGCTGTAGCCTTTTTCCTTTTGGAGGGCATGCAGGGCGTCCGAGAAAAGATCCCCATCAATATCGAGCACGGTCCGGGCGAACATTTGGATGAGGCGCCGGTAGGAATCCCAGGCGAAACGTTCGTTGCCGGATTGCGCCGCCAGGCCCTTGACTGATTCATCATTGAGGCCAATATTGAGCACGGTTTCCATCATGCCGGGCATGGAGAACTTCGCGCCCGAACGCACCGAGAGCAGCAGCGGATCCTCCGGATCGCCAAGTTTCTTGCCCATCTGCTCTTCCACGGCTTCTAGGTGGCGCGTCACCTCCGCTTCAAGTTCTTCGGGTTCCTGTCCGTTACTCAGGTAGTAGCGGCAAGCTTCGGTGGTGATGGTGAAACCGGGTGGGACAGGCAAATCCATGTGGACCATCTCAGCCAGGTTAGCTCCCTTGCCGCCGAGCAGGTCCTTCATGTCCTTGTTGCCCTCGGTAAATGCGTATACGAACTTTGTCATATCGTCCTCCGTGGGGATTCACACGCGCATAAGTGCGCGGAGCGGCCCCGTCGCCGCTCACGTGTCCAGGGTAACACTTTGGGGCGGCGTGATCGAGAGGGATTTTTAGTGAATACCGCGCACATTTCCGGCGCCGTCCACGTCAATGGCCAGCGCGGATGGTTCTTGGGGCAGGCCCGGCATCAGCATGACGCTCCCGGCCATGACGACGACGAACCGGCCACCCGCGGAGAGATGCACCTCGCGTACCGGCACGTCGAAATCGCTGGGCGCGCCCAGGCGTTTCGGGTCGGTGGTGAAGGAGGCCGGGGTTTTCGCGATGCACACGGGATAGCTGCCGTAGCCGCGTTCTTCCAGGTCGCGCAGTTGCTCGCGGGCTTCTTGCGCGAAGGTCACGCTCGCGCCCCCGTAGACGCGCCGCACCACCGCGGTGATTTTTTCGGCAAGGCTCGCGTGATCCGGGTACGTGAACGTGGTGCGGGAGGGCATTTCGAGGGCGCGCAGGACCGCTTCAGCCAGTGGCGCCGCACCTTCCCCGCCGCGCGCGAAATGCTCGGAAACGGCCACGGGCACGCCCAGATCTTCGAATTGCGTGCGCACCTTTGCGATATCGGCTTCGGTATCCGTATCAAAACGATTAAGGGCGACGACGACGGACTGCCCCCACACCGCCCGCAAATTCTGGATGTGCCGGGCGGCATTGGCGATACCCCCGTGGTAGCGCAGCGCGCGCAAGGTGATCACGAAAACGACGGCGTCGGGGCGCAGCCCGGAGGTCCGGCACATAATGTCAATGAATTTTTCGGCACCCAGGTCGGCCCCGAAGCCCGCTTCGGTAACCGCGATCTCCCCCATCGCGAGCGCGGCGCGGGTGGCCATCACAGAATTGCAGCCGTGGGCAATATTGGCGAAAGGCCCGCCGTGGACCAGGGCGAGGGTTCCTTCCTGGGTGGCGACCAGGTTCGGGGAAAAAGCTTCGGCGAGCAGGGCGAGCATGGCGCCGGTGGCGCCCAGGTCTTTAGCGGTCACCGGTTTGCCGGCGCGGGTACGGGCCACTTCCATGGAATCGAGGCGCTCGCGCAGGTCCGCGAAGGAGGAGGCCAGGCAGAAAGCTGCCATGACTTCGCTGGCGGGAACAATATCGAAACCGGTGGCGCGGGTGGCGTGCGCGCCGGGATTGGAGTGGGTGCCCGCGCCCGGGCCGGCGCTATCCAGGCGCCCGCTGGGGCTGAGAAGGATGGCGCGCAGAGCCCGGTCATTCATATCGATGACGCGGCGCACGCTCACCGTAGCCGGGTCAATATCGTGGGTATCGAAATACACCGCGTTATCGGTCATGGCGGCCAGCAGGTTGTGGGCCGCGGCGATAGCGGCGAAGTCGCCGTTGAAGTGCAGGTTAATGGAATCCGCCGGGGTGAGGGTGGCGCGGCCCCCGCCGATGGCCCCGCCCTTGAGCCCAAAGACCGGCCCGAGCGAGGGTTCGCGCAGGGCCAGCACCGCACGTTGGCCGAGGTAGCGCAGGCCGTCGGCCAGGCCGATGGAGGTGGTGGTTTTTCCTTCCCCGGCCGGGGTGGGCGACATGGCAGTCACCAGCACGAGGCGGCCGGGTTGCGCGGGGTTGGTTCCGGGCTGGGCACTGAGGCTTTCTACCCAGCGGTAATCGATCTTCGCCCGATCCCGACCGAAGGGGATAACCGCGTCGGCCGGCACACCCGCCGCGAGGGCGGCATCAATCAGGGGAAGTTCGATAGACATACGCTGTATTTTATACCGATGGCTCAGCTCCCTTAGCTAAGCGGGCCCATGTCAGCGACGTAGGCATCGAGAAGCGCTTGGCCGCGGGCATCGTCGTCGTTATTAAAATACCGGAGCACGCGGGCCGGAACCCCGACCACAATGCAGTTCGCGGGGACGTCGCGCATGACGACGGCGCCGGCGCCCACGATGGAGTTTTCGCCGATGGTGACGCCCGGGCCGATCGTGGCGGAGGCGCCGATCCACACGTTATCGCCGATGGTGATCGCGGTGCCGAATTCGAGGTCGGTTTCGGCGCGCAGGCGCGGGGGAACCGGGTGGCCGGCGGTGGTGATCGTGACGCGCGGGCCGATGAGGACGCGGCGGCCCAGTGTGATGGGGGCAACGTCGAGCAGAATCGCGCCGGAGTTGATGAAGACTTCCGGGCCGATGTGGACATTCGCGCCGTAATCGCAGTGGACGGGCGGGACCACGGTGGCGCTCGGGTCGAAGGAACCGAAGAAGCGGGCGGCGATGGTGCGGATCGTTTCGTTATCGGAAGGGTTGGTGGCGTTGAGTTCATGCTGGACGGTGAGGCCCTCGCGGCGGACTTTGGCGAGGTAGGGGTCGTCCGCGATGTACATTTTTCCGGCGACCATGCGTTGCCAGGTGGGTGAGGGTTGCGCGGCGGGCGCGGGGTTCGGCGTGGCGGCGTTAGGTGCGGATTCCGGCGCGGGCTGATTCGATTCGGTCATGGGTTCATTCTGGCATATCTGAGCTACCATCTATGGTGAACTCTTGTTCACCCTCGGAAGGGATGCGGTGGTGCGTTTCCCAGGTTTTCAACCCCGGCGGTGGCCGGCTGGACATCGTGGCCCAGCTGGCATGCTGCCGCTTCGCCCCTCGGCGGGCTCCCAACTACGCGGCCGGGCACCCGCCACCGCAATCACCCTGATAAGACCTCACCAGCAGCGGGCCACGCGCGTGGCCCCCATCAGAAAGGATGAATAATGCGCATTGCAATTATTGGAGCGAATGGCTCGGCCGGGAAGCTCCTCACCCAGGAAGCTGTTGCGCGCGGGCACGAAATTATTGCCGTGACACGCTCGGAAAATGAAACAGTGGCGCCGGTTTCGCTGCGCCGCGATGTTTTCGATATTGAACGCGGAGATATTGCCGGATTTGACGCCATGGTGGACGCGCTCACGCCCAGCGCGGATGCCGGGGAGGATTTCCCCGAGCGCGCCGCGAGCCATCTTATTGATCTGGTATCTGGGCTGCCGACCCGGCTCATCGTGCTCGACAGCGGGGATGGGAAGGTCCCGGCGGCGGTGGAAAGCGCCCGCATCGCCAAATGGACGTATATTTCCCCGGAGGTGACCTCCGCGGAGTTGGCGGTGGCCGTGATTGAGGAAATCGAACGCGGGCCGCTGACCGCGCATATTCGCCAGCGTGTGGTGGTGGGGAAGTAAAGATAATAGAGAAGTGGAGTAAGGAACATACCTCCACAATCGCGCATTAGGGCCGCGCCTGGGATTCTCGGGCGCGGCCATATTTTGCATGGTGTGAGCATTTTATCCCTATTCTATTGCGTGGTTCGATCATCTCAGTTAGCCTATCCGTATATTTCGAACGAAATATATGTTCCGATAGGTGAGCGCGGAGGCGCGCCCTCCGAATGTCCGTGAGTGCCACACCCGGCCCGACCGGGGGCACGGCACTTTCGGTAGCGTATTCGGCAGGCCCGTACCACTCGCGATGCAAGGAAGCGATCGCGGCACCCCCGCGCGGTGTTCCAGGAGTTTTTCATGATTACGTCCCCGCAGATGGCCCAGCGGCCCACCCGATATCGCTGGGTAGTCATGGCGATTATTTTCGTCACTTACGTTATTTGTATGGCCGACCGTTCCAATATCGGCACCCTGCTGCCCTTCATCAAAGAAGACTTCCATATGACCAATTCTCAGCAGGGTCTTATTGCTTCGATGTTCTTCCTTGGTTACGCGATTTCGCAGATCCCGGCCGGGTTGATTATGGGCAAATTTGGCACCCGCAATATGGTGACGTTTGCGGTGCTGTGCTTCTCCCTCATTACTTTCCTCATGGGCTTCACCACCACGGCTATCGGACTGATCGTGCTGCGTCTGCTGCTTGGTCTGGCCGAAGGTCCCACCCCGGTAGGAATGACTTCCACGATTAATAACTGGTTCCCGAAACGGGAGAAAGGCACTGCCACTGGTATCTATATCGCTTCCACCCAGCTGGCCCCGATGCTGGTTCCGCCTATCGTGGTGGTTCTCGCCCACAATATGGGCTGGCAGCACGTGTTCTGGGTCTTCGCGATTCCGGGCGCGATTATGGCCATTGTCTGGCATATTTTCGTGCGCTCGTATCCGCGCCAGTCTTCCCGCGTCAATAAGGCTGAACTCGCCCACATCGCTTCTGAAGAAGTGGTCACCCAGACCAACCGCAAGGAAGCGTCGTGGATGCCCAAGGTCGATAAGCTGATCCGCTACCGGAAGGTCAAGCGCCTGGAGACCAACGGCGATGTTATGCGCTCCTGGGATATCTGGGGCGATACCCTTGCGTACTTCTTCATGAACAATGTGCTTTACGGAATGCTGACCTGGATTCCCACCTACCTGGTAGATGCGCGCGGTTACGATGTCTTCGCCATGGGCTGGGTGGCTGCCTGCCCGGCGCTGGGCGGTATTATCGGTGCACTCACCGGCGGCTGGGTTTCCGACCGCATCTTCGCGGGCCGGCGTAAGCCAACGATGCTGCTGACCGCCCTGTTCACCGCAATTATGTTCGCCGTCGTCCTTGTGGTTCCCAATAATATGTATGTGGTTGCGCTCGCGCTGATCCTCACCGGCTTCTGCCTCAATCTGGGCTGGCCGATGTTCACCGCCTACGCGATGAACCACTCCACCGAAAAGACCTACCCCTTCGCGATTTCTATCATCAACTCCGGCGGCAACCTGGGCGGATTCTTCGCCCCGCTTATCGTGGGAATGCTGCTTGATGCCACCGGTAGCTACAACGTGGCTTTCTCGTACTTCGTCGTCGTTCTGCTCCTCGCTTTCGTTATTCTGCTGACGCTGCGCGAGCCGAAGCCGCAGGCCGCGAGCGCCGGAAAGGAAGAAGCTTAAGAATGAGTGCCGAAAGAAAAATTCTCTCCGGAGTGGTCGCCGATGATCTTACGGGCGCGACCACCACGGGAGCGTTATTGGCGGCACGCGGGGTCAAGAATATTGTCAGTCTCAGTGACACGTCGAACTTGAGTTACGACGACGTTGACGCACTGCTCGTCTCCACCGATTCCCGCAGGCTCCCGCCTGACGAAGCTGCCTCCCGGGTACGCAATGCCACTCGTGATCTGGTGGCACGCGGGGCAACGATATTCTCCAAGCGCACTGATACCACAATGCGCGGAGGTATCGGCTACGAAATTGATGCCATGCGTGATGTGCTGGGCGATGATTACGTGGCGATTATCGTGCCGGCCATGCCGCCCTCAAAGCGAATCGTGGTGGCCGGGTATTCGCTTATCGATTCGCTGCTCCTGGCTCGCACCGGTGTGGCCAACGATATTCTCAGCCCGGTCAAGGAGTCGTACCTTCCCAAGTTGTTAGCCGGGCAATTGCGCGACGCCGTCGACCTCATCTGCATGAATACGGTAGTGGAGGGACGCGACGCTATTCGAGCCGCAATGCAAGATTCCTATGACCGCGGCGTTCGTAATATTCTCTGCGATTCAGTATCGAGCGAAGACGTTGCGGATATTGCCGCGGTGGTCAGCGAGCTCGGCTGGAAGGTGCTCTGTGTGGATCCGGGGCTATTTACCACGGAATACGCCTTGGCCCAGGGAATCCGGACCGAGGAGAAAAACCCGAAAGCACCCCTGCGCACCGAATCTCAGGAAAGCGATCACGGCACGGTGGTGATTGTGGCAGGATCCGCAACCGCGACCACCCGTCAGCAATTGGAATACATGCAGGAGGTGCCCGGTACCCATACCATTACCCTCCCCCACGATCCTTTTATTGGAGGTGGGAACGAATACGCGCAGGCGCGGGCAGAAGCTGTGGCACAGGCACGAAAGATTTTCGACGACGCCGCAGCAGGCAACGGGGAAACCAAGCAGGTACGGGTCATCATTATTACTCTCGATACCACTCTCAGCGGTACCGTCGTTGATATCAACCGTATTGAAGCAACGAAGAACTTGCCCGCCGGCCAGGGTTCGCGCAATCTGGCGCAGCACCTGGGCGAGGTTGCCCGCGATGTTATGGATATGCTCGGCGATCAGCTAGCAGGCATGTATGCCACCGGAGGTGACACGCTTGTCAATACCTGCCACGCTATTGAAGCGAGCGGTATCGCACTGGAAGACTATGTGATTCCGCAATCGGATCAGGGGAGAATTGTGGGAGGTCCCTTCAATGGCCTTCCCATGGTGGGTAAAGGCGGACTCACCGGAACTGAACACACCGCACTTCGTATCGTCAACCGACTCTTTGATGAAAGGACCGTCTCATGACACCCGCAGCACAAACCGTTGAGTCCCCCGAAAGCGGCGAGCACGCGCGCTCTCTGGCCGACCAAGCCCGCAAGGATCGCCGGCCCATAACCGCGATCACCCTCGGAGATCCGGCCGGGGTCGGCCCGGAAATCGTGGTGGGAACCGTCTGCGATCCTAGCGTGTACGAGTGTGCCCGCCCCTTCGTGATCGGTAATCGCAAGGCTTTGGAACGAGCCGCGAAAATGGCCGGTAAGGAACTGGTGATCAACGAAATTTCGGAGCCGGAAGAAGCGAAGTTTGAGTTCGGTATCGTGGACCTCCTCGATACCGGGGTGCATTCGGACGCTGATATTGAGTTCGGGAAGATTCAACGCGAAGCCCAGCTACAGGCTTATTCCTATTTGGAGAAGGCTATCGAGCTGGGGAACCAGGGCCGGCTGCACGCGGTGTCCACCGCCCCGACCCATAAGGAAGGAATGAAGGAAGCCGGAGTGCGCTACCCGGGCCAGACCGAGATTTTCCAGAATCTCACCCACTCCAAGTACGCGCTCACGATGTTCCATGTACATAAGCTGCGGGTCTTCTTCCTGTCGCGGCACGTGTCGCTGCGCGATGCGGTGGATTTCGTGACCAAGGAGCACGTGCTTGATTTCCTGCGGAATATCCACGAGGAATTCGAGCGTATCGGTTTCGACAATCCTTCTATCGCGGTGGCAGGGCTCAACCCTCATAACGGTGATAACGGGATGTTTGGCCGGGAGGAAATTGAGGAGCTGGAGCCGGCCGTGGCTGCCGCTCGCGCCGAGGGCATTCGTGCCCGCGGCCCCTTCCCCGGCGATTCGATTTTCGCCTTCTCCCTAGACGGGCGCCACGATGCGATCCTTTCCCTCTACCATGACCAGGGTCATATTGCATGCAAGACCCTCGACTTCGAGAAGGCCATCACCCTGACCCTGGGGCTACCGTTTATGCGTTCCTCTGTGGATCACGGCACCGCTTACGATATCGCAGGCAAGGGCGTCGCTAATACCGGTTCCATGGTGGAAGCTACCCGGGTATGTGCGGAATTTGCGCTGCGTAAGCTCGACGGCGAAGCACGCCGGGCCGCGCGGGCCTAAAGCGGTGCGTGCCGATTTCACCGCGTGGCGAGTGCCGGCCGCGCAGTGAATGCTGGCTACGCACTATTCGGGAGGGCCGCGTTCCCACTCAGGTGGGGCGCGGCCTTCTGGCATGCATGGACACGACGCCGCACGTGCGCGAGCAAAACCCACGGCATCCCGGGCCATGTGTCCTTAACGGAGGCGGAACCGCGGGCTAAAATGAGCGATGTCACTCAGATTCGCAGGCCAAGGATGTCCGCTCGGGCCAATCGGAGCTGAGAGTCATGCAGTTAGCCACGAGGTGAAAGAACACCGATGACCGCAACGGAAGAGCCGCGCGCCCGCCGCGCCCAGAACCGCAAAGTAGTTGAGCGCCGCGCCCGGATTCTAGAGCTGCTGGCCGGGGGAAGCGCACCGCTACGCAATGAGGAACTCGCTAGGCATTTCGGTGTTTCCCTCGCGACCATCCGCCGGGATTTGAGCGAGCTAGAAACCAGTGGAGAGCTAGCCCGCACTTACGGCGGTGCCGTCTCCGCTCATCCAGAATTTCTTCACCTGGGCGGGATTACCCCCACGAATTTGGCACGTAAAAAAGCAATTGCGAAACGAGCCGCAGCGCTGATCGCGGATGATTCCCTTGTGATCCTAGATGCGGGAACCACCGCCGAACAGCTCTCCTTCGCCCTCGATAACACCCGCCGCATCACCGTGATCACCAACGGGATTCGCCCAATTAACGCTCTAGCCCTTCAGGACAAGGTGACGGTGGTGGTACTCGGCGGAACCCTCGATATAGCCCACGACTCAATTACCGGCATCGACGCAGAAAAAATGCTCGAATCTATGCATGGCAATTACGCCTTTATGGGCGCAGTACAGATTTCACCGGAGCGCGGCATCGGGTCCCTGAGCTACGAGCAGGCGCGCCTCAAGACCCAGATGATGGCGCACGCTTCGCAGGTATACGTGATGGCGGATGCGGCGAAACTACATAATCGCCCCTATCCCTACTGGTCGCCTTTCCCTAAGCGCTGGACACTGATTACCGATACCGATGCTGATGCCGAGATGCTGCGCCGCCTGCAACGCTCAGGAGCCGAGGAGATTCTGCTCGCTAAGGTGTAGATTGTCAGTGTTTCACGGGACGAAGGCGACCGGCAGGAGGAACGATGATTATTTACCTTTCTGAAACTGGCATGACCGAGAAAGCAGCGCAGCGCCTGCGGGGCATTGTTGGCGGCGATGCGGTGCGGATAAAGGTAGCTCAGCCGTATACCGATGCGGACCTGGATTGGCGAGTCGAAGATAGCCGGGCGAACCTGGAACAGCACGGAAAGCTCCCGGCGCCGGAACTCGCAGAACCGGTCGATTTGGGCGGCGCAACGGAGGTGTTCCTCGGTTTTCCGATCTGGTGGGGTATCCCGCCGAAAGTGGTGGATAGCTTCTTGACCTCGCATGATTTGGGGAAGGCTCGGGCGCACCCCTTCTGCACCTCCGGGAGCTCGCCGATGGACGAGGCAGAGGAGTACCTACGCTCTGCTTTCCCGCAAATTGCCTGGGCGAAAGGATTGCGTTTCCACGATGGGCTGACCGAAGAAGATATCCGTTCCTGGGCCGATGCGTAGTAGAACCACGGGCGCCGTCGCTGCGCTTATCGGAACGCTCGGTACCCTCGGAACCCTCGCGGCATGTTCCCGAGAATCGCACCCCTCTTTCGACGAGCTGGAGGCTTGCGCAGGAACGGTGACGCTTTCCCATCTCAACCTGCCCGACCCCTACGGGGTTTCCTGGACGGTTGAGTTCGCGGAGGGTGACACCGCTACCTTGAGCTATAACGTTCCCGGTGACGGTGCGGGCCTGAAGGAGGTATATCGGGAATCTTTCCCGGTTGATCCGCAGCTGCGGAAAGAGATGTGCGTGCAGGCTGCGATGACAAAAGAAACCGAAACCCTGCCGGGCGGAGCAACCGCCATCTGGGATCTACCGCCCGCTGGCTCCGGGAAAACCAGTGACGTGGAAGCAACTGCGCTCATGGAGCCGGTCATGCTTATGGTCACCACGGAACGCCTATGGGCCGCGAATGAGGCGTCTGTGGAATACGCCAAGAACCGCTAGGGGAACCGCTTCATCAATCTCTTCACGCGAGAATCTTCATTCAGCTAAACTCCAGATTGGGTAGCGGTGATGTACCTGGAGTGCACCAACATCTCACAGGCCCATGCCCACCCCAGCTTCTCAAGGTAGAGAAAAGAGGATCCCATGGTTAGCTTCTCCACGTTCACACGCAGCGGTGCCGCACTCGTAAGTATCGGTATTGCCTTGGCAATGAGCTCCTGCTCCTCACAAGGGCAAGCCTCGCCAGAACAGATAGCAAAATGTACCGGCACTGTCACGGTGTCCCAGCTTGGGGTACCTGCACCCGAAGGGTTTTCCTGGACGGTTTCCTTCGAGAAAGATGACACTGCAACACTCACCTTCTCTGCCGGAGGGAAAGATACCCGGCTGACCGAGGTATACGAAGATTCGTTCACTGTTGATACCGAACTTCGCAAGAAGATGTGTGAAGCAGTTGCCGCTCAACCGACTGCGGAAGCTGAAGAATCAGGAGATTCCATCGTGGAATGGGATTTATCGCCAGCCGGATCGGGTAAAACGCGGGACAGCAAAGCCGACTTCCTCATGGGCCCGGTTCTCAAGATGATTCCCGAAAGCACGCTCCTGGCCGGATATGCTGCGCACGAAGAATATGCCAAGAACCGCTAAGGGGCGCGCGGGGCGGCAGGTGCGGCGTCGTCGTTCTAAATAAGCGACGGAACGGAAACCGCATGCCGCCACGGCGCGAACCAAAAACGAAAGCAGGTACCGTCGCCCCGGTTTCATCCAGGGCGACGGTACCTGTTCTGCAATAAGGCGTTAATTAGGCTCCGGCTACTTCTTGTTCAAGATCGTCGGTAATAACCTTGCCCATGGTTTCCGGCGTGGACAGGCACGCCAGAATTCCTAGGCCCATCATGATGGTGGTGAAGGTCAGTACTGGCCACCAACCGAAGCTACCCGGCCGCACGATAATGGCCGCGATCATCGGAGTGAAGCCCACGATGATATTGCCCAACTGCGTGGAAACGGCGTAGCCCGTCATCCGCAGTCGAGTCGGGAACATCTCGCTGTACATCGGCGCCTGAACAACGTTTCCGCCGGTGGATACCAACCCGATAATGAAGAGCAAAACGACAAGCAGCGGCACGCTCTTGATCTGAATTGCCCAGAAAATAACCGGGAACAGCGCCACGAGGCTGAACATCGAAATGAGGTACACCGGCCGGCGGCCGATCTTATCCGAGAGCGCTGCCCACAGCGGCTGCACCGGAACACCGATAACCATCGATACGGTGGCCAGAGTCAACAGGGTTGAGCGTTCCCAACCCCAGTAGGTAGTGCCGTAGTTGAGCATGTAGTTCGTGAGTAAAACGCCGGTAATCGCGAACTGTCCCATTGCCATAACGCGAATGACTTGCCGCCAGTGATTCTTGAAGAGATCACCGAGGCTTCCCTTATTTTTCCCGGAAGTCTTTGTTGTCGAGTGTTGCGTGGTTTTGCCCTGCTGGCGGGCGAGTGCCTCGTAAACATCACGGGGTTCATCCGCCTTCGTCCGTACCCACAGCGCGTAGAGCACCAGCGGAATCGCCACGAAGTAAGGGATTCGCCAGCCCCAGTCGAGAAGGAAGGACTCATTCCCTGACACAGGGATAAAAGCGGCAATGCCGAGGAGTTGGCCGATAAGAAGTCCGTGCATGGTGAAAGCAACGAGGCGGCCGCGTTTCTCGGGCGGAGCTAACTCTGAGGTCATTGCTGTGGATCCGGCTTGCTCACCACCCGCGGAGAATCCCTGGATGAGTCGCATCGCAATCAAAATAATGCCAGCGGTGGGGCCAATTGAGTCATAAGACGGCAAGAATCCAATAACGAGAGTGGCAAATCCCATTAACCCGAGAGTGAGGAGGAGCGTCTTCTTCCTTCCCCACGTATCGCCAAGGTGGCCGAGTACAATGGCTCCGAGCGGTCGAGCAAGATACGCGACCCCGAAAGAGGCAAGCGAAGCAATATTCGCTAAGGTCGGATTATCCCCGCCACCGAAGAAAACGGTAGGAAAGATGACTGCGGATGCGGTTCCGTACAGGCCGAAGTCATAATATTCGGCAAGAGCGCCCCAAAAGCCAGATTTTGCGGCTTTCTTGGCAGATTTTTCTACGTTCACTTCCTCGCTCGGCGCCTTCATGGCTACATTCGATGCGAGACCGCTCGTCGGCGACGATGCCGGTGTAGCACCTGATGTCGTGTGTGGGTCCGTCATTGGTTATCCTTTCGCGCAACGGAGCTGCATTGCATCCGTTATATGCGGTAAATCGTGGGCGTTCCCTTACGTCCATTCGCTAGCGTACTGAGAGCATGGTGATTAAAACCGCGTCAAAGCGGGTGAATTATTCGCCCTCTCTTCGCACCATCGGACGAGTAGACTAGTCCGTAATTACCGGAAGTAATATTCAAAAATCCGTGTAGCGAATGGCGGTGCGGAATGCGAACCAACTTACAGTTCTCACAGCGTTTGACGGATGCAATCCAAGCGCTCCACGCAGCCGATGACCGGCGGGCCATCGCGCGCTATTTCGTTGCCTTACTTGCGGACGTGGCACCCCATGCGGACTACATTTCTTTCCACGTATTCTTGCCGCGCCAGAATATCTTCGCGGTACTGGGCGTATACGGACTTCGTCATTACAATTCCACGCTCTTGGTGGAGGCTGATTCGCCCTTCGGACGGACTCTTGACTGCCGCGACCAGTACTGGGCTCGTACCCCTGCCGAGGTAGCTCGCCTGTATTCCTTCCCGGATGATTCTTCGCTTGCCTACGAGCGAACCCGGCCGCTATTTCACTCCGCATCCGAAGCAACTCACACATCCGCAGTTATCCAACCCTGTATCATCGGATCGGAATTAGAGGGCACGATCTGGCTGGAATCCCATTCTCGAGCCGGAGCTTTTTCGGCAACAGATCGGTTGCGTATTTCCCAGCTCTCCACCCTTGCTGCACTACTTCTGCACACTGCGCCTCACGCAACTATTCTCAACTCTGATGGCTTAGCGGAGGTCTGGGATGTACTTCCAACCGCCCCCACTCAGATCACCGCGGAAACACCGGAAAATTCAGGCTCTGAAAATACGCCACCGCGAACCGAATCGAGGCATGCCCCTGCGCTTACACGCCGCGAGAAAGAGGTATTAGCGCAAATTGCACAGGGACTCACCAATTCCGAAGCGGCCTGCGCCTTGCATGTGTCTATCAATACGGTGCGCAGCCATCGCCGCACCCTCATGCGAAAACTCGGAGCACACAATGTTGTGGAGCTCCTTGACGCAGCAGAACGCTACGGAATGCTACCAAACTCGTAGAGAGACTAATCCCCCGGCAGCCCCTGGGAGGTATTTTCACCCCGATGGGACAAGCTAATTCAGCGTTCGGACTCTAGGCTGGCATTTAACCGCACAGAAGATTATTTCGAGGGAGAAATGATGAACGCACCAACACTGCCAGTACCGGCTCCCCATGCCGTAGGTCCGATTCCAGCCAACGATAAAAGCTATCCCTTTTCTACAATGCGTTTCGCACGCGAGCCACTGGATTTAACCTCGTACGGATACGTTGAGGAGGAATATTTCCTCTCCGGTACCGCGAATATTTATGGTTTCGCACCCGGGGAAGGCAGCCGCGTCGTAGTAGAAAAAGAGGGAGTCCCATATTGCACCCGCGTGCTGGTGCGGCGCCCTGCGGAGGAAAGTTCACCGACCGCCTGGGTGTCCATTTTGAACGCCTCGCAGGGCTACGACATCGAAGACGATTGGCGGCGGGCCTGGGACTACCTTATGAATAACCGGCATACCTATGTCGCAGTAACGGCCAAACCTATCCAGATCTCCGCCTTGCAGACCTTTGATCCGGAGCGTTACGGAAAGCTGAGCTGGGGTGGAAAGCCGCGTCAGATTGATGCCGCGGAGCCCGGCTGGAATCCGTTTATGCAGCTCGACGAATGTGAAGAAGGCTTGGCCTGGGATGTGATTGCGCAGGTATCCGCGTGGTTACGCTCATCGGATAGCCCCGTGGAATTAGAGCATGTTTTCCTCATCGGTCAGTCCCAATCCTCGGTGTATGCCAATACGTATCTGACGTACTTCCATAATCTTTTGCGACTGACCGACGGTGCACCTACCTACGACGGCTACGCTCCCGGGGTTGGATCTGTGTTTGTCAAAGCTATTAACCAGCACAAGTCCGGGATTCCACCGCAGATGCTCAGCGGTATCGATCTTGAGGCGCCCGGAACCGAGGAGAAACAAGCAGCGTTTGTCCCCTACCTTGTTGAACCCGCCCAACTCGATGTGCCGGTTATCAGTACCTCCTCGGAAGCTGATGTGAGCCTCTTTGGAGCTGGTCCGGACTCTTTCCGCCTCGGGGACGGGCCTCTACGCCGGCATTGGCACGTAACGCGCTCCCCACATTCTGATGCTCGTTCGCGGGTTATTCCGCAAAATTCGGAAGTGGTCAAGGCGAAGCGGCGCCCGCGCGAGATGGATACGGCGTTCTTGGAGGCGCTGAGTGTGCTGCCCATTGAGCCCATTATTACCGGGTCCATGGCCGCGGTGGAAAAGTGGGCTGCGGAGGGTGCGCCGGCTGCGCCTTCTACCTGGTTCGATGCCGATGGCGACCGGTGGGTGAAGGATGGTTCCGGCCTGCTTTCAGGCGGGATTGAATTGGGTCTCCTGGCGCATCCCATTGCGGATTTCCTTCCGGGAGCGCCGGAGAATCCCGTCTACGGCCTCATGACTCTACACTCGCGCGAGTCGATTCTGGGGCGTTTCGCTTCCTTCGAGGACTACCAGGCCGCCTGCGATGAGGTCGATGACGCGCTGGAAACGGCCGGGTACCTTGAGCCCGTGGGCCGGCGTTTGCTCCATGCCGTGGAGCGCGAGCTGTGGGAGCGCGCGGTGAACGGGGCGCCAGCTCCGCTAAGTTCACCGCAGGGTCGGTAATTTCGCCCGAGTTGCCGGTGCGGGAGGTGCGGCGTCGCCCTTAATCCCGCGCACTCAAAGCACCAGTTTCTTCCAGGTAACTCTCCCACTGCGGCGAGGCCGGAATGCGCCGGACCTGCGCAGACGCCAACATAGCGAAGGCCGCGAGCGCGGTGGGAAGGGCGAAGGCACTCTGGGTGAGTTCCCAGCCCAGAGTGCCGATGCCCCAGCCCGCGAGCGCGGGGGCGAAAGCCGCCGCGCCGGAGGAGAAGAACTGGCTGACCGAGCCAACGCGGCCCATGAGCTCATTGGGTGTCATAAGAGTGATGAGGCCCATGACCGCCGCATTGACGGCGGGAATGATGAGACCCATCAGCGCGTACATCGCGCCGATCCAACCCAGGCCGGGCAGGAAAGGCACAAGGGCGACGACGCCGGCGCACAGGAGGAATCCCGCCACGATGAGCACTCCGGAAGGCACGCGGGCAACCACTTTGGCGGCGACCACGGCCCCGGCGAGCGCCCCGCAGCCGAGCGCGGTGGCGAGCAGGCCGATAAGTGCGGGCGTGACTCCGCGGCTGGCAAGGCCGAGGGTCACGCTCATCATCATGCCGGCCAAGCCCAGGTTGAGCAGGCAGGCGCAGATGAGGAGCACCCGCACCGCAGTGCGGTCCCATATCCAGCGCAGGGATTCGTTGAATTCCGCGAGCGCGCGGGAGAGGCGGCCGGGACGCTTCGAGTTTGGCGAACTGCTGGCGCGCCCGGTACTGCCGGCACCCTCCGTATCGCCGGAGCCCCCGGGCCGGTAATCCCCGCGCATGCGCAGCGTTGCCACCATGCTCGCCACCTGCCCGACGATTTGTGCGAGGGCCGGAACGTAGAGGTTGATAGCGAGCAATGCACCGCCAGCCGGGCCGGTAGCCAGAGTGACGGCGGCGTCGCGCCCCTGATTTGCGGCCACGGCGTTGGGCAGCAAGCGCCCGGGTACCACCTGTTTGAGCATGGAATTGGAGGCCGGGGAGAGCAGTGAATTGCGCAGGCGGTCCAGGAAAGCGAGTGCGGCAAGATTCGCCACGTTCGCCGTGCCGGTGATGAGCAGCGCCACCAGCGCCACCTGCGCGAGCACGCCCAATCCGGAGGAAACCAGGCGCAGGGTGCGCCGGTTGTGGCGGTCGGCCAGGACTCCTCCGGGGAGGATACCCAGCAGGGTGCCCGCCCCTTGGAAGAAGCCTACGGTTCCGGCGTGTACCGGGGAGCCGGTCACGGCCAGGCAGACCAGCGGGAAAGCGAACATCGCGATTCCGGCGCCCAGATCCTGGAGAAGGTCGCCGGCAAACCAGGCGCGGTATTCGCGCGAAGCCCAGATGGTGCCCGGTTCACGCTCCGAACCGGGCACCTGATTTTCGGCGGTCACCTGATCCGTTACTGTGACTGGCGCATCTGCCGTGCTTGACATGCATTCTCCTTGCGTATTTTTGGCCATTTCCCTGGCTTCCACCTCCCACTATAATTGCGCAACATATATTGCGCAATAGTTGTTGCGAATGTAGGACAGTCGGGCACTCCAGCTACAATGAACCCATGGCTTCATCTGACGGCACCCCCGAATCGAGCAGCACCGCACCGGGGACCACCACTACAGAAACGGCGACTCGCCTCAACCGCGAACAGCTGCGGGCGCTTTCTCACCCGGTTCGTTTAAGTTTACTTCACACCCTGAGCCGCCTAGGCCATGCGCGCGCCGCTGACCTGGCCGAAGAACTGGACCTACCCGCCAATTCCATGAGTTACCACCTGCGGATTCTGGCTCGCGGCGGCCTGATTCGCGAGGATCCCACCCAGGCGCGCGATAAGCGGGATCGGGTGTGGACGCTTACCTCTCCGCGCATGGCCACCGATTCCAGCCTGCCTAATCCGGAATACTCCAAAAGCGTGACCATGGCCGGCACCGCTATTTTGGAATGGGCCACCTCCCTGTGGCTGGCCGCGATGACTGCGCGCACCAATCACCCGGAGGAACGGCCGCTGTTCACCAGTTTGCACCCGGCGGAAGTTCTGCTCACCCGCGAGCAAGCTGCTGATCTTTCCAAGAAAATGTACGAGCTCGTGGAGGAATACCGGGTAGATAACGAGGCAGCCGCGGCGGCCCACCAAAAAGGCGCCACCACGGAAAACGCCGCGGAAGCCACCACGAACGATGCCACGCCTTTCGTCACCCTGCAGGCCATCATCCCGCGCAGCCCTGGGCACAGCGCCCACGCACGTACCCACTAGCAAAGGAGCGCAATGAGGCATTCCGCGTTATCGTATTCAGTTTCCGGGGCCCCCATCGAGGGCACCATCGTGGCTTTTCACGGGGTGACCGATTGTGCGGCCTCGCTGCACAGCCTCGCCGCGCACTACGGGCGGGACTACCGGGTGGTGCTCTGTGACCTGCTCGGCCACGGGCTCTCGGCGCGTTTCGCCAAGGATGACCTGGCCGATCCTTTCGCCGCCCTCGTGGCGACCGCGGCGGATGTGGTGGTGCGGGCCGCGGCCGGCACGCCCTCGCGCCAGGTCCTCCTCATGGGCCATTCCCTGGGCGGCGCGGTTGCCGCGCATATTGCCGCCGCGCATCCCGCACTCATCGCCGGGCTGGTGCTTGAGGACCCGGCCCTCCTCACCCCCGAGCAGGTCCAAACCTACCGCGAAGCCGCGGAAAGCCTGGGCAAAACCCAGGAGCGGGTGCGCGAATACCTGCCCGAAGCCATCGCTTCGCTGCGCGAGTCCTACACCACCTGGACGCCCTCCGAATACGCGGGCTGGGCGCAGGGCAAAACCGAGGTGGACCTAGATTTCATTGCCACCGGCGTGGTGGGCCGCCCCGGGCGCGAGGTGCTCAGCCAGCTGCGCATGCCCACCCTCCTCGTGACCGGCGATGCCGACGACGTGCTCTTCGGAGCCACCGGCATCGAAGCCCTGGCCGAGCACCGCAACCCGCAGCTGCGCGGGGTGCTTATCCCAAACTCCACACATACCGTGCGCCGCGACCAGGAAAACGCATTCTACGCCGCGGTGGATCCCTTCCTGGCCGAGTGCGCGAAAACGCAGGTCAGCCCGCAGCCCTACCTCGATCCACAGCTCACGCCGTTGCTGGCAGGCGTGCCCGAGCAGACCACCTGGGATACCCCGGCCATGCGCGCGGAAGGCGAGGCGCTGCTGGGCGCGGAGCCGGAGCTGCCCGCGGGCATTCGCCGTGAGATCGTGGTGGAAAACGGCTTAGAGCTGCGTATTTTTCATCCCGATAGCACGACGACGCCGCAGCCCCGCGTGGTCCTGTCCCTGCACGGCGGCGGTTACGTGGCGGGCCGCGCCCGCTACGATGACGCCCGCAATGCGGAGATTGCCCAAATGAGCGGGGCAAGCGTGGTGGTCCCCGATTATCGGTTAGCTCCCGAGCATCCGTTCCCGGCGGCGGTGGAAGATTGCCGCGCGGCGCTGAAGTTTATTGCGCGGGCTTTCCCGGATGCGCCCGTGCTGATCTTCGGTGATTCGGCCGGGTCTGGCTTGGCCGATCAGCTGCTGCGCTTCGCGCCGCCGGAGGAACTGGCGGGATTATGCGGCGTCGTCGCCCTAGAACCGTGCGTGAGCCCGCGCCTCGATACGCTTTCCTACCGGACCTATCGCGACGGGCCGGTGTGGACGCGAGAAGCTGCGGCCGCGGCGTGGAGCGCGTACGTCGGCGATTCCGAGTACCGCGCCGAGCCGATTCGCGCCGGTAACGGGCCTTATGCGGGCTTGCCCATGTTCCTGGTGGTCAATCCGGCGGACCCGCTGCGCGACGAGGGCCTCGACTGGGCGCGCGATCTTATGGACGCCGGCGCGGCCGTGGAGCTGCATATGTATCCGGGAACGTTCCATGCAATGCTGTGCTCCTCCGGCACGAAGGTATGGGAACAGGTGCGTGCGCGGATAAGTGAATTTATTGCGGCTGCGTTTGCTCGGCGTTAGGCACAATCTCTCTAAAGGCCGGAGATTTCACAATATCCTTGAGGGCCCTTTGCAGAAGTGAGGGATCGCCATCTTCTAGCACCGCGCGGAGATAAGCCGCAATATCTTCCCAGGTTTCAAGGTAGTCACTGGCATCCCACCTGGTGATTTTCACTGCCATAATTCCCTCCTTTGTGGTGGCTTCTGGCAACTATCCGGAATTTCCGGATAGTTCGATATCGATACGTCACTTCAGAATTGTTAGGCTGCTGACCGAGTGGTTCATTCCACTGCCTCCAGCATAGGGCCTTGCGCCCGGATTCGTTATATTTCCAGCCATTTACCAATCGCGGGGGAGCAATCGTGGCGACTGCTCCCCCGTCTCTATTTTCTGCGGTTATTGCCTGGCCGGTACCCACCTAGGCGGTCAATACCTTGGCCGGATTCTCGTACATCAACTTGTGCAGGTCGCTTTCACTCACGCCTTCCTGGCGCAGCAGATCAATAACAACCGTGGGAACGAAGGCAAATCCATTGCCACCATTCTGGGTCCACATTTGCTTGAGGAAGAGATCGTGGCTGAGGATAATCTGATCCGCGTAGCCATCCGCGATGAGGTCAGCAAGAACGCTCACGGTTTCGTTAACGGACGGAGATACACCTTCCTTCGGGAAGGTGATGTCCAGGCCGATCATGTCAAATTCGAGCCACACTCCCCTATCGAGGAGCCGCCGTTGGTAGTCCTTATCAGCGCCGGAAGGATCCGAGTGGGCAAGGGAAACTTTGTGCGGTGCCACACCCTGCGCGAAGACCAGATCGAGAACCTCATCTCCACGCCGCTGCCATCCAGGCATATGAATATTGAGGGCTACAGTCGGATTATTTGTTTGCGCGAGGGCTCCGGCCAGCAAGGACGCGTGCTCCCCTTCCGTAAAGAAAGGAGATACCCCGATCTCACCGATCATGCCGGCTTTAATCTTCTGGTCACTTTCCTGCAACTTTTCCGTTGCGCTGCCCGGAGCGGTATCAATCGCCGAAATACCCTCATTGATATCGGCATCGATTTCTTCCGCAATGGCATCAACGCTGCGTGCGGTAATACGTTCACCTTCGAACTTTTCCAGATAAGGCCCGGTGGACATCACAACATTGAGTCCGGTTGCTTCCGCAACTTTAAGTAGGCGCGCCGGGTTGCGGCCGATACTGACAGTTCCGGTTGCATCAACGATGGTCTGCCCGCCAAGCTCGGCGAATTTACGGACCTCCAGGATGACATCCTGTGCCGGCTTATCCGCCATATTATCCGCGTTGCAATACGGATCTTGACGCAGGCCGTACATAAGGTCTGGCGTAACTTTCTTGCCGACCAGTTCCTTGGAGAACTCGTAATAGGGCTCGTCCACAACGGAGGATAGGTCATTGAAAAGGTGTTCGTGGGGAAGTGTCATCCCCATATCTTGAGCCTTGATGATTCCGCGAACGGTTTGCAGTTCGCCGCTCTTGAGTTGAGACATTGCAGCTGTCCTTTCTTCGCTGCCCTAGTGAGCTTCTTCAGTTTTATGTTCGGTACCCGCCCCGAGCTTGCGGGACGGAACCATGGCGATTCCGGCGGCGACCAGTGCTACCGCAGCACCCGCAACCGTAACGGCGTAAATAACGTGCCCCTCTTGGGGGAGGATGAGGTCAATAAGAATGGATCCGATGAGCTGACCTGCGGTCGAAGCGAGGGCAAGAAGCAGCAAACCGAGCTTGCGAACCAGCAGTGCCATGAGCGCGATAGAGAGCAGGCCCAAAGGACCGCCCAGGTACATCCACCACTGAGATGGAAGGTGGAAGGTGGCAGCTCCCATTGCCAGTCGAATAATGAAAGCAAGAGCGAGAGCGGAGAACCCGATGATGAAATTCCAGGTGATCGATACCAGCATGGAATCCGCGAGATAGCCGATCTTGGAGTTACCTGCCGGTTGCCATCCGGCAAGAAGACCGCCGCAGAACGGCAGAATCGCTAGCGCAATCATGTGGGGAGCCGTGAAATTCGGTGATACCACCAGCACGGTCGCCGCAATCGCGAGGAGAGCACCCAAAATACGGGGAATATTCAGAGCTTGCTTGAACTCAACCCCGATACCGAAACGGTCACAAATAATTCCTGAAATGACCATGCCGGCGATCAATGAGGTCTGGAAAGTAGCCACCCCGAGAGCCCCGACGGAAACACCTTCGGAAAGGACGATAACTGCTCCACATAGACCAGCGAAGAAATACGGCCACGGCAAAGTTCCACGCCGCAGGTGCCCCGGAATCGAGATCAGTGCTTTCCGCAACCTGCGCTGCGGCAGCACGATAATGAACATGACGACGAGTCCGGAGAAGAATGAAATACACGCAGCCAGATGTCCGTCGTCGACCGCAACACCGAGCCGCCCGTTGACGGAACTTTGCATAGGACCGAGCATGCCCGCAAGAACGGTGAGGAAGGTGAACAACACAATGGCAGTTCCCTGTGCGGCACTCCCGTGTGCACGCACGCGCTTTTCCGCCGCGTGAGTTTCCGTTTGCTGAGAATTAGTCACTGCGCCGCCAGGTTCCACGACGCTCGAATTAGATTTTAATGAAGACATCATTGCCTACTTTCCCGAGAGCCAGGTGACGATATTGTCAAAAAGGGTGGAATAGCCGGGCCACTCCATGAACTCCTGCGGAGCCCAATGCGGGGAGATATCCGAGGCGAATGCCACGGATCGGCCTCGCCCGTATTCATGAGCCACCAAGAGTGGCTTATGTGCAGCAGTTGCCAGGACGCTCGCGTCTGCTTTAGCTACGAGATCTTGGAACCCGAGCAGGTACGGCCAGGTTGTATCGATTCCTTGAGTAATGGGATGGTTGACATCCGTGAGCTCTCCGCGGATGCCTTCGGGAGCTTCGATGCGGTCGTCATAGCGGTGGATAGTCACTGGGAGCGCTTCCTCAACCGGAGTGCCCGCGTAATTCGCCATTGCTTGGAAGCCCTGGAAACTGAGATAGCCGCCCGCCATCATCAATCCGCCCCCGTTCTTCACCCAGTTACGAATGAGAGTGAGCCGATTCGGGACACGCTTTCCCTCTTCAAAAACTTGTGGAGGGAGAAGAAGGGTATTCGCTCCGACGTCCGACAAGATGAGGACGTCATACTCATTGAGTTCCTCCTCCGTAAAGGGGAAGTCAACCGCCACATCGTGTGATCGCATATGCGTCACTTCATGCCCAGCTTTGCGCAAGCATTCGAGGAGTTTTGCGCAACCTATATGCACTTGAGTGTGCGGGAATTGGTCGAAGCCTTTATGGTCAACAATATCGCTGACCCAAGACTCACCCGCAAGCAGAACTTTTACCATTCCAGTCTCCTTCGACTACCAATTATGCTTCGCTCAAGGTAGCGACAGAGCCGTCGGAAACGACTTTCATCACCACAACCATCACGAGTATTGCGCAACGTTACGCAACGCTTGGTTGTTATGTTATAGGCTTGAGGTGTTTCACACAAGACCCTCGTTCCTATCAGGAGTCCCATGGCAGCTTCTCTCAGCGAAATAGCGCGAATTGCTGGCGTTTCACCGTCGACGGTCTCCCGGTTCGTGCGCGGGGAACTCAATGTCCGAGGTGAAACCGCAGAGAAAATCCAAGAGGCGATGTCTCAGGTAGGTTGGCAAGCACCTACCCTGACAAACACTTCGTTGCGCACAATCGCCCTGATCATCCCTAACCTCACCAATCCTTTTTTCGCAAAGCTTGGAGCCGAAGTTATCTCCGCCGGTGATGCCGCACAGAAAACAGTGGCAGTTTTGGTTTCGGGAGGGCGAATCGATAACGAGATAGAGCTCATCGAAGAAGCTCTCGCAAATCCTACGGTTGACGCGATCATTCTGGTTGGAAATAACTCGCTCGATGGCGATATCAATTCCGCTAGCCTCACCAAGCCCTTCGTCATGCTTGACGAGATGGTGCTCAATGTAGACGCATCTCTCGAGAACTCAGCCTTGGGTTATACCAATATTCGCCCGAGCTCTATCCCCTACGTTGTAGCGGACAATGCCAATGGCGCCTACCAGGCAACGAATCATCTTCTAGCGTTTGGACATCGACGCGTGGCGTTCATCGGTGGACCTGACGGACTTCTATCCGCGCATCAGCGAGAACTCGGCTACCGGAAAGCCATAACATTCCACGGGCTTGAGGTAGATGAGCGATACATTTTTCATGGCCCTTACTCCGAGGCTTTCGGAGCGTCCACACTGCCGCGGCTTTTGACCGCTCCAGATCCGGTCACTGCGGTCTTCGCAAGTTCGGACGTGGTGGCCATTGGCCTCATTCGTGCCGCTGAACAATGTGGCCTGCATATCCCCGACGACCTGTCCGTCATCGGATTCGACAATATTAGTCTCTGCGATTGGATTCATCCTGGGCTGAGCTCAGTGCAGCAGCCTATTGCAGATATGGCACAGGCTGCCTTGCGTGCAATTGTTGATACCGCCGCAGGTCACGCACCCAGCGGACATATTTTCCCCATGCATGTGGTGACGCGCGCGTCGGTGAAACGGATCGGTTAACTATGGGCACGATAATAAAAGTAGGGTGAATACATGAATACCACCGCCTCGTCTGATTCAACACAGGTTCCGTCACTGGCGCAACTTCTGGATTCCGAAGGAGTAATTCGTGATGCGATCAGAGCGCATTGCGGAACCGGCCGCTTCTGGGTCTTCGGTTCGGTAGCCCGCAATGAAGCAACTACCGAATCCGATTACGACCTTTTGGTGGAGTTCCTGCCCGGTGCCAGCTACTTCGATCTCATCGAATTAGAAATCAAACTGAGTGAACTGCTTGGGAAACCAGTTGACATCATGTCGAGCAAATCACAGGGATACGTTGCTGATAACGCGCGTTCCGAAGCGATATTGGTGGAGCATTCTGAAGCGTGAATGCTCTCGACAGGGCAACTATTGGAATTTTCCCAATAGTTCGCTGAGAGGCTGTGACCTGCGGCCGAAAAGTAGCCCCGCGGTTAGCGAGCATCGAAAATCCACTGTCGTTGTAGGAGCATGACAAACGGAACTCCCGCCTCGGATCATGCCCGAAGCGGGAGTTCTACGAGAAGCGATTAGCGTTCGATCTTGTCAACCTGCAGCATCTTCGCCAGCACGACGTCGAGATCTTCATCATTAAAGATCCGCTTCCAATCGTCCTTGATAATCGCCTCACGCCCATATTCCATCGCGAGGAGGCAAGCATCCGAGAACGGATTCGAACCGCGCAGCGCATTGGTCAGCGCAATATAAACATGCCCGTGGAACATCGCTTCCACCACGTCCTCGGTCATGTCGGTGACCTCGACTGTGTAATCCATGGCTTCCTTGAGGAAAGCACCGATCATGCATCCGATTGTTTCGGCAAGGGTGGGCTCAAGAACCGCGAGATCGTGGACCGAGCACCACTTGACGTCAATGGTCGGGCGGAACATCTGGGCGATAATATCGCGAATTTCCGTATGGATACGTTCTTCGTTACCGTGCTGAACCGCAGCGATGACGTACTGCGGAGCCGCGATGCCACCAAAAGTATCGGCCCATTCTTCCGGAGTCTTCCGCTCAAGGAATACCGAGGGATGAGTGGGGTGGCATGCGCAGTAATCGATATCATCGCGGTGGTAAAGAAGATTTGCGTAGGCGGCAGCCGGATCGAGGGTCACCACCGCGGAACCCGCCTTCTGCTTGGGAACCCATTCAGCGGTGATGTCCTTGAGAGCACGGTCTGGAACCGCGTACACCACCACATCGGCGATGGGGATAATATCCTCATTGGGATGCACCTCAATCCCGCGTTCCGCGAGACGTTTTTGGCCGGCTTCTCCCGTTTCTAGAGCATAAACTTCGTAACGGTCGTCTTCCATAAGGTTCGGGGTAACGCGCATACCCATCTTTCCGCCAGCACCGAGTACCGCGACTTTAATCTTTTCAGACATGTTCATTCCTCCTGATGTAGTTGATTGATTGTTGGGTCCATTGCCGCTCCATAGCGACGGTGGTTTGTATATCTCCTTGCCAGGTCAGCCAGTGTTCGACGATCTGGCTGATGCCTTTCTCGCGGGGGCGCACTTGGGTGATTTCGTCGTCGTAATCAAGAAGACCCTCACCCATCGGCGCGCCAGCATAGGTGAAGCCCACCCATCCGGCCTGCCGCGAGAATGCGAAATCTTTAACGTGGAGATTAAGCGTGTACGGCGCACACCTGGCAATAACATCGCGAGGCAGTTCCAGATTCGCCACGCAATTAGCCGGATCGAGAGCAATACCTACCCGCTCATGTCCGATAGTTTCAATGAGATTAACTAGCGTTTCCGTATCGAGCTGTTCGTAGGTTTCGAAGGCGAGATCAATTCCGAGACTCTCAAGCCGCGGAATAACTGCGCGAATATTTTTCTCCACTTGCGCGAGATCTTCCTCGCCCGGCCCGAAACGAACCATAGAGCGAAGAACCTTGACGCCCATTGTTTCCGCCAGATCCACGTAGGTGCCCAGCCGATCCTCCGTTGTTCCACGGGTACCGAGTTCCAGAGTGACACCGTGGTCATTCCCGTATGCAACGAGGTTCTGCGCCTCCGCGCTACTCAGTTCCTCAACTTTCGGATAATCGCAGATCTGGAAATGGTTGGCTCCCATCTGGGAACTCACCGAGATCATTTCCCGAAGGCTAATCGGCTCCGGATTACGCGCGGACCACTCCCAGAAGAAGGCATAGGTACTTGTTCCTAGCTTGAGTTCCAGTTCTGGTTGCGACATTGCACTCCTTTCTTATGACGTTGGGACATTATTTAGCTGAGGGTCTGGGTGGAGGTAGTCACCGCTTCCGTAGAACTATTAGCCTCGGAGGCATCGACTTCGGAAGTCCGCCGCATGGCAAGTAACAGCAATCCGGAAAGAACCATGAAACCGCCCGTGACGATCATCGGAATGAGGTAATCGCCTGTGTGGTCCTTGAGGAATCCGGTGACGTACCCGGAGGAGAAACCAGCGATATTTCCAAGAGTATTGATGAGTGCCACACCTGCCGCGGCAGCTGCGCCGGTGAGGAATTGGGTGGGCAAGGTCCAGAAATTCGGTAGTACCGCGAAAATGGAGCATGCCGTCACGGTGACAAGGACCATGGTTGCAATCGGATTATCAACGACGACGAGCGAAAGGGGAATGCATACACCACCGGCAATCGCAGGTGCGACAATATGCCACTTTTGCAGGCCTTGTTTTTGTACGAGTCTGGACCAGCAGTACAACACGATTGCCGCGAAGATGTAGGGAGTACCGGTAATAATGCCTTCTGTCAGAGAATTGAGAGACCCCACCTGGTCACGGAAGCCAGCAACAATGGTCGGCAAGAAGAAGCTGAGCGCATACAGGCCATAGATGAAACCAAAGTAAATGATGGACAGCAGCCATACCCGCCCATTGGTGAATGTTTCCCAGGTGCTGACCTTGTGTTTCTCTTCCGTTTTCTTCGCTTCGTGATCAAGTTCGTTACTCAGCCAGGCAGCCTCTTCTTCGGTGAGCCAGGAGGCCTCGTGGGGATTCTCTTTCAGAACCCAGAGACAAAGCACTCCAACGATGACGGCAGGCAGACCCACGCCTAGAAACATCACACGCCAGCCTTCCAATCCGAAAAGACCGTGCGCCTGGATGAGGAGACCCGCCAAGGGGGCTCCGACCGCGGTAGTGAGCGGCTGCGCCAGGTAGAACAGACCTAGGACCTTCGCGCGGTGCCGCGCGGGAACCCACAAGGACAGGAAAAGAATCGCGCCGGGGAAGAAGCCGGCTTCTGCGACACCTAGGAGGAACCGTAACCAGTAGAGCTGGGTCGCAGTTTGCACCCAGGTGAAGAGGACAGCCACGATGCCCCAGGTGATCATGATGCGCGCGAGCCAGACGCGGGCCCCAAATCGGTGAAGCGCAAGATTCGAGGGGATCTCGAGGAGGATATAGCCAATAAAGAACACCCCGGAGGCGAATCCAAATTGCGCGGCGGTAAGCCCTAAATCATCAGTCATTCCATGGGGCGCCGCAAACGAGATCGCGGTTCGATCTAAAAAGTTGATGAAAAACATCAAAGCAACAAAGGGAACAATCCGGCGTGAGACTTTGGAAATCGCCGATTTCTCAATCGCTGCCGTGCTCCTTGTTGCGCTTCTTGCGCCCGGATACGCCGGACGAGTCTTCGTGAGGGAGTTCTCACCACTTGACTTATTAGCACTAGTCACGTTGTAAAAAGACCTTCCCGCCACCCGGAGCGTCGTCGCCCATGTGGCCTATCGGAATCGTTCAAAAAAGAAAATCCAGGATTCCCGCACCATTGCAACGAGAAACCTTCCGGCCGAACGTCTTCGTCCGGTTTTCTTAGATTGTCAGATTCGCCATCTTCGGTCACGCTGTTTTCCATTTTGGTTGACCACTTTGGACCTCACGGGTGCCTTAAGGCCTAGATTGGCGGGCTTTAAGGTAATTTGTGAGGTCTTTCACTCTCCAAGTTTCTTGGAACCGATAAGTCCCTGACGATCCCGGATTATTGCATCCCATTCTCAATAGAATGAACCTGTACGGATCGTAGCCCGAGCCACGGGCGCGATCACATCCAACTACTGAAGAACAACGGACGATGACGAAGTCACACGGATCTCCTAGCGCCGAGTCGACGCCACAAAAAAGGACCACCCACGCTTCCTCTGCTATCAAATTGCACGGGTCGTCCGCTTCTGCCGTCACAGCGCAACGCTTTATTGACTACCTCTACGAGAATTCTTTTACCCCGGGAGACAAAGTACCTGCAGAGCGCACCCTCATGACCGAGTTCGACGTTCCGCGTTCGACGCTTCGCGAAGCTATTTCGGTATTGGAAGTATTGGGGATTGTGGAGACTCGCCCCGGTTCCGGAACGTACTTGCGTAGCACCACCTCGGAGCTGCTCCCGGAGACCCTGTCCTGGAGCCTTCTTCTCAGCCAACATACTTTCGGAGATTTACTGGATGTACGCACAGCTCTCGAAGTGGAAATTGCTCGCTTAGCGGCTGCACGCGTGAGCGAAGAACTTCTTGAAGCTCTCGGAGAAACGCTCGCGGAGCAGCGCACTGCACTCAATGCCGCTGATCACGAGGAATATGTGCGAGCCGACCGTGATTTCCACCGCCAGCTTTCCGAAGCGTGCGGCAATAGCTCCTTGGAAATGCTCAGTTCTACGGTGCGCTCCCTTACCCGAGTCTGGCGTGATCGTAGAGTCGACTCAATCGAGGAGATCCGTAAGGCCTATAACGAACATCGTGCAATATTTACCGCAGTGTTAGGGCATGACGCTGATGCCGCTGCCGATGCCATGTTCGCACATATGAAATCAGCTAAGCGGCGGCTCATGGAAACTCTTATCGCACCGCAAGAATGACTGTATACAACGCGGAAACCTCCGGGATACTCGCCTGCAGAAAATAGGCGCACCAAAGGAACTGGCCGAACGAGCAACTACTCGAATTTTTCGAGTAGTTCGATGTGGGAACCCCGCAGTTCACGCCACCGCCCCAACATACTCAGCCAGGCGCGGCAGCTCCGCCGTCGTACTAACTACGAGGAACTGCCGCTACCTGCACAAAGAGACTCTGCTACCCGAAAACGTTCGGTCCACCGAATACCCGGCCACCCGGATAAAATCCACTACCCCCGCACCGCTTCCGCGGCGAGCTCAAGGTTGCGGATATATCCTTCCGCGGTCCACGCCGAGCGCCCGATAAAGAGGCCGCCCACGCCCGGGATTCCTAGGATGTTCTGGTTGTTCTCATGATTGACGGAACCACCGTAAAGAATGGCCTCCACGCGGTTTCCGTAACGCTCCGCGAGCGCCGCGAAAGTGCGGACCAGGTCCTCGCGCCGGGGCGGGCGGCCGTGTTCCCCAATCGCCCAGATCGGCTCGTAGGCGAGGAGCACCCGCGAAGTGTCCTCCACGCCTTCCAGGGCCGCGCCGACCTGCGCGGTAATGAAGGGAAGGGTCTGCCCCGCCTCGAACACCTCGGCCGGCTCGCCGAAGCACACCAGCGGGATAACCCCGTGGCGCAGCGCGGCTTTGACCTTGAGATTCACGGTCCGATCCGTTTCTCCGAAGTATTCGCGCCGCTCGGAATGCCCCATTTCGATGATGGTGGCCCCGGCGTCCATAGCCTGCGGGATCGACACTTCACCGGTCCACGCTCCGGCATCCTCCCAGGCTGCGTTTTGCGCGCCCACCAGGATCCCAGTTCCCTCTAGCTCGCTAGCCGCCACGTCGATGGCGGTAAACGAGGGGATAATAAAAGGCTGGATATCACCGAGCGCACTAACGTCCACACCGGCAAGGATACGGGCATACTCTCGCGCAAAAGCGCGAGTGCCGTTCATTTTCCAACTGGTTCCAACCCAGAGCATTATTCCTCCAGCGAGCCGTCATAGGCGCAGATCGCATCCACATTGGCCTTGGAGTGCGAGCTCGGGTCGAATTCATAATTGAAGAATTCCTTGGCCAGCCGCCGCGCGAGCTCCGCACCAATCACCCGCTGCCCCAGGCACAGCACCTGCGCATTATTGGAGAGCACCAGGCGTTCCACCGAGAACGAATCATGCGCGGTGGAGGCGCGAATCCCCTTGACTTTATTGGCGGACATCGCCACGCCCATCCCGGTCCCGCAGATGAAAATGCCTCGATCCGCTTCACCGCGCGCGATCATTTCCGCGCCCGCGGTGGCGAGATTGGGATACAGCTCGGATTCACCTTCATGCAGGCCCAGGTCGATCACTTCGTCAATCCGGTCATCTTTCTCCAGGTCAGCCTTGATGAGGTCCTTGTATCCGTACCCGGCCGAATCGCCGAGCACCACCACACGAAATCCCATATCTACTCCTTTGTTTTCTTTTCTCGACATGTATACGGGTTGGTACATTCTTGCGAAGCCGCGCGACATTGTGGGTGCGGCCGCCCACTGCTATTCCACCACACGAACCGCGCAAAAAGCCATATTTTGGCGTATTTTCACCGTTTTATTCCACCTTCTTGCGCGGTTCGCGCAGATTAGTCTCAGAGCGCCTCCGCCGCCGCGGCCATGAGCAGGGCGAAGGAGACTGCGCCCGGATCCGGGTGCCCGAGTGACGCATCGCCGTGGGTCTTGGCCCGCCCCTTGCGTGCGGCCAGTTCCGCGGTGGCTTCGGCGGCCTGGCGGGCTACTTCGGCCGCGCGGGTCCAGGCTTCCTTGAGACCGGCGCCCCCGGCGAGCTCCTTTTCCAGCGCGTCGGCAAAAGGTTCGGTTGCGTCCACCATCGTTTTATCTCCGACGACGGCGCCACCGTCCCGCGCCACATTCCGCGCCGCATCGACCACGGCTGCGCCCAATGTTTCGACTGAAACCGCCGCGCCATTGTCAAGGTGGGTGGCAGCCTGGCAGATGGCGTCTCCCCAGAGCGCGCCCGAGGTCCCGCCCGCACCTTCGGACCAGGCCTTACCGGCTACGTCCACCAAGCTGGCTGCCCCAGCCTTCGCGGTAAGGGCCCGGCGCACCGCATCGCGCGCGGCCACCGAGCCGAGGGTCATGCCCTGGCCATGGTCGCCATCTCCGGCGATGGAATCCAGCTTGCCCAGATCCGCTTCCGCAGCGATAGCGGCATCGGCAAAAGCGGTGAAAACGGTGGCGATGCGTTCCGCCTGCGCTGCCGATTCCGGCGCGCCGGCGCTGAGCTCCACCGCGTGCGCTTCAGCAACGGGGCGTTCGCGGCGCTGCTGGTTCTCTACATTTCCGGTGCGGAAAGCGGGGGTATCCGCTCCGGCCAGCCAGAACTTCTCCAGCTCTTCATCGAGGAAAGCCACCGTGAGGGAAACCCCGGCCATATCGAGCGAGGTCACCTGTTCGCCCACCACCGGTGCCACGACCTCCAGGCCGCGCTCGGCGAGGAGGGTGGAAACGGCGTGGTAAAGCACGAACATTTCTTCGTACTTCACTCCGCCCAGCCCATTGACGATCACGGTTACGCGCCCGTTGTAGCCGCCCTCGCGGCGTTCGGGTTCTTCGGCAAGAACACCATCTACCAGCAGGGCTGCCAGTTCATCCGCGGTGGCGTGCGCGTGTTCGGAAATTCCGGGTTCGCCGTGGATCCCGAGCCCAAGGGCGAATTTTCCGTCCGGCACGGTGAAGAGCGGTTCGCCTGCTCCCGGAAGGGTGCAGCCGGTGAAGGCCACCCCGAGGGTGCGGGTGGAATCATTAGCATGCCAGCCGATGCGTTCGGCTTCGTCCAGGTTGTATCCGGCAGCAATCGCTCCGCCGGTTACTTTCACGACGAAGAGGTCGCCCGCGATGCCCCGGCGTTCGCGGTGTTTTTCCGGGGTGCCCGATGCGACGTCGTCAGAAATCTGTACTTCGCGCACATCCAAGCCGTCCGCGCGCATGATGCTGGCGGCCTTCCCGAAGTGGAGGACGTCTCCGGCGTAATTGCCGTACATGAGGAGAACCCCGCCGCCGTTATCGGCAGCCTGGGATACCGCGGTGACCTGGGACTGCGAGGGGGACGCAAAAATGTTCCCGCATACGCAGCCGTGCGCCATGCCCGGGCCGACCCAGCCGGGGAAGGCCGGGTAATGCCCCGAACCGCCCCCGATCACCAGGGCCACTTCACCCTCCGGGGAAGTAGTAGAACGGACGACACCGCCGTGCACCGCTTCCACGTACCGCTCATTGGCGGCGATGAAACCCGCGAGGGCTTCAGCGGGGAATTGTTTGGGATCGTTGTAGATAAACGTCATTGTTACTCCGTTGGTTGTTCTTTGAGGATTGCACTCTGGCGGGCGCGATCCTCAGCGATTTTTGCTCGTACCGCACCGGATAGGCCGAAAGCCATGAGCCCGGCAACGGCGACCGATACTCCGAAGAACACCGTGGTAGCGAACATATTTCCGTTCGTGAGATCTTGCAGCCATCCGCCGAGGTACGGGCCGAGCATGCCGCCGAGGTTCCCGATACCGTTAATGATACCGAAGCCGGCACCCACCGCCGCCGGGGGCAGCAGCAGGGAGTTGATCGTCCAGTACGGGGCGAAGAAGGAGAGCTGGCAGGCGGTTGCCGCCGCGAGTGCGACCACCACCAACCACCGCTGGTCCGCCGTCACGAAGGAAGAAAGCGCCAGGATAATACCGCCAAGAATGAGCGGAATACCCACGCGGGTGCAGTAGCGTTGGTCGCGGTCCGCGCCCTTGCCGTTGAACCAGATGGCGATACCGGCGCAGACGGGCGGGATTGCGGAAACCAGACCCACCGTGAGCGAGCCGTGGAAGGACTGCTTGAGGAGGGTGGGCAGCCAGATCTGGAGCCCGTAGAAGCCCAGCCACACAAACATCCCCAGGAAAGCCAGGTACCAGGTGAAGGGATTGCGCACCGCGAGGCGCCAATCCGATTCCACCGGTTTTTCACTGCCGTCGATGATTTGCAGGGCGCGGATCTCGTCCTTTTCATCCTGATCAATCCACCGGGCGGTATCCGGATTATCGGCGGCGAAGTACCACCACAGTCCCACGCCGATGACCAGCGGCAGGGCACCCTGAATAATGAAGAGTTCGCGCCAGTTCCCGTACATGAGGATGAGGCCGGCGAAGGGACCGGTGATGATCGTGGCGATGGGATTGTGCATGATGAACAGCGAGAAGGCCCGCCCGCGTTCCGCCTTGGAGAACCACCGGGAAATGAGAACCATGAGTGCTGGCTGCACCCCGCCCTCGAAAACCCCGAGGGTGAAACGCGCGATGAGTAGCTGCGTATACGAGTGGACGAAACCGGCCAGAATCGCGCAGACTCCCCACCCGATCATGAGCACAAAGACAACTTTCCGGGCACTCCACTTTTGCGCCAGGTAGCCGCCCGGGACCTGGAGTACCAGGTACCCAATGAAGAAGATTCCCGCGGCGAATCCGGCCTGGGACGCATCCATATTGAGACTTTCCCGGATGCCTTCCATGCCGAAGCCAATATTGACACGGTCGATATACGCGATGATGTAAATCGTGATAATAACGGGAATGAGAATTTTCCAGCGGCGCCGCGCTGACGTGGGAACGTGGACCGGGGTTGTCATTTATGCCTCCTCGGCGATTGTTTCGAGCGCGTAGACGCGTGCGGGTCCGCCATCCGCACCCTTGATTTTCAACGGCGCCGCGAAGAAGAGGAAGCGCTCCTGGCTAAGCTGTTCCAGCCCGGCCAGGTATTCGATTTGCAGGATTCCCTTGGGCAGCAGCACGGTATGGCAGGCCCAGTCTTCGATGGGTTCGTGATGCTCAAAATCCGTGAGGTACGGTTCGCGGATCGCCCGGTCCTGCGGGAAATCAAAAGCGATTGCCTTGGCCTCAAGTTCGAGGAGGTATTCCGCGCCGGACTTCGTAATCCACGGGGACATAGTCCAGAACTCTGGTTCGGTTGTGGGGTGGCGCAGTGCCTGGTTGCTGCGGATAAGTACGACGTCGCCGGCGCGTACCGCGCCGGCCCGGGCCTCAAGAACTTCGCGGGAAAGTGCGGCGTTATCACCCAAATCCGCGACGTCAATCAGGCTGGCTTCCCCGCAGAAACGCTCGATGGGGAGCATCTCGATGGTTTCCAGGGCCCGATCAACGTGCTGGGGCGCATCGCAATGGGAGAAATTATGGGCACCGTAATCTTTGAGAACGGTGGAACGGAAGGTGAATTCCGGTTTCGGAAGTTCCTTGAAGGCGAACTCCGGAGCGAAACGCCAATGCGGCTCGATAAGCATCGACAGATCGACGACGCGATAGTGATCGAAAAATCCCATGGTAGTTGTCCTATTTTTCGGCGTGCGCGGCGGTGCGCACGGCTTCCGATGTTGTGTTGAGCAGATCGTGCGGGAGGCGGTAGATCCGCACCGCGTTCTCTGCGTAGGCGGCTCGTTGTTCCGCCTGGGACCATCCGCTCGTGATCTCACGGAAGCCATTCCAAATATCGGCGAAGCTTCCGGCGATGGAATCGACCGGGAAATTCGAGGCGAACATAATGCGTTCGGTTCCGAAAATCTCGGTGATTTTTTCCACGATGGGACGGTTATTTTCCACGGTCCAGGGCTGGTCTTTCAGCCCGATCCCGGAAATCTTGATGGATACCTGCGGATATTGCGCCATGAATTCCAGTGCATGTGCCCAGCCGGCGATCATATCCGGGTGGCGATCCGCGGGGAGCCCGGAGTGGTTAATAATGAGGGGAATATCCGGGTTCTCATCCAGAACGGTTTTCGCCTCGGTCATATGCCACCAGGCCACTTGCAGGTCGAAACTAAATCCAACGGCGCGCAGCGCCGCGTAGCCCTTCTGCCACTGCGGGTCAGTGAGCAGGCTCGGGTTGCTTTCCACGCTGGCCGGCGAATCGGATTGCCCGGGTTTATTACGAACTCCGCGCACAATGGGGATCTCCGCTAATTCTTCGAGGGTGTCCTGCACCTGCGGATCTTTGAGAATCGCGTGCCCCACCCCGCCGTTGGGGAGTCCGAAGCGATCTGCAATATTTTGGGTGTAACGCATTTCGCCAACTGGATCATCAAGCTCCCATTCGGTTTCCATCGTTACCGATCCGACGAGGTTGAGGTTAATACTCGCGGCTAAATCAGTGAGATCCGCCGGCAAGAAATCAACTTTGGTCGGATCGTAATTACCGTAGCGGAAGGGGATATGCGCATCGGGGCGCAGCCAGGGCTGGTATCCCAGATGCGGCTCCCAGAAGTGATGGTGCGCGTCAATTACTGGACCTGTGTATAACTCCATTGTTTCCTCCTTGGTCCGGGTGCGGCGGCGCCATCGCGGTGGCACATGCCGCAGTGGCCCCACCGCACCCAAAAATTCGTCTCTATGAGGCGCGTTTATGCGGTGACCCGCCGCTGCGCCAAGGGACGATTGAAATTAATGAGGGCGGAACCGATCATGTACAGTCCTGCCGCGCAGGCGAGGAAGACGAATGCTCCGGTGAAGGAGCCCCCGGCTGCCTTAATCGCGTAGCCCATGATGATGGGGGCAAGCGCCCCGCCCAGGGACGAGGCCATATTCATGACGGAACCCACCGTGCCCACCTGGCTCTTCGGGGCGAGCCAGGCTGGAATCGCCCAGTACAGCCCACCGAAGTTCGTGAAGAACACGGCGCCGGAGAGCAGGAAGAGGGCGGTCATCCCGGAGGGCGCGAAGGGGATAGCTGCCACGCATACCGCCATGCCGAGGGCCGAGCCCACCAGCAGCGCCTTCATGACCTTGTTGTAATCATTGAAGGTGCGCCGCCCCCAATCCGCGAGCCACCCGGCTACCAGCTGGCCCACCACACCCATCATGAACATGAAGAAGGTGCCCCAGCCCAGGCCGGCCAGATCGAAATCGCGAGCGCGCGAGAGGTAGGACGGGGTCCAGGAGATGAGGCCCCACCATACGGTGGCCCAGCCCAGGCGCCCGAACCAGAAGGCCCACCAGGAGGTGGAACGCGCGTAGTCCACGATGCGCGGGAGCTTGGCTTTTTCTTCCGCGCTGAGTTCGGCGCCTTCCTGACCTACCTCACCTTCGCGGATATGTTCGAGTTCTTCCGCGCTCACCCGCGGGTGTTCTTCCGGAGTGTCACGTACCCAGATGTAGTAGATAATCGCGACGACAACCGTGATCCCGCCGGTGATGTAGAAGGCCCAGCGCCAGGATCCGAAGAAGCCAATAATGGCGGTGACCATAATGCCACCCACGGCGGATCCGAAGGCCCCGGCCATATCCACGAAGGTGGCGCCGCGGGCGCGTTCCCCGGAAGGCAACCACGAGGAATTGAGCTTGGAGCCCGAGGGAGCACACGGCGCTTCCAATGCACCGAGGAGCAGGCGGGAGACCCCGAAGCCCAAACCGGTGTGGATGAAACCGATAACCATCTGAGTTCCGCCCCAGAGAGCCCCGGCTGCGCCGATCACGCGGCGCGGCCCGAATTTATCGAGGAGCCAGCCACCGGGAACCTGGAAGATGAGGTAGGTCCAGAAGAAGGTGGAAAGGATCCACCCCTGCATATCCTCATCGATGCCCAGTTCCTTATCGATAAAGGGCAGGGCGATGGACAGGGTGGTGCGGTCAATGTAATTGAGCAGAATAATGAGCCATAAAATCATGAAGACTTCAATGCGAATCTTCGATTTTTTACCCTTCTTCGAGTGGCTCACTGCGTGCTTGCGAACAGACATGGCGAACCGGCTTCCTATGCCTGAGCCGCTTCTGCGGTCTTGATACCGAGAGAGGTAGCAATATCGAAGGCCCGCTGGGAGGGCCCGATGGAGGCGATGCCCTGGCCCACGATTTCGTAGGCGGTACCGTGCGCCGGGGTAGCCAGCGGAACCGGCAAACCGCCCTGAACTGTCACGCCCTTATCGAAGCCAATGGTCTTGAGTGCGATCTGGCCCTGGTCGTGGTACATCGTGACAACGCCGTCGAAATTCCCCTTCTGGGCACGCATGAAGGTGGTGTCCGGCGGGAAGGGACCCTGCACGTTAACGCCGTCGAACTGCGCAAGTTCCACGCCCGGGGCGATATGGTCGATTTCTTCACGGCCAAACTGCCCGGATTCTCCCCCGTGCGGGTTGAGCGCGCATACCGCAATACGCGGTTCTTCCACCCCGATGCCCTTAATAACATCGTTGAGCAGATTAATGGCATCGCGGACCGCCCGGGCGTTAATACGGGCAGCTACCTGCGAGATGCCGCAATGCGAGGTCACACGCGAGGTGGTGAGACCGGGAATGAAATTAAGTTCGGAGGTGAAGCCGTCGTAATTGAGTTCCTTGGCGAACCAGCGCAGCTCGTCTTCCTCATGCATACCGGCTTCGTGGAGTGCGGCCTTATTGAGTGGGAGGAAGATAATGGCATCCGCCTTGCCTTCCTTGTACATACCGATGGCCTTGAGGAGATCGGATTTTACGCGCCGGCCGCCTTCCACGGAATGTTCTCCGCGCTTGACGGGTTGGTCTTGCAGTTCGGATCCCACGATCTGCACCTCACCGGGCTTCGCTTCTTCCGAATAGGGGAAGCTCAGGGAAAGTTCCGCGCAGTATTTTTCTACTTCCGCGGCCGAAGCGAGCAGCTTAATATTGGCCTTTGTGCGGTTTTCTTCATCGGCGCACAGCTTCATGGCCAGTTCCGGGCCGATACCCGAAGGATCACCGATAGTCATAGCGAGATTGGGAACGGTAGTCATTGTTTTCTCCTTTGTAGGTGTGGCCGTGAGTGCGGCCGAGGACGGACGGGTAACTGGGGTGAATAGGTTCGAGAATTAGTACGACGACGCAGCAGCGGCTTCGCCGCAGCTGGACCCGCCAGCAGGGGACGCAGCGGAGCGAACGGAATCTCCGGAGGCGAAGGGATCAATGGTGCGCAAGGCGGAGCGGAGTACCTGGCGGATATAGCGGGCGTTGGTCGCGCCCACGCCCAGCCAGTCCGAGCCGTAGTGTTCCACCATGAACGCTCCGGTAAATCCGCCCCGCAAGCCCTGCCGGATCACGGCGCGATAGTTAATGAGTCCGCTTTCCAGGGGAACCGGCGCGGACATATAGGTGCCGGTTTCCGGGTCCTCATCGCGAATGTAGTTCTTGATATGCCAGTAATTGGCGTAGGGAAGAACGGCATCGAACATCTCCTGGTAGCTGGGCATAGGCCGGTGGAGGCGAATGAGATTGCCAATATCCGGATTGAGCCCCACGTTGTCACGGTCAATATCGCGCACGAAGCGAACCGCGCCGTCGTGGGTTCCCACGTAGGTGTCCTCGTACATTTCCAGGCTGATCTGCATCCCGTATTGCCCGGCGTGCCGGGCTAGTTCCCGCACCCGCTCTATCGCGAGCGGGCGCAGCTGCGGATCGCATACGTGCCCGGGGGCCAACCAGAACCACAGCGCTTTTTCCTGCGCCGGGGTGAGGGCTTCCATGAAACCAATATTTATAACCTGGGCCCCGAGCTCATGCCCGCGGTCGATGAGATCATGCACGAAGGCAAGATTGGCATCTCCGTTGCGCACATCAACGACGGAACGCCTGCCCACGGAGATAGCTGGAATGCTGAGGTCGAGATCCCGGCAGATATCCCGGAAGGACGCGAAACGTTTTTCGGGTAGATCAACAAGGGGAACCCAGTCATCCATCGGGTCAATAGCGCTAAAGCCGAGTTCTTTGACTTGCAGAAGCTGGTCTTCCCATACGCTCAGCGGCGCGGTGGCTATATCCTCCCCTGTTTCCGTGCGGGATCCGAAATTCATCTTGGCCGCAATTGGCCAGGTATCCGCCGTATACACCTCATCACTCCTTTCGCCGGCCCCGTATCCGGGGCCGGCGCCTATTCGCTTATTGCTGGCGAGCCTTAGCTCTGCCCGAGTCCCTTCTTGAGATCTGCTTCGTACTCTTCGAGGTACTTGACGAAATCATCGCCGAAGAGAGGATCGATCTGCATGAAGTTGGTTTCCATGTAGCTGGTGAAGTCCTTGCTTTCGCTGTACTTCTTTGCGGCATCGATCCAGTATTCGCGGGCTTCGTCGCTGATTCCACCCGGAGCGATGAGACCGCGGAACTGGGAAAAGGTCACGTTAATTCCTTCTTCCACGGTGGTGGGGATGTCCTTGAGCGCATCGTAGTGGTAGCGCTCATCGGAGATCACGCACAGGGGAACCAGATCGCCGGCTTCCAGCTGGCCCATTACTTCGCTGGGGTTACCCAGGGCGACATCAACGTGGCCACCGAGCAGCGCCGTCACGGCTTCACCGCCAGATTCGTAAGGCACGCGCTGGAATTGCACGCCCTGATCCTTTTCGATGAGGCCGAATTGGATAGCGTCGTTACCGGTCACGCCACCGGAGATGGAAACCTTGACTGACCCGGCCTTCGCCGCATCCACCACGGCGCGGCAGGAATTGTAGGAGGAACCCTTCTTGACGACCATAATCGTCGAGTCCTGACCCACCTTCATAATCGGGGTGAAGCTGCGCCAGGTGAAGGGCACGTTTTCGGTAAGAGGAAGGTTAATGAGGGCAGTTTCGGTGGCAAGGAGCTTGGAGGTGTCGCCTTCTTCGCCCAGGAATGCGGCGTAGCCGACGGCGCCGCCGGCCCCCTGACGATTCTCCACCGAAATGGACTTGCCCGTGACGTTCTCCAGGCCGGAAGCAATGGCACGGCCGGACATATCCGAACCGCCACCGGGGGCCATGGGCACCACCATAGTAATGCGGGCACCGGGATCGAAATCGCTTCCTCCCGCAGAGGAGCCACCGTCCTTATCCTGACAGCCGGACAGGGCGAGGAGCGCGCAGCTAACAGCGGCGATACCGCTCATGAGTCGTGAGATTTTCATTGTTATTCCTTTGAGTTGATCGTCGTTGATCCGGATTGGGGGATGTCACCGCTGGGCGTGAGACCCGGCGGTGGTGTGGTTGTCGTGTCGAGAGCGCGGGTTCCGCGCGCGGCCGAGCCGGCGTGCTCCCCCACGGCAGCGGGTTGCGCGAGGTCCACGGACGGTGCGGGTTCCTCCGCGGAAGTTACCTCCGCGGGGGCCTGGGCCGCCGCTGACTTGCGGCTGGATTTACGTGAGAAACGCTTGAGGAGGCCGGGAACCACCATGATGGCCAGGGTGATGCCGAGGATGGTCAAGGCCAGGGGTTGGCGGAATACGATGGTGAGATCTCCCTGGCTGAAAGCGGAGGTCTGCACCAGGTAGCGTTCCACCATGGGCCCGAGCACCATGCCCAGGATGAGCGGCGCCGTCGGATAGTTGTATTTCTTGATGAAGAACCCGGCCAAGCCCGCAACGAACAGAACCGTGAGCGCGAAAACGCCGTTTTCCACCGCGAAGGCCCCGAACATCGAGAAGAAGATGATGAGCGGGTAGAGGTAGGAGTAGGGCAGGCGCAGGACCTGGGCGAAAACTGGAGCCATGGGCAAGTTGAGGATAAGCAGGATGACGTTTCCAATGAAGAAGGAGGTCAGCAAGCCCCATACCAGCGTGGGTTGGTTCTCAAAGAGGAGGGGCCCAGGCTGGATCCCATACATGACAAAGGCGCCGAGGAGGACTGCCGTCGTCGTACCACCGGGAACACCCAGCGCGAGGGTCGGAACGAAATTCGCATTGGCCGCGGCGTTATTCGCCGATTCGGATGCTGCCACGCCTTCAATGGCGCCCTTACCGAAGTTGCGGGAGTTCTTGGAGACCTGCTTTTCCGCGCCGTAGGCGACCAGGGAAGCGAGGGTGGATCCGGCTCCAGGCAGGCAGCCGAGCACGAAACCGAGCCCGGTACCGCGGGTAATAGCAGGGAAAGCCTGCTTAATATCGGAGGGTTTGATGACCATGTCACGCATGCGGGCGCGAATGGGTTTCGCGGTGCCCGCGCCGATCTGGGAAACAACCTCTCCGATGGCGAAGACTCCGATCATTACGACGACGAAATCAATACCACCCAGCAAACTCACGCTTCCAAAGGTGAAGCGCGAAGCCGCGAAGGCCGAGGACATTCCCACAGTGGAGAGCACCAGGCCGATGCCGGCCATCATGAGTCCCTTGGCGAGGTTATCGCCGGAGAAGGAGATGATGGTGAGCAGACCCATGATCATAATGGCGAGCATTTCAGCCGGGCCGAAACGCAGTGCGAATTGCGCGATAGGGGCTGCTACCAGGCAGAGCAGAATAAGGGAAACAATGGCTGCGAAGAAGGAGCCGATGGCCGCAATCGCGAGCGCTTTACCCGCTTTCCCTTTTCGGGCTAAAGAGTAGCCGTCTATCACTGTTGCGACGGCGCTGGCATCCCCCGGGGTGGCGATGAGAACCGCGGCAATCGTGCCACCGTACTGGCACCCGTAGTAAATTCCCGCGAGCATAATAAGCGCGGTAACCGGCTCCATCGTGAGGGTGAGGGGAAGCAGAATTGCCACGCCCGTGGTGGCCCCCAGGCCGGGGAGCATCCCGATAACGGTACCGAGGAGTACCCCGATAAAACACCAGAGCAGATTGTCCGGGGTGAGGGATGTTTGGAAACCGAGCAGAAGATTCTCAATCATGATGTTTTCCTTCCTCCCTTACACCAGGTCGAGCATTCCGGTGGGAAGCGGCACTTGGAGCAGTACCGAGAAGACCACGTAGCCGAAGAGGAAGGTGAGAATAGCGGCGAGGAGCCCCTTCCACCATGTACGCCGTTCCACGAAAACAACGAGGACAAAGACCATGAGCGTGACGGACAGCAGCAGGCCGATGACCCGGGTGAGGATAATCGCGCCGAGCATCGCGAGGAAAACGTAGACCACCGCGAGTTGGCGCTGGCGTTCGGTGCGCTCACCTTCCGCGGGCGTATCTTCGGCCGCGTACTGCTCCATGAGCTGGACGGATTCATCGTCTTCGGGGCTGGTGGCCGGTGCCGGCTTGGTAATGCTGGAGCGAATAAGATCCCAGATCGAAGCAAGCACAATAACGCAACCGGCGATGAAGGGCATGAGCCCGGCGCCAACTTCGCCATTATCTTGTGACAGTCCGTAATTCCATCCCGCCACGATGACGTAGATGCCGATACCTAAAATAACGAGGCGGAAAACCAGGGCGCCGATATCGCGGTTCCCGCCCGGGCGTTGAGCTTGTATCGGCGCGCTTGTGGTGGCACCCGTGGTGTTCTGAGAAACCGTGCCGGGTGGGTGCATCCCAGGGTCTCCATCGGTCTTCACCGTTGTACTCCTCATCGAGCAACCTTTCCTTCTGGTAGTGCACTTCTGTGGTAGGGATGACGTTTCGGCTTTGAAACCGACATCAACAGTGACGTGCGCTACTAAGTTTCCAATATCCTATATCGTATAGGATTCTGTGACAAGGGCCGCGCGGTACCCTGAGGTGCCGAAGGTACACAGGAGTGAAGCTTTCTAGGCTGCGGGCACCGATGCCAAAGGAGGAGCAATGGGGCAGATTCTCATCACGGTCGGGATTGTTATCTACCTGGGCGTGGCGGTGCTCTGGGCTGTTAACCTGATCCGCGGATTGGGCCGCACGGCGCAGGATCCCCATTCGCGGCTGGATCGGAGCGCGCGGCGAACCACCTACCTCGCTTTAGCTACCTGCTGGGCCTGGCCGGTGTGGATTTTTATCAGCCTCGCGATTGCGGCGCGGCGGATTCGCCGGGCCGGCCGTGGTGGCTAGATAAGCGAGGTGCCGATGGGCGCGGCGTCGTCGCCCAACTATCTCAACCGCACGTGCCGCGGCGAACGCGAACCGCGCCACGCAAGGTATTTATTCCGCGTCGGAAATCGAGCGGCGCAGCACCCCGTTGAGGTGGGCTTCCATCGCGGCTAGCGCATCCTCGCGCGTGCCCGAAGCAAAAGCCTCCAAAATCGCGTGGTGCTCCGCGGTGGCCTGGGCTCCGTCAGAGCTCCCCTCCCCCACCGTTTGGCGGATGCGATGGGCCTGGAAAGCGAGGTTATCCACCGCCGATTCCAGATAAGAATTATTGGCGTAGCGAATGATAACGCGGTGGAAGTTCCAATCGGCGTCGAAATAGTGGCGGATATGGGCGAGGTCAAGATGCCCTTTTTCATGCTCAAGATTCTGCCACGCCACTTCGTGTTCGGCGTGGGCCTGGCGCAATTCCGGAAGGAGTTGCTTGGCGTGCGGATACGCCCAGTCCACCGCCTGGAGTTCCAGAAGCTTACGAACATCAATAAGTTTGCGAATTTGCTCGGTAGAGATAGGAGGCGCCACCCGGTAGCCGCGCCGAGCCAGGCGCTCCACCAAGCCAGTATGCTCCATTTCCACCATGGCTTCGCGTACCGGGGTGGGAGATACGTCAAGATCGCGGGCCAGGCCGTCAATACTTAAGGATTCTTCCGGCTGGAACACACCGCCCAGCAACATATCGAGAATGGTGGAATACACCTCGTCGCGTAAAGCAGAACGACGACGCTTAAGCAGAGAACCGGTGACGGCCACGGCGACTCCTCGGAATCCAATGAACACACTCTTCGCCCGCCGTTCCGCGGCGTCGGCACGCGGCATTTCGCGTCACAGAGGCGGGGGTATGGGCATAGTATACCGAGGGCGCCGGGCTGGCTCCGGGACTTGAGTCAAGGTCACTACGCGCGGGAACGACGGCGCGGCTACCGCGCCAGCAGCTTCAGGGACTGCCCCCGTTAACGCCCCTCCCTCGCCTCCGCAATCCGGTTGCACAGCGCGGCCACGGCGTCCTCATCATTGGAGCCGATCTCATAGGCGGAAATGTCCTTGACGGCCGCCACCGAATTGGACGGGCAGATCGCCACGCCCACTTCGCGCAGCCAGGGCAGGTCATTGGCGGAATCGCCGATGCCGGCGGTGCGCGCCACCGGAACGCCGAGCCCCGCGAGGATGGTGCGCAGCGCCACCCATTTATCGGTGGCCGGGCTGGTCACTTCGATGGTGCCGTCATAGGAGCGCGCCGCATTGGGGAATTCGGCCGCGAGGTCGGCACGGATCCGTTCGTATTCGGTGTCGTTGGCGAAGAGCGCGGCCTTGAGGCGGTCCTCGCGCGGCAGCGCCTCCAGGTCCGCCACGATGGGCTGCTCGCCTTCGTTGCGCTGCGCCAGCACCCGCACCGCTTCGCCGTCTTCCTTCGCGAAAAGATGGTCGCGCCCGAAAATGACCAGCTGGAGGTCGTGCGTGCGGCAAAAGTCGAGGATGCGTGCGTAGAGCGCGTCGTCCATAGGTTCGTACGACGCCGCGCCCGCCGCGCCATGCGCGTATTCCCGCACGGACGCCACCGCCATCGCGCCGCTCGCCGCGATGAGCGGGCCGTCGATATTGGCCCGCTCGTAAATCCCGACGGTAGCCGGGTACACCCGGCCGGTCGCCACAATAATCGCGACGCCGGTGGCGTGCAGCCGAGCCAGCGCCGCAATCGTGGCATCGGAAACGTGTTTGTCATTGCGCGCCAGGGTGCCGTCCAAATCGAGGGCCAGCGCGTCAATGGTGAGAAGGTCTGCGGGAAGCTCAGCTTCCAGGTCCACATGAATAGCCATATCTCCACGGTACGCTACTCACGCGCGCTCCGGGAGGGGAGCTTGGCCCACCGCACTCCGAGCGGCTGGCCTGCCCGAACACACCCGCGACCCGCGCGGGCCACACCCCGCACCCGGCGCAGCTACCGGTGGCTAATCGTTTCCTTCCCGTCCTTCCCGTGGATTTCCACCAGCTGCGCGGTGGCCGACTGACCATCCGCAGCAATCTCCGTAATATCAATCGTCAAGGCCAGCTCCCCCCAGGCCGGATCCGGGCTGGCCGGTTTGGGGGTCTCACCCGGCCGGGTCACGATTTTCGGATCCACGGTTTCCAAGCCCAGCTCCTGCGGCGAATAGCTTTCCAGGCCGGCAATGGTCACCCGGACTCCCCCGCATTGGGGCGGGTAGCTCTCCAGGAACACTTCGCACATGGTGGCCACGCCACCCGACATAATGACCCCGCCGCGTACCTTCACTTCTCCGGTGCCGTGCGCGATAGCCGCGGCTGGCCCCGACTCGGTATCCCCGGGCCCGCCAGGAAGGGGCGTGGCCGATGGCGGCGTCGTCGTATCACCACTGCATCCACCCAGGCCCGCCACGCCGCAGAACGCGGCCACCGCTCCCGCGGCTAAGGCCATTAGTTTCGTGCTCCGCATATCCTGCCTTTCGTCTCTGGGTCCGCGCCGAACGCGCCCGCGCCCCGGTAAACACTGTTCTCCGTAAACACCGTTTTTCCGTGAGCGCCGTTCACCGCGCCCGCGCGAATCTACCCGCGTTACTGATAGCTCACGAAGGCCGGCATCGGCTCCACCTGGGTGTAGGTTTCCTCCGGCGTGAGCATCGGTTTGTCCTCATCGTAGAAGTTCTTCCAGCCCCATGCCACACCGGCGGGCGCGTGGGCGTGCAGGGTGCGCCAGGTGTCCTGCTTGGCGGCCTGGCTGCCCTGGCCGTCGGCGTGAATAACCAGCGCAACTTCGGCACGCGACCGGTCAAGCTGGTCCACGTCGCGCAGCATCTGCACCTGGAACTGGTGCAGGATCACCGCTTTCTGCGGCAGCTGATTCTCGCGCACAAAATCGGCGAGCCACCGCACCGTCTCGTTGACCTCGGCTATCTCCACGTGGCCGATGCGCTCCAGCGGAAAATCCTCCGGGCCCAGGCGCCATTCCGGGTCCAGCGCGATGCCCACATTCGGGTAGCGCAGCAGCTTCTCATAGCGTTTGACCTGCTCAGGGAAGCTGGAGCGCCCGGGCTGGAAATCGAGCACCACGTACTGGCCGTGGCGCGCGGCCGTCTCAATATAGGGCACGAAAATATCCGGATCCCATTCGTGGGAATAATTGCCATCGTCGCCGGGCTGCCCGGCCGCCACCGTCACGATGAGCTCCATCGCGGGGATCACCGTGTCCTCCGTGAGCGCGCGGTACGGCTGGGCATGCGCATCGGCGCGCGCCGCGGTTTCCTCCACACCCTGCTCGCCGAGCACCCCGAGCGCGGCCGTGACCGGCGAACCGTACAGCGCCACATACCGCTTGCCCTCCAGCACCAACTGCCCACCGCCGGGTAGTTCCGTGCCGGTGCGCACCGCGGCCAACTGCCAGCTGAGATTTGGAAGATCGACGCCGAAGCTGGCCACCGCCGCCGCACTTCCCGCGAGCGCCTGGATAGTTGCACTGCTTGCGCGCGGATCAGGATCTGATTCGACGACGGCGCCACCTGCCGCGCGCACCGTGGCCAGGGTGGCGGGATTCGCGCCATCAGTAATGACGGGGAATGGCGCGGTGGTGGTAGCCGGCAGGTAGTGGATATCGGCGGGCGTGGGGTAGGTCGAGCCGGTCTGAGTGGGCTGGTCAGTGCCGGCCGGCTGCGCGGCGCTTCCGGATTGCGCGGATTCCTGGCCCTGCGCGGGAGGGTACTCTTCGGCTTCGCCGCTCAACCAGGTCGGCTTCGCGGTTCCCACCAGGAGGGTATGCTGCACGCCGAGCCGCTCAAATTCGGCGGCAAGGGCACCCTCGGCAGCCGGGGCTTCGGGCTGCTGATCCGCTTCGGGCGCACCCTGCGCTTCGAGCGCCGCCTGCCCTTCCGCATTCTCCACCAGGAAAACCGGTACGGCCAGCGATTCGGCAAGCTCGCCGGCCTGCTCCACGGAGCCCGGGCCGCTCAGCACCGCGACGTGGGCGCTGGCAAAAAGCGCGGCGGAGGCGGCGATGGCACCTTCCGCGTCCGTGGCGGGGAGCACCAGGTCCGCTTGCGGGGCGCGATGCACGGCAATGGGGCCGCGCTCGGCGGCGCTCGGCGTGCCGCTACATGAACTGAGGCTGAGAGCGAGCACAAGAGCCAGCACGGTGAGCAGGCCGAACGAGGCCAGGTGCGGGCGGTGGGCGGTGCGCGAACATGTGAATGGCGTGGTGGCGGTGCTGGGTCGGCGATGACGATGCGGCACAAAACTTCCTTCCTTTGGCGCCTTTCCAGGGTAGCGATAATGCGCCGCCCGCGCATCCCCGCCTACCCCGAAAGCGGCTCCTCGCCCACCTCCGCTCGGTAGTCGGCGAGGAGCGCTGCCGCGAAGGCGGCGTCGTCGGAATTAATGGAACGGAGCACGCGGGCCGGAACCCCGCCGACGACGCTCCCCGGCGGGACGTCGCGCAGCACCACGGCGCCGGCGCCCACCACGGAATTTTCGCCGATGGTCACGCCGCCGGCGATGGAGGCGCCCATGCCGATCCAGACGTTATTTTCGATGGTGATGGGGCGGCCGTATTCGAGGCGCGTGGCGCGCAGAGCTGGGTCGATGGGATGCGAGGCGCAGGAGATGGTCACGTGCGGGGCGATGAGCACCCCGGCGCCGATGCGCACCGGGCACAGATCCAGAATCACCGCGCCGGTATTAATAAAGGAGCCCTCCCCCAGGCTGATATTCACGCCGTAATCGCAGGTGAACGGGCGGACGATTTGCGCGCCGGCCCCGAAACCGCCGAGGAGTTCGCGCAGGATGTGGACCGCGCGCGGGCTACCCCAGGCGGCGTCGGCGTTGAATTCTTCCAGCAGCGCGATGGCGCGTTCGCGCACCCGCGCCTGGGTGGGGCCCCAGCGGTAGAGCCGGCCTTCCACCATGCGCCGCCATTGCACGTCTGTTTCTTCGCCCGGAAGCGGGCAGCGGGAGCGTTCGGGCAGCTCAGCGACGTGCGGGCGGGCAATATGGCGCGGGTTGCGGGGAGTTTCGGGCATTTTTCTTCCTTAATTTGATGCGCGGTGGTAGCGACGGTGCGCGGTGGCAGCGACGGTCGAAAAGTAGTACGACGACGCCCGTGCGGGGCGAGTAGTGACCTACCCGCCCCGCACGACCCCGGAGGAGTGCAATTCCGGAGATTATTTCTTGCGGTTAGCCACCATATCGAAAGCGACGGCAAGAATAACCACGAGGCCCTTAATGGACTGCTGCCAGGCGGAATCGACGTTGAGAATCGACAGACCCATATTGAGCACGCCCATAATAAAAGCACCGATAATAGCCCCGGAAAGCCGGCCGCGACCACCGGTCACCGCCACCCCGCCGATGAAGGCCGCGGCGATGGCATCCAGTTCGTAGCCGTTTCCGGCCGTGGCCACGGCCGCACCCGCGCGCGACGTCGTCACAATGCCCGCGAGCGCGGACAGCACGCCCATATTGACGAAGACGAGGAAGTCCACCCGCTTGGTATTGACACCGGAGAGCTTCGCGGCTTCCAGGTTGCCGCCCACGGCGTAGACGTGCCGGCCGAAAACGGTGCGGTTCATGACGAAGGCGTAGATCATCACGAGCACGCCGATAATGACGAGCACAATCGGGGTGCCGCCGGCCGAAAGCGAGAGCACGTAGGCCACCGCCATAATGCCGACCGCGAGGATGAGGTTACGGATCCAGAAGCTCGCCGCGGATTCGAGCGGGGCTCCCCCGCGGGCGCGGGCCCGGCGCTTGCGCAGCGCGCTGACCAGCATGCCCGCCACGGCCAGCAGGCCGATAAGGAGGGTAAGCACATCGCAATCACGCAGGAAACTCGGGGTAAAGAAGCCGAGCCAATTCGGTAGCGAGCCGTTCGCGATGGAAACGAAGCCGCCGGGCAGGCCGGAAATGGTGCGTTCCACCAGTACAATGGCCAGGCCGCGGAAGATGAGCATGCCGCCCAGCGTCACGATGAAGGCGGGGATGCCCACATAGGCAACCCAGAAGCCCTGCCAGCAGCCGATAAGCGCGCCGATAAGAAGCCCGGCCACCACCGCGACCGGCCAGGACCAGCCCATGGAATCCATCATGAGTGCCACAACGCCGCCCACGAAAGCCACCACCGAACCGACCGAGAGGTCGATATGCCGGGCAATAATGACGATCGTCATGCCGATGGTCAAAATAAGCACGTAGGCGTTCTGCTGGATCAGGGAAGCCACGTTATTCGGGGCGAGGAGCAGGCCCTTGGTAAGGACCTGGAACAGCAGAATAATAATGACGAGAGCCAGCAAAATGCCGTACTGGCGCAGGTTAATCCCGCCCAGTTTCGCGCTGCCCCGGTTGGCGGTGGCCGGATCCTCGGATTTCTTCGGCGCGCGCACCGCGGGAACAGCGCGTGTCGCGGCGGTTGCGGTTTCGGTGCCGGTTGCGGTTTCGGTGCCGGCGGCCCTTGCGCCGCCCGCACCGGCCGCGCCCGTGGTTACCTCAGGTTTCTCGCTCATGCTACCTGTCCTTCCTTGCGTTCACCGGCCATGTAGCTCATGAGCTTTTCCTGGCTCGCGTCTTCGCGCGCGAAGCAGCCCGTGACTTTTCCGGCGTTGAGTGTGTAAATGCGGTCGCAGATTCCCAGCAATTCGGGAAGCTCGGAGGAAATCACCAGAACACCCTTGCCCTGGTCCGCTAGTTCGTTAATGATTTGGTAGATTTCGTATTTCGCGCCGACGTCGATGCCGCGCGTCGGTTCGTCCAAAATGAGGAGCTCCGGATCGGTGTACATCCACTTGGAGAGCACTACCTTCTGCTGGTTTCCCCCCGAAAGCGAGGAGACCAGCGCCCGGTTCGAGGAGGTTTTAATCCGCATCGACTTCCGGTAGCCATCCACCACCCGGGTTTCTTCGTGCTCGTCGATCACCCCGCCGCGCACGAGTTTGCGCAGCGCAGCGGAGGTGACATTAAGTTGCACATCCTGGATGAGGTTGAGCCCCAGACTCTTGCGATCTTCGGGAACGTAGGCAATACCTGCCTTAATGGCCTTGCCCACCGTGGAAGTATCAACCTCCTGGCCGTGCATGCGCACCGTCCCGGAGATCTTTGTTCCGTAGGAATGCCCGAAGAGGCTCATGGCCAGCTCGGTACGCCCGGCACCCATAAGCCCGGCGATACCCACAATTTCCCCGGCCCGCACGTTAATCGCGGCGTCGTCCACCACTTTCCGCCCGGTATCGAGGGGATGGTAGGCGGTCCAGCCTTCCACCTCCAGGAGCATCTCCCCCGCGTTCGGGGTGTGCTCCGGGTAGCGGTTGGTGAGCTCGCGGCCCACCATATGGCGAATAATTTCCGCTTCGCTAATGGCTCCCTCGCCCTTCATGGGCCAGGTTCCTACCGCGTGACCGTCGCGAATAATGGTGACATTATCGGCGATCTCCGCGATCTCGTTGAGCTTATGGGAAATAATGATCTGGGAAACACCCTGCGCCTGGAGCTGGCGCATGAGGTTGAGTAGGTGTTCAGAATCATCATCATTGAGGGCCGCTGTGGGCTCGTCAAGAATGAGGAGCTTGACGTTCTTGGATAGCGCCTTCGCGATTTCCACCAGCTGCTGTTTGCCCACGCCCAGGTCCACCACTTCCGTGGTGGGGTCGACGTCGAGGCCCACTTTGGCCAGCAGGATCGCCGCGCGATCATTCGTCTTATTCCAGTCGATGGCCCCGAAGCGGGTAATTTCGGAACCGAGGAAAATATTTTCCGCCACCGAGAGGAAGGGCGAAAGCGCCAGCTCCTGGTGGATAATCACGATTCCGGACCGCTCCGAATCCTTAATGGTGGAGAACTTGACCGGTTCGTGATCGTAAATAATCTCGCCTTCGTAGGTACCGTGCGGCCACACGCCGGAGAGCACCTTCATGAGGGTGGATTTCCCGGCGCCGTTCTCCCCGCAAATCGCGTGGATTTCCCCGCGTTTGACATTGAGGGTCACGTCGTCGAGAGCGCGCACGCCGGAAAAGTCCTTGACGATTCCGCGCATCTCCAAAATATTTTCGTCTGAATACATGGCGTCCTCCTACTCGAGGCCGATCTCGGCAGCCGAGTAGTATCCGGAATCCACCAGCTTTTCGCGCGCGTTCTCCGCGTTAATAACCACCGGTTCGAGCAGGTAGGTAGGCACAACCATCATGCCGTTCTCATAGGTTTCGGTGTCATTGACGGTCACCTCTTCGCCCTTGACGATCTGGTCCACCATGAGGGCGGCCTGGTCGGCGAGCTTGCGGGTATCCTTCCACACGGTCATGGACTGGCGGCCCTTGACGATATTCGTAACATTGGCCTGATCCGCGTCCTGCCCGGTGAGGACCGGCCAGGTGTCCTGGGTGTAGCCGTCCGCGTCGAGGGCCTGGGTGATACCCAGAGCCAGCGCATCATTGGGGGCGAGCACCGCATCCACGCGAGTGCCGCCGCGGTAGAAGGAGTTGAGGCGCGTTTCCATTTCCGCCTGCGCGGTGGGAGCCATCCACGCCTGGATACCGATGGACTGCCAATCTGCTACATTCGCGGGGGCCTTACCGGAGGGCACCACCAGCTGGCCCTTATCGAGGTAGGGCTTGAGCTGATCCCAGGCGCCTTCGAAGAAGTAACGCGCGTTATTATCGTCCGGCGAACCGGAGAAAGGCTCGAAATTGAAGGGACCCTTGCCCTGGTCGAGGCCAAGTTCCTTGACGATATATTCGCCCTGCATCTGCCCCACGCGGTAATTATCGAAAGTCACGTAGTAGGAGACCGCGTCGGTATCGCGAATAAGGCGGTCATAGGCAATGATCTTGATACCGGCTTGCTTGGCCTGGGCGAGCACCGGCGCGAGGGCCGAACCGTCAATCGACGCCACAATAATGACCGCCGGGCCTTCGTTAATCATATTTTGGATTTGGGAGATCTGCTGTTCCACCTTGTTATCGGCGTACTGCATCGAGGTTTTATATCCCATATCCTGCAATTGCTTTTGCAGGTAGTCACCGTCACGCGACCAGCGTTCCAGGGACTTGGAGGGCATGGAAATGCCGATGGTGCCACCACCGCTGCGACCGTAGTACTCATCGCTTCGCGTGGCGGAGCACCCGGCTGCGGTGGCGAGCACGAGGAACATCCCCGTGATCATCGCGGCTATTTTCTTCAGGGAAATCTTCACCGGAGCCTCCTTGCTCTGTGTGAGAAGTGTTGGGGAACGACGGCGCAGCTCGCGCTATCGTCAATTCGTACGCGCCTGTATATATGTCCGCGGTGGATTCAGGCGCGGGCGGCGTGCAAGCCCGGCAGGCATGGCACGCCGGAGTAGGCGTGGGCAATCTGCGCGGTGAGCCCGGTATGCGGTGGGGGCGAGCTGCGAATCGCACCTCACCCCCACCAACCGGGGCACAGTGATAGCCGGGAGGTGGGCTTATATGTGGCCGCCCACCTCCCTGCGGTTCTTAGCCAATAAGGTGGCGCATGGCCTGCTGGTAGAGCTCAACGTAGTGGTATTCGCGCGCGGCCAGAGCTGCGACGTCGAACTTCTCCGCCCGTACATCATCCAGGCTCTCACCTTCGGCCACGGTCGGTTCGGCCAGTTCGGGAACCGAGGCAGCTTCCATGATTTCCTGGGTGCGCGGGTCGGCACGGAAGGCCTTCGCCTTCTCCGCGAGCATGAGGTACATTTCCATATTCGCGGCCGCGGATTCCCATACGCCTTCGAGGCCTTCGGTACGCGAGGGCTTGTAATCGAAGTGGATGGGGCCTTCGTAGCGCGGGCCGCCATTGGAGAAGCCGTTGACCAGCAGATCCACCGTGAAGAAGGCGGAGGCCAGATCGCCGTGACCGAAGCACTTGTCCTGGTCGTAGCGGGGGCCGGCCTGGCCGTTGAGGTCGATATGGAAGAGCTTGCCGGCGTTGAGGGCCTGGGCCAGCCCGTGGGTGTAGTTGAGGCCGGCCATCTGCTCGTGCCCGGTTTCCGGGTTGAGGCCGACGATATCGCCATTATCCAGCTCGGCAATAATGCCGAGGGCGTGGCCGATGGTGGGCAGGAAAATATCACCGCGCGGTTCATTCGGCTTGGGCTCCAGGCCGATCTTGAGATCGTAGCCCTTCTCCTTAATGTATCCGGCTACCGTATCCAGGCCTTCCTTGTAACGTTCGAACGCGGCGTTGAGATCCTTGGAGGAATCGTATTCGGTGCCTTCGCGCCCGCCCCACATCACGAAGGTGGTGGCGCCGACTTCCGCGGCCAGATCCACGTTACGCAGGATCTTCTGGAGGCCGAAGCGCCGGATCGAGCGGTCGTTATTGGTGAAGCCGCCGTCCTTGAAGATGGGATGGGAGAAGGTGTTGGTGGTGACCATTTCGATGGTCAGGCCGTTGGCATCGGCTGCTTCCTTGACCTTGCCCACCCGCTCGGCACGCTCAGCATCGCTGGCGTCGAAAGCGAAAACGTCATTGTCATGGAAGGTGATGCCCCAGGCACCCAGCTCGGCGAGCTTTTCCGTGTAGACCCACGGGTCCAGGGCCGGGCGGGAATCCCCACCGAAGGGATCGGTTCCGGTCCACCCCACGGTCCACAGACCGAAGGAGAACTTATCTTCTTTTGTAGGCTTTCTCATCGTATGCACTCCTTTATGCTGATGAACAACTACTTTGTTCACTTCCAAAACTAATTCGGGAAGCGCGCGGTGTCAATAGCTATAAGGTAAATCTCACCCGGAGAGCTTTCCGGCACGTTTTACCGGCGGGTTAGTTTTAGGCACAAACAAAGTGGGGTGCGCTGGCGTGAGCCGGTGTGCGGGCCGTTACAGGCCGTTGCGAGCCGTTGCGGGCCAGCCCCTAGGTAAGTTCCGGCTCCAGCCAGGAGTTGGGATCGCCGAGGAAAATCTCAAAATGCTGGAGGCATATCCCGATGGCCGCGGCGGTATTCCCGTGCTCATCGACGAGCAATTCAATATCCTTCCAGCGCGAAGCCAGCACCCGATATTTGAGTTCGGAGCGCAGGATCATCTCCAAGCGAGGGTAGAGGAGGGCGAAGTTTCCACCGAAAACCACCGTGTCGAGATCAAGGAGATTGAGGGCGTTCGCGAGGGCCGATCCGAGGGATACCGCAGCCAGATCAACAGCATCTCTCACACCAGCATCCCCGGCGTCGAACCTTTCTATCAGTTCACCCACGCCCACTTCCCGCTCCAATCCGGCGTTCCGCAAGAGTGCGTCTTGACCCACATACTGCTCCAAGCACCCGTTGGAGCCGCAGCCGCAGCGCGGCCCCGAGCGTTCCACGCACATATGCCCGAATTCCCCGGCCCAGCCGTGCGTTCCTTCGAAGACTTCACCCCCGGCCACCACCGCGGCGCCGATGCCGACCTCACCGGACACGTAAATGAAATCGCGGGTGGCCGAGAGTGCCCCGGGGCGCTGGTAGAGCACCCCGTACGCGGCCGCATCAGCCTCGTTCACGACGATCACCCGGCCAAGATCCGCGATGGTAGCGTGCAGCTGGCTCACCATATCAACATCCGCCCAGCCCAAGTTCGGGGCGGTCACCACGATCCCGCGGCCGCGATCCACCAAACCGGGAACGCATAGTCCCGTGCCCAGCACCGTGGTGCCACGCGGGCGGGCCCACCGCCCCAGCATCTCACTGAGCGTCTCGCACACCAGCTGGGGGGATGCCTGGCGAGAATCACGCTGATCCACCGCGGTGAAAAGAATATTGCCGGCCAGATCCATGACCACCACGGAAAGGTAGGCCAGATTCACTTCCATCCCGATCATGACCATGGTCTGCCCCTTGGCGACCAGGGGATTGGCGGGCCGGCCCACGTGCGGGCGCACCGGGGGTAGCTCCTCGATGAGCTTGACCTCCAGGAGGTAATCGACCAGGCGAGACACGGTGGCACGGGTGAGGCCGGTGCGGGTAGCAAGCTGGGCGCGCGAGGGCGGTTCCGGACTATCCAAAACGGATGCCAACACCGTTTTGGTATTTTCCACCCTCAAGCTCTGCGGTGTTTTCCCGGTTTTGGTCACGCTCCCGACCTCTCTGCCTGCTGGACTTCTGCTTGATTTCCGCTTGCCGAACCTCTGCCTGCTGGGCCACTGCCTGCCCGAGCTCTGCCCGCTGGGTCTTTACCTGCCCGCCCCTCGCGCATCTCATTTATCATAATGGAGGCGCGCCGCTGGATGCGGGCCAGAGCATAGCGCAGACCCTTGACACTCTCCCACCCCCACATTAGTTTTATTTAAGAACAAATACACGGAGTGGTGTACGCCGGGCGAGTTATCCGGCGCTATCTCACCCTTTTCCTCCGTGCCAGCCCGCGGCGTGACACCGCTGTCACGCCACCCACTACTAGGAGAGAATATGCCACTCGTCGCCGGAGTCGATAGCTCCACCCAGTCCACCAAAGTCCTCATTATTGATACCGAGACCGCGCAGATCGTGCGGCAGGGCAAAGCCCCTCACCCGGCTGGAACCGAAGTGGATCCGCAGGCCTGGCTTGATGCGCTGCGCGCTGCAATTGCCGCGGCTGGCGGGCTCGATGATATTTCCGGTATCGCCGTGGGCGGCCAGCAGCACGGCCTGGTGGCCCTCGATGCCGCCGGGGAGGTTATTCGCCCCGCGCTGCTCTGGAACGACACCAAGTCCGCCCCCGCCGCGCGGGCCCTCACGGAAGAATTCGGGCGGGAGTTTTGGGCGCAGGCAACCGGCTCGGTTCCGGTTGCCTCCCTCACCGTCACCAAACTGCGCTACCTGGCTGATGCCGAGCCGGAGAACGCCGCGCGGATTCACGCGATCTGTCTGCCCCACGATTGGCTCACCTGGAAGCTTTCCGGCTCCACCGATCTGCGCGATCTGGCCACCGACCGCTCGGACGCTTCGGGCACGGGATACGTGGATTGCACTACCGACGCCTACCGCTACGATATCCTCGCCGCGGCGCTACGCATCCCCGAATCGGCCGCGCGGGAGATTATTCTGCCGCGCATTGCCGCGCCTTTCGAGGCGGTGGGGAATCTTGACGCACAGTGGCTGAGCAGCGGGACCGCCGCGCGCACGATCCCCATCGGCCCGGGTGCCGGGGACAATGCCGGCGCCGCCCTCGGTTTGGGATTGCGCGGCGGGCAGGCTTCGCTTTCCATCGGAACCTCCGGGGTGATCGCCACGGTCTCCGACCATCCGGTTCAGGATGCCAGCTCGGGGGTCACCGGTTTTTCCGATGCGAACGGCCAGTGGCTCCCGCTCGCCTGCACCCTCAACGGCTCCCTCATCCAGGATTATTTCCGCAGCATCCTGGATGTTTCTTTCGACGAGCTCGGCGAGCTGGCCGAATCCGCGGCTCCGGGCGCGGGTGGAATCACCCTGATCCCTTATTTCCTGGGCGAGCGCACCCCGAATCTTCCCGGTGCCCGCGCACATCTGGGCGGTTTGACGGCCGCGAATTTCACCCGCGCGAATCTAGCCCGCGCCGCCTACGAAGGCCTGGCCTGCCTCATGCGCGGGGCCCTCGAAGCGCTGCGGGCCGGGGGCATCACCATTGATAACGCCATGCTTATTGGCGGGGGTGCCCAATCGCGGGTGCTGGTCCAGATCCTCGCGGATGTGCTGGAGATTCCCCTCGCCCTGCCCGAACCCGGTGAATACGTGGCCAAGGGGGCGGCCTACCAGGCGGCGCGGGTGGCGGGCCTGGACTGCCCGGCCGATGCCTGGGCTCCGCGGATCACCGCCCGCTTCACACCGCGCCCCGGCAACCCGGCCTGGCCCGCTTACCAGGCCTTGGCGCGTACCCTGGAGAACGTGGGAAGCTAAAGGAGGCGCCCGCAGCTGCGGCGTCGTCGTACCCGGGACTACAAGGAAGAAGAACCATGATCGTCACCACTGAACGCGAGTGCGCGGGCCGGACCGTTACGCTGCGCGCGGCCACCCGCGGCGCCACCCTGCTCAGCTATCGCCTGGGCGATACCGAGGTTATCGACGGCTACCGCAACCCCGCTGAGCTGCGCGAACTCAACGGTTTCCGCAGCGCCGTGCTGGTGCCGTGGTCCAACCGCATCCGCGCGGGGCGCTACCCGGCCGCGCTCTATCATGGCGACGACGCCGCCGTGCGTGCTCACCTCCACGCCGAGGTTCCAGTAAACGGCGTTCACAGCGTGCCGGAACCGCTTCCCGATACGGAACCGGGCCTGCACGGCCTCGTCACTACCCAGGAATTCGAGGTCATTCGAGCAGGCGACGGCGTTCTTGAGTTCGCCACCCGCGTGGATGCGAACAGTGTTTACCCCTTCGAGCTTGCCGTAAACATTGTTTACAGCATTGGGGAGGATGGCTCCTTGCACGTGCACTTACGCGCCGAGAACCTCAGCGAGGTAGCCGCGCCGGTCACGCTTGGCTGGCATCCGTATTTCCGGCTCGCCGGCCCGCTGGCGGAGGCGCGCCTGAGCCTGGATTGCCGCGCGCGTATCGCCACCGATGCCGCGCTTATTCCGTACGACGGCGCCGGCGCTTTCGCGCCGTGCGAGCCGCTCGCGGACTCCCCCATCGACCCGGCTACGGATTGGGCCTACGCCCGGCTCGCCGATAGCGCCGGGCCGGACGCGGGTGCGGTCGGGGCTGGCGCCGGTTCGGCCGGTAGCGCGGACGGTGCTGCGGACGGAAGTGCTGACGCACGTAGTGGCGCCGGGACGGGCTGGAATGTGGCGCGCTTGCACACCGGAAATCGCGAGGTTGCTCTGTGGGCGCGCCTGGGTGACTGGCCGTCGAAGAATTTCCATATTTTTGCTGGCTCCGGGCTGGCGCGCGACGCTGGTCAAGCGGTGGCCATGGAGCCGTGCCAGGCACTCCCCAATGCCTTCAACCGGGCCGAGGGCCGCGAAATGCTGCTGGAACCGGGCGCTCGCCGAGAGCTCGAAGCGTGGGTTGTGGTGACGGAGGTTGCTGGCGCGTAGGTGGCAACGCTACGCAGGGGAGCCGAACCGGGGAATCGTTCAGGCGTGGCTTGCGTAGGTGTCGCGGTGTGCGTGGCGCAAAGCTGTGGACGACGCGCCGCTGCGAGCCTTCCTGTGGATAGGCGCTAGGCGGGGGCGACGCGGCTGTTAACGTGGCGCCATGAACGTACTTATAACCGGGCGCCGCGCCGGAATTCTTGCCATCCTCTGTTTCCTTCTCAGTGCATGTGGAGCCGGGGCGGGTGCGCCTCCCCCGGCGCTCTCGTCTGGCGGTGCTTCTAGCCCACCGGCCGCTAGCTCCGCTTCCTCTACCGGGAGCTCCGGTTCCGCTGCCAGCGGGTCAGCAGGTGCTGCCGGCAGCTCTGACTCTGCCGCGCCCGCCGGTTCTCCCTCTGCTCCACCTACCTGGCCGGTGCAGATTCCGGTTCCTGCCCCGCCCGCTCAGATGGCCGAAGATTCCGTGGAGGGAGCCATCGCGGCCGGGCAGTATCTTTTCACCCTCCTCGATTACGCCACGATCACCGGTGATATCGCGCCTCTCACACCGCTGGCCGGAGAGCAATGTGATTGGTGCCAACACCAGGTCGCGAAACGTGAAGAAACGGATTTCCGGCCCCGGCAGGCAACTGTTTTTAGTTTTAGTGATGCGCGGGGGCGGTGGAATGATCCGATAGCGGCCTATACCGTGCAGTTTTCCGTCTCCCACCCGCCTAATCCGGTGGTGAACCGCAAGGGTGCCGAAAAGACAGATCGGGCCGAAGAATTCTTCGTGACCATGCGAATTTTCCGCTCGGGTGATAACTGGGTCGTGGATGCGGTGGGCATGAACGATGACATTTTGGACGGAGGCGTGTGATGAGCCGGTACAGCAGCCCCAGATTTAAGCCGCGCTGGTTCCTGAGGGGCCTCATCATAGGCATGGCCGCGGTGGTATTTCTTGGTTCGTGCACGGTAAGCGCACCAGCCCTTGCCCGCGAATACGAGGACGGTGAGGAACGGATCTATACCGCTCGCACCGATGCCGGCGGAGTGACCGTGGAAGCTCAGGGTAGTTACACCCGGCGTCTGCCCGGTGGGGCGGGCGGTACGCCATCCGGCTCGGGTGGCGCGGATAGCTCAGGCGCGGGAAGCGCTGCCGGCGCGGATTCTGGATATTCCGGCTCCGGGTTCGAAGGCGGCGCCGCTACAGCACGTGGCTCAGGTGCCGGTACAGCCACCGGGCCCTACGGGCTGCCGTGGTCTCGGCGCGCGCTCATCGCCGCGGTTCGGGATACTTCCCTACCGGGGCATGTGCGCGGGGCGGCCGGGATTCTCAGTTGGATACTGGCAAACGGCGCTCCTCCGGCTGACCCGCAAACCGGCGATGCTCCCACCGCCGCGCAGTTGGAGACGATCATTCACACGGAGAGTATCCGGATTGCGGCGGCGAATGCTGAGGCGTGGATGGAACCGGCGCGCGGCTGGGTTGCGATCAACTACCCGGTCCGCTTGCATTATTCCGCGCCGGCCCAGCGCCACACGGTGACCTTGCTCGGCGCGGAGGTGGTTATTGATCTGGTTCCGGTGCGGGCCACCTGGGAGGTGCCCGGCGCAGAAATCACGAGCGGTGCGGGGAGCACGCCCGGCGGTCTGCCACCTAGCCACCACACATCCGGCCGCCCTGCACAGACCGTCCCGGCTCGCCAGCCCTTTACGGAAGTTGTCTACCGCCAGGCTAATGAGGAGGTGAGTGCCACGCTGGTCGTGGAGTGGGAGGCTCGGTACAGCATTGCTGGGCAGAGCCGCACAGTGCCGGAGCTACTCACTACCCGCTCCGAAACCACCCCGGTGATAACGCGAGAGCTCGAAGCCCACCTGATCGGTTAGCTTCGAGCTCTCGGTATCGATATCAGCTACTCCTAGCCCGCGGCCCTATCCGGCCGCTTAGCCAGCGGCCCTAGTTCGCCGCGGCCAAGCCACCTCCGGCAGTCGGAGCGCCAGCCCCGGCAACCGGCCCGCCGCTGGGGCGGGTATTCACGCCGGAGGCCAGGCCCTCCATCTGTGCCGGTTCGTGCGCTTCGATCACGCCGTCCGGTAGCGGCTGGTCGGGCGACTGACCGGTGAAGGTGAAGGACATCGGAATATTGTCCTTATCCACATCCACCACGATGATGTCACCCTTGGAGAATTCGCCGTAGAGCAGCTTCTCGGAAAGCACATCTTCCACATCGCGCTGGATAGCGCGGCGCAGCGGGCGTGCCCCGAGCACCGGGTCGTACCCGCGGTCAGCCAGGAGTTCCTTCGCGTCCTTCGTCAGGGCGATGGAGAGGTTCTGATCCCGCAGGCGCTTATCCAGCTTGCCGATCATGAGATCCACGATCTGCAAAATCTCCGGGCGGCCCAACTGCGGGAAGACGATAATGTCATCCACGCGGTTGAGGAATTCGGGCCGGAAGTTGTTCTTGAGTTCTTCCGCCACCTTCGTCTTCATGCGCTCGTAGGAGGAAGTGGTATCGGCGTCGAACTGGAAACCGGTTTGCACGCCCTTCGCAATATCCTTCGTGCCCAAATTGGTGGTCATGATGATGATGGTGTTCTTGAAGTCCACCACCCGGCCTTGCGCGTCCGTGAGGCGCCCTTCTTCCAGGATCTGGAGGAGGGAATTGAAGAGGTCCGCGTGGGCCTTCTCAATTTCGTCGAAGAGCACCACGGAGAAGGGCTTGCGCCGTACCTTCTCGGTGAGCTGGCCGCCTTCTTCATAGCCCACGTATCCCGGAGGGGCACCGAAGAGCCGCGAAACGGTGTGCTTTTCCGAATACTCGGACATATCCAAGGTGATGAGCGCGGATTCATCCCCGAACAGGAATTCCGCGAGCGCCTTGGCGAGCTCGGTTTTACCCACACCGGTAGGCCCGGCGAAAATGAAGGAACCACCCGGGCGGTTGGGATCTTTCAAGCCCGCGCGGGTACGACGAATCGCCTGGGAGAGCGCGGTCACGGCTTCATGCTGGCCGATCACCCGCTTGTGCAGCTCATCTTCCATGCGCAGCAGCTTTGCGGATTCCGCTTCGGTGAGCTTGAAGACCGGGATGCCGGTGGACATGGAGAGCACTTCGGTGATGAGATCTTCATCCACCACCGAAACGACGTCCATATCCCCGTCCTTCCAGGCTTGCTCGCGGGCATCGCGTTCTTCGCCGAGCTTTTGCTCTTCGTCACGCAGGCCGGCAGCCTTCTCGAAGTCCTGGGCATCAATAGCCGCTTCCTTAGCGCGGCGCGTGGAGGCGATCTTATCGTCCAGTTCGCGCAGTTCCGGCGGCGCGGTCATCTTGCGGATGGCCAGGCGGGCCCCCGCTTCGTCGATGAGGTCAATGGCCTTATCGGGAAGGAAGCGGTCATTAATATAACGATCTGCCAGGGTGGCGGCTGCCTCCAGGGCGTCGTCGGTAATAGTCACGCGATGGTAGGACTCGTACCGGTCCCGCAAGCCCCGCAAAATATCAATCGTTTGTTCCACGGTGGGTTGTTCCACCTGGATGGGCTGGAAACGCCGTTCCAGCGCGGCATCCTTTTCAATGTACTTACGGTATTCATCGAGGGTGGTTGCCCCAATGACCTGGAGTTCCCCGCGGGCCAGCATCGGCTTGAGCAGCGAGGCAGCATCCAGGGCACCTTCCGCGGCGCCCGCGCCCACCAGGGTGTGGATTTCGTCGATGAAAAGAATGATATCCCCGCGGGTATTGACTTCCTTGAGGATTTTCTTCATGCGTTCCTCGAAGTCACCGCGGTAGCGCGAGCCGGCCACCAGAGAACCCATATCGAGGGAATACAACTGCTTATCCTTGAGGGTTTCCGGAACGTTACCGGCGGCAATGGACTGGGCCAGGCCCTCCACCACCGCGGTTTTACCCACGCCGGGTTCGCCAATCAACACCGGGTTGTTCTTGGTGCGCCGGGAGAGCACCTGCATGACCCGCTCGGTTTCGGTATGCCGGCCGATCACGGGGTCAAGTTTGTGGTCACGCGCGGCGGCGGTGAGGTTGCGCCCGTATTGATCGAGGACCGTAGAGCCGGCCTTGGTGCCTTCGCGCGGGCCGCCACCCACCCCCACGGCTTCCTTGCCTTGGAAACCGGAAATGAGCTGGCTGACCTGGTTGCGCACGGTGGACATATCCGCGCCGAGCTTGATGAGGACCTGGGCGGCCACGCCATCCGCTTCACGGGTGAGCCCGAGGAGGAGATGTTCGGTCCCGATATAGGAGTGGCCCATTTGCAGCCCCTCGCGCATCGCGAACTCGATGACCTTCTTGGCGCGCGGCGTGAAGGGAATATGACCCGAGGGCGGCTCCTGGCCTTCGCCGATAATGTCGATGACCTGCGTCCGCACGGACTCAAGCGTCACCCCCAGGGCTTCCAACGCCTTCGCGGCCACCCCTTCGCCCTCGCGAATGAGGCCGAGCAAGATATGTTCGGTCCCCAGGTAGTTGTGCTTGAGGTTCCGTGCTTCTTCCTGCGCGAGCACGATGACCCGCCGAGCGCGGTCGGTGAACCTTTCGAACATAACTCTCCTTGCACTTGCAATCTTCTAAAAGAGTAACGGCCCTCAGCCCGGGAGCCGTCCCCTGTTCGCCAGTGGCATGAGTGTGTGGCTCACATTTTGCTGAGGGAAAAAGCCGAATTCGCGCGGAAAGTGCTGTTATCGATAAGATTTCTGAGCTTATTTCACTATCGCCGGGCCTTTGGACCCACGCCCGCAACGTATTGCCGCGAGGTAGCGCGCTACTTTAGGCGCCCGCGGATTCCACCTCAACGAGGAGCGTGAAGGGGCCGTCATTGACGAGTTCCACATCCATCATGGCCCCGAATTGCCCGGTAGCAACCTCCAGCCCGTACGTTTCCCGCAATTCGCGCACGACCGCTTCGTAGAGCGGATCGGCAACCTCCCCGGGCGCGGCCTTGGACCACGAGGGCTTGCGGCCCTTGCGCACATCCGCGTACAGGGTGAATTGCGAAACGAGCAGCACGGGCGCCTGGGCTTCTTCTGCGCTGCGCCGGCTATTCGGATCATCGGTGCCGTCCGCGGCACGCAGCACTTTCAGCTGCGCGATTTTCCGCGCGACTTTCTCCACTTCCGCCGCGCCATCCCCGTGGGTCACGCCCAGGAGCACGCACAGCCCCGTGCCGATCTGCGAAATCACGGCGCCGTCCACCGTGACGGACGCGCGCTTAACGCGCTGAATAACTGCTCGCATTCTTCCTCCTTCGTGGTGTTATTGGTACGACGACGCAGCTAGGCCCTGCGCCTACCCAGCTTTACCAGGACCCACCCCCGCGCCCGCGCGAGCCGCGCCGCGGGCCCATCCGCTGTTCTTCGGGACCCAGGTAGTAGAGCGCCCCGTAGGCCGCCCCGAGCATGAGGAAAGGCTGGAAAGGTAGGCGAATGGGTGTGAAAAGCACAATCCCGGTGACCAGGGCGCAGCCGAGCAGCACCCCGCTCCAGAACTTTTTATCCTTGCGGGCATAGCGAAAATCCGCATCCGGCCGGCGCAGGCAGGCCACCAGCGCCCACACCATAAACGCGAGAATCGCCAGCTGGATCACAAAAAATATCCCGTTGCAGATATCCGTGACGAGCCGCAAGGTTGTTAGGTTCATGATTCTCCGTCCTCGTGCTAAACGTGGTGCTCGCCCTCATTCTAATCACGGCCTACGACACTTTTTTCGCCGCTTTCACGAATGGTCACCGCCACGGGCGCGTGCGCAGGTAGAGGAATAGGTTCGACGCCGCAGCGGAATTCCCCGACCCGCACCGCCCCCAGCGCCGTTGGTTCCCTGACCAGCGCGAGGGCGAGCGGCCCTTCTTCCCAATGCCGCGCCGCGGAGGTCACACAGCCCACAACCGCCCCATCGGGCTGATTCGTTTCCGTTTCGACCGCCGCATTCCCGCTCGCTCCACCACTCGCCACATCGGATCGCTCCGCGAGTACCTGCGTGCCCTCCTCGGGCAGGTCGGCCGCGTCCGGACCTTCTAAATACAGGCACGTCAGGCTCCGCCCCGCTTCCCCGAGCTGGCGGATACCGCATTCCCCGGATTCGCGGGTACCCACTAGGCCAGATCCGTATATATCAGCCAAGCTCGCCCCCGCGCGCGCCGCCCGGAAGAGATCCGGGCGGCGCGCGGCGACCCGGTAGGCGACCCAGGCGAATAAACCTACCGGACTCATGCCGGCGGCCTGCCCGGCCCGGGCCAGCACCTCAATGTCCTCGACCAGGAGAATCACCGTATCGCTGCCCGGCCACCAGTCTTCCCAGAAAGTGGCGGATAGCCCAGGCTGGCCGTGCATGGCCGCACGGAGGCGCGCGGCTCCTTGCGTCGTCGTACCTATGGCTATGTAGTTGGCTGGGCACATACCACAATCGGGCCCGCCCGGCGGGCTCAGGAAAATATCCGCGCCACTGCCCGGGCAACGTAGTAGGGCGCTGAGAATCCGGCCCTCGGCGTCGCATTCCAGCACTTCGCGTGCATGCTCAACATCCGGGCATGCCCTAGCGGCACCGCGCAGCACCTGCCAGTGGGAAAGGTCCACGAAGCCGCGCCCGGCTTCCAGCTCGCGCTGTTCCACATTGGGATTGGTGTAGAAAGCGGCCACTCCGGCTGCCTCCCCCTCCCCGGGAACCGCGCCGGGCCAGCGCAGCAGCGGGCTGGGTATCACGATTCTGGCTGAGCTTCGGGCGTTGCGGACTTCGGCTCCGCTTCCGGGCAATCGCTCAGACGCTGGAGGCGGCCGGCCATGTAGCTGCGCATATCCGCCCCGAAAGCCGCCATATCGTAGGCGTAGAAAAGCTCGGATTCCACGTAGCCGCCCATGATTTGGCCGCCGGTGTAGCTCGCGGCGGTGGGGGTGGCGGCGATGGCGTCCGCGACGATCTGGAATTGCGGGCCCTTAATAAAACCGGCCCAGGTCATGGCGTGCCCGGCGGAGGTGGCGATCATGCCTTCCAGTACGAAACGGCCCTCTGTGCCCTGGAGGTTATTCGGGGAAACGCGCAGGTAACCCTCAAAACTCGACCACAGCTGGCCTTTGGTGAGGGCCGCGTACATCCGCCCGCCTGGCACCTCGCGATCCACCGCCCCGGCCGGCTCTTGGGAAAGCCAGGTTGCTGAACGCAAACGCAGGTAGGGGCCGTGGTCATCATTATCGATGCGCAATTCGTGGAGGTAGCCGGCCGCGTCCACGCCCTCGTATTCGAGGAGGCCAGCGCCGCGCCAGGTATCAACGAGCCAGGCCATCGGATAGGTTTCCGGGCTGAGATTTTCAGGGATTGCAAAGACCATATGCTCAGGTTACCCGCCACAGCCCATAGCTAGTGTCATTTTCCCACGTCGGAGCAAAAAAGTCTTCATTTTTCACGCTTGGCCCGAAAGCGCGACGAAAAGTTTCCGATTGGCCGCGCTCTTGTTATTCTGAAGCCACGGTGCCGGACCTTGAAAGCCCCGGGCTCCAACTAGCGCCGCTACGAGCGGCATTCGCGCCGTCAGGCGCTCTCAGGTCCGGCACCCTTTTTCCTACCACTCGTCACTTTTCCGCCACTTTTCTACCGTTGCGTGGGGTTAATAGACAAAAGGGGCTGCGGGCGGGGCTGCGTGGCGTTGGTTTGGATTCGGTCCGGAACCGTATGAACCGTGCGCAGAAACAAAGTGTGCGCAAGAGTACCGTTTCAGGGTAATTTCGTGTCTCTTATGCACATCCTGTGGGAGGCGATGTCCCGGACTCACACTTTGCCTCGCCGACCCGCGGCTCCGGCGAGGAAGGTATATTTTTCCGGGATGTACTTCGCATGTACGACATATGAAGTACAGCTCTGAAAACAGATACCCCCTCCCCAGGTGCTGGTGTGACTATTGAAGTTCGTGAGGCCCGTGAGGCTCTCAAGTGAAGCCCGCCGCGTCTGCCCGAAATCAAAATGCAACGGCAGCTACGTTAAGAAATTGTTTTGATGTCGTGAGGTTACATCCTGTGGCACCCACTGTCACAGCGTTGCATCCTGCGGAACCCACTGTCGTGGCGTTGCTTTTTGTGGAGCCTACTGTCAGGGTGTTGCATCTTGAAGAGATGCCCGTCGAGAGGTTGCTTTTTGTGGGGGCCTCATGCCGAGAGGGCACATCCTGCGCGCTTCGCTGGTGCCGCACGCTTGCCCGATCTCACCGCGCTGTCATACACGTTTCGCCCCATAATGAACTATCCTTGAGGAGAGTCGTTCATCGATTGTTCATGTCCCCGAAACGAGGAATTCACGTGGGGTTATTCTCTAAATTCTCGCGTTCCACGCGGGTTTTCGACCTAATTGGCGCCCAGGCGGCGCATCTTCCTATCGCCGCCGCGGGCCTCGCGCAGCTGATGACCGCACCGGTTCATGAGCGCGCGGAGTTGCAGCAGCAGTTGCATACCATCGAAAACAATGCAGATGAGTCAAATCACGCGCTCCTCAAAGTGGTAAATAGGTCTTTTGTCCTCCCTTTTGATAGGGAGGATCTTTATGCCCTGACCACCGCGGTTGATAATTGCGTGGACCTCATGGACGAGGTCGGGGAAAACGTGGCCTTCATGCGCCCGCTCACCCTCCCCGATAGCGTGCCTACGGTGGTGGATATTCTCAAGAGCTGCGCCCGCCTCTCCTCGGATATCCTCGCGCATTTCAACCCCACTTCCCCGGATACCCGCGAATACTGGGTGGAAATTAACCAGCTGGAAAACAAGGGCGATTCCCTCTACCGTTCCACCCTCGCCGCGCTTTTTGAAAACGCCACCGATGCCATTGAATTGCTGCGCGTCAAACTGGTTGTGGACACTCTCGAGGACACCGTCGACGCTTTCGAGACGCTCGCCGCCGTGGTCGAGCGCATTGCCCTCAAGGAGTCCTGATTTTGTCCGAGTTGCTCTTTTTGGTGGGCACCGTCGTCGTCATTAGCCTCATTTTTGACTTCACTAACGGTTTTCACGACGCCGCAAATGCCATCGCCACCTCGGTAGCCACCCGCGCGTTAACCCCGGGGGTGGCCCTCGCGATGGCGGCCGTCATGAACTTCCTCGGCGCGATGCTCGGCACGAAAGTGGCCGAAACAATCGGATCGGGCATCGTTGATATTACCGAGCTGGAAAAAATAACCGGCCTCACCCTGGTGCTCGGCGGGCTGGCCGGCGCGATTGGCTGGAATCTTATTACCTGGTGGCGCGGGCTGCCCTCGTCATCTTCGCACGCGCTCATTGGCGGGCTAGCCGGCGCGGGTATCGCTTCGCTGGCCACCGTACACTGGGCGGTTATTTTCGACCGCGTGGTGGTGCCGATGGTTGTTTCCCCCGCGGTTGGTTTCCTGCTCGCCTACCTCATTATGAAAGTGGTGTTGCGTCTGCTCACCGAGGCGCCCTACCACACCACCATGCACCGTTTCCGCTACGCTCAGACGGTTTCCGCCGCGATGGTGGCCCTCGGGCACGGCCTCCAGGACGCCCAGAAAACCATGGGTGTGATCGTGCTGGCCCTCACCGCCAGCGGTTTCCACAATCTTGAAGACGGCATCCCCACCTGGGTGAAACTGGCCGCGGCCGCCGCGATTTCTTTGGGGACCGCGACCGGTGGCTTCCGCATTCTGAAAACGCTCGGCTCAAAAATTATTGATTTGGATCCGGCCCGCGGTTTCGTTGCGGAAAGCGTGGCCGCGAGTGTTCTTTATACGACGGCGTTTGTCTGGGCCGCCCCGATTTCCACAACACATACCATCACCTGCGCGATCATGGGGGTCGGGGCCACGAAGCGGCGTTCGGCAGTGCGCTGGTCCGTGGCCGGCAATATTGCCACCGCCTGGATCCTCACGATCCCGGCGGCCGGCGCCCTGGCAGCGGTGGCCACCTGGCTGCTGCGCCTGGTGCTTATCTAAGCTGCTTGCCCGCTACCCGCACGCCGCACAGAAGTGAGGCGGCGGGCCGATGCGGCGTCGTCGTACTTAATGCGCAGCGTGAACATAGCCGCGCCCGCGCACCTAGCCGCGCCCGGGCACATAACCTCACCCGCGCGCATCACCTCCCGAAACACAACTGTGCCGCGCAGGATAGTTCCCGCGCGGCACAGTTCGCAAGGTAAACAGCGGAGCTGTTAACCGGTTTAGCCGAAGCGCCCGGAGACGTAATCTTCGGTTTCCTTGTGGGTCGGGTTGGAGAAAATCTTCTCCGTCTGGTCGAACTCCACGAGGTGGCCGGGCTTGCCGGTCCCGGCGATATTGAAGAAGCCGGTCATTTCGGAGACGCGCGCCGCCTGCTGCATATTGTGCGTCACGATCACGATCGTGTATTCCTCTTTGAGGCTGTTCATGAGGTCCTCAATCGCGAGGGTGGAGATCGGGTCGAGGGCCGAGCACGGTTCGTCCATGAGGAGCACCTCGGGCTTGACCGCGATGGCGCGGGCGATGCACAGGCGCTGCTGCTGGCCGCCGGAAAGCGAGGAACCCGGCTTATCGAGGCGGTCCTTCACTTCCTCCCAGAGGTTGGAGCCGCGCAGCGAGCGTTCCACGATTTCCTCCGCATCGGACTTCTTGATCTTCTGCGAATTGAGCCGCATCCCCGCCAGCACATTGTCGCGAATCGACATGGTGGGGAACGGGTTCGCACGCTGGAAGACCATGCCCACGTGCTGGCGGACGGTCACCGGATCCACCCCGGGGCCGTAAATATTATTGCCGTCGATGAAGACATCGCCGGTCACGTAGGCGCCGTCGATCACTTCATGCATACGGTTGAGGGAACGCAGGAACGTGGATTTGCCGCAACCGGACGGGCCGATCAGCGCGGTCACCGAATTCGGTTTGATATCCACATTGACGTTCTCCACGGCGAGGAAATCACCGTAGTAAATGTTCTCGTTACGAACACTAATTCCCTGAGGCACTGTTTTTCCTTTCGGCTGCCGCGTTAGCGGCCCTTCGGGGCGAAGATATGAGCAATCAAGCGCGCCAGCAAGTTGAATACCAGCACGATAAACACCAAGACGAGCGCGCCGCCCCAGGCCAGGTCGAGGTTATTGGCCTTGAACTGCGAGTAGACGAACACCGGGAGCGTCATCATCGGGCCGTTGAACAAGGAGTAGTTGAACGTATCCGAGACGGAGGCGGTAATCATCAGCGGGGCCGATTCGCCGATCACGCGGGCGATGGCGATCACGCAACCGGAAACGATACCCGGCAGCGCGGTCCGCAGCACCACCTTAATGATGGTGCGGGACTTCGTCACGCCGAGCGCGTAGGATGCTTCGCGCAATTCATTGGAGACGATGCGCAGCATTTCTTCGGTATTGCGGACCACAATCGGCGTCATAAGAACAACAAGGGCGACGGCGCCCATGATGCCATTGCGGAACCCGAGCGCGGGGGCGAGCACCGGGACAATCGCGGCGGCGAAGAGGCCGGCCACGATGGAGGGGATGCCCGTCATAATATCGACCAGGAAGGTCACCGAGCGCCCGAACCAGCCACCCCTGTTGTATTCCACCAGGTAGATGGCCGTCAGAATACCGAGCGGGATGGCGATGAGCGCCGTGATGCCGGTGATAATGAGCGTGCCTACGATGGCGTGGCCGAGGCCGGGCTGGGCGCCGGGCAGGGACATGCCGAGGGTGGAGTTATTGAGGAAGGAATAGCTGAGGATCGGGAGGGCTTCCACGATCACGGTGTAGAGCAGCGATAGCAGCGGGAGCACCGCGAGCACGAAAGCGCTGGTGATGAGCACGGTGGCCATGCGGTTGGCGCCGCGGCGCGGGCCTTCCACTGCGTATCCGACGATCCGGATCACGAGGAAGAAGACGAGCAAGCCCACCAGGACCGCGCCGAAAAACGAATCCGCTTTGAAGCCGAAGTGGAACAGCAGCCAGGAGGCCAGCATGCACACCACGAGCACCGCCCAGTTGAAGAACTTGGGCAGGCGGCCGTATTCGGAGGCGAAGATCGGGGTGCCTTCGGTGACGGTGTCCATGCTGCCGGCGCGGCCGTTGCCGCCGTTTCCGCCGGGTAGCGTGCCGCTACCGGGCAGCGCGTGCGCGCCGCCGTCGGGCTGGCTGGCAGGGGTCTGTGTTACGTCAGTACTCATTAGGCATTCGCTCCTGAGAATTCTGCGTACCGGGCCAGAACGCGCCGCGCCAACCAGTTGACCACGAAGGTCAGGGCAAAGAGCATGAGGCCGATACCGATAAGGACCTGGCGCTGCAGACCGGGATGAGCTTCAGGGAAGTTCAGGGCGATCTGCGAGGCGATGGTGGAGTGCTGCCCCGGGGAGAAGAGGTTGAAGTTCACCTGCAGGCCGGCCGAGAGCACCATGAGGAGTGCCATCGTTTCGCCCAGGGCGCGCCCCAGGCCCAGCATGGCCGCGGAGACGATACCGGAACGGCCCACCGGGAGCACGGTCATCTTGATCATTTCCCAGCGGGTGGCGCCCAGGCCGAGGGCTGCTTCTTCCAGCAGCTTCGGGGTCTGGAGGAATACTTCGCGGCACAGCGAGGTGATAATCGGCAGGATCATAATGGCCAGCACCAGGCCGCCCATCATGATGTTACGAGCCGGCGGCGTGAAGGCCACCAGGCTGGGTTGGAGCGGCCACCAATCGAATTGGGCCAGTCCGCCTTCTTCACCCATGAACGGAACGTGATCCACCCACCACTGGAGCGGTGGGGTGAGCACATTGGAGACCCATTCGAAAACGGGGCGCACAATCGGTTCGAGGGTGCGAATACCCCACAGGCCGAAGACCACGGAGGGGATGGCCGCGAGCAGGTCAATAATGTAGCCGAGGACGGAGGCGAAACGCCGATGCGCGAAATGCGAAATGAATAGCGCAATCGCTACCGCGAAGGGTACGGCGAGGGCCAGTGCCAGAAGTGCGGAAAGCACGGTACCGAAGAGCGCTGCCCCGGCGTACTGCCAGAAGCCCATGCCCTTCGTGAAGTCTGCTGTCCCGGAGATTTCTTCCTTACCGGCAATGAATGCCGGATATGACTCGAGGAGCAGGAAGATGAAAACGGCGCCCAGGATGAGGATGATGAATGCTCCGGCTCCGATGGCTAGGCCGTTGAAGGTAGTGTCTGCAACGCGGCGACGCGCGCGTTTGGTCGGGCGGGCCGGCACTGCAGTCTGACCCACCTCCGGGGAGGTTTCCTGAGCGGTACGCTCAAGAACCTCCCCGGCTGCGTTATCTCGTTCAGTCATATCGACTTTCAGATAGGGGTATTCGGTTGTCTAACCGCTGGTTTACTTGATGGTATCGATGACGGCCATGGCCTGCTTGCGCAGGGTGTCCGAGATCGGAGCGTTACCACCGTTGGCCGCGAAGGCGGCCTTCTGGCCTTCTTCGGAGACGACGTAGGTGAAGAAGGCCTTGACCAGTTCACCGGTGGAGGCATCCTTGTATTCCTGGCAGCCGATGAGGTAGGAGAGCATAACGACCGGGTAGGCACCCTTGACGGAGCCGTCGCGCTTGAGGTCCTTGTTGAGGAGGGTGTCCGTGGCACCTTCGGCGGCCGGGGAGTCATCCACCACGCGGGCGGCGGCTTCCGGTTCGGGGCCGATGAACTCATCGCCAACCTTGACCTTCACCGGGGTGAGGGTTTCGATCTGGGAGTAGTCGGCGTAGATGATGGAGTTCGGGGTGGAGAGGGCCAGCTGGACCACACCGGAGGTGGATTCGGCGGACTGACCGCCCTGGATCGGCCAGGTTTCTTCCGAGCCGTAGGTCCAGACCTCGGGGGCGGCTTCTTCCAGGTAGGACTGGAAGTTACCGGTGGTGCCGGACTTTTCCGCGCGGTGGATCGGGATAATGGTTTCGTCCGGGAGCTTGACGCCGGAGTTGGTGGCGGCAATGGCCGGGTCGTTCCACTTTTCGATCTGGCCGGAGAAGATCTTCGCGATGGTGGGAGCGTCGAGCTTGAGCTCCTTGACACCTTCGAGGTTCACGGCGATCGCGATGGGGGAAATGTAGACGGGCAGTTCCACGGCAACGTCGGTCTTGCAGGTATTGGAAACCTGGGCGAGTTCTTCCGACTTGAGGGCCGAGTCCGTGCCGGCGTACTGCACCTGGCCGGAGAGGAACTGCTGGCGGCCGGTGCCGGAGCCGGTGGGCTCGTAGTTCACGGTCACGCCCGAGTTCGCGATGGTGAAGTTATCGCGCCAGGCCTGCTGGGCCTTCTGCTGCGAGGAAGCACCGGAACCGGAGATGGTGCCCGAGAGGTTCGAGCCGCTGTCCGCGGCCTGGGTGGTGGCGTCACCCTTGGCAGCTTCGGTGGTGGCAGAAGTCGTTGCGTCCCCACCACAGGCGGAAAGGGTCAGAGCAAGAGCGGTGGCACCAGCAAGTGCCGAGATCTTCATGGTCTTCACTGTTTAATCCTTGCGTGTTCAGGAACGCCCGTTTCGGCGCTCGCTGGTTCGAGCCTAGGAAGCGAGGGTTACGGCGGCCCACACCGGAGGTAAACAGAAGGTTAACGGGCTTGTAGCATGTCTCACAGGATGCGGCCGTGCAGGCACGTTGGGTGCTCGGGGCGCGAGCACGGGAACACAGCCTGCACGCGGGCCGCTGGGAACGCGCCACTGGGCACACGGCCGCTAGGGTTCGGTGTGGACGGGGCGGAAGCGTTCGACATCAACCGCGTGGTCGCCTTTCATGTGGACGACGAGGATTTCTCCGGTTTTGAGGTAGGGGTCGTCGTCGGGGAGCTTTTCTTTTACGTGGTGGCCGCCGTGTTTTTTAACGACGTCGATAACGGTACCCAGGGTGGGACGATGCAAGCTGACCGCCGTGGGAGCTCCGGCATCTGTCAGGACCGCCTCGATGGTTTTACGTACTCCGGCGGGGTTCTTCGCGTGGGAATGTTCGGTGAGGGCAGCGACGCAGGTGAGGGAGACTCCGGAGGCATGTGCGTAGGGTGCGATGGTGGCGGTGCAACGCTGCCAGGGGGAGGATACGAGGCGGTCTACCCCGTAGACGCTAAGCACCGAACTGATGGTGCGAGCCCGGGAGGCTCCGTGCGGGGTGAGGGGCCGGGTTTTTTCGCTTCCGTTCCACGCCGAGCGTTTTTGGGCGCGAGCGTGGCGAACGAGCAACACCGCGCGGGTGGTGAGTTCTCCGCGTTCCCAATATTTCAGGACGCGTTTGAGCATGGTGCGTTCGTCTTTATAGCTGAGTTTTTCGAGGGCGGTTTGCGCGTTCATCCAGCGTGACCGGGTGATTTCCCCGGGGTGGGCTGTAGGGAATTCCGGGCGGGCGGCAACCGGCCGCGAGCGCTGGGTGAGCGGGCGGGCCACCCAGTAAAAGACTCGTTTTTTCTTCCCCGAGGATAGGGTGTAGCCGATGGAGGGCAGGGGCCGCTGCAGGGCGATATGCTCGCCGGTTTCTTCGTAGACTTCCCGCACTGCCGCCATGCGCGGGCCTTCGCCGGGCTTGTATTTGCCCTTGGGGAAGGACCAGTCTTTGTAGCTATCCCGGCGTACGAGTAACACCTGGAATTCGCCACCTTTTTTGCGCCACACAACGGCGCCCGCAGCATGAACGCTGCCCATCACTCCCCCTTCGGCATAGTTGGTACGGATATGCGCGGGCCGCGGGATTCCCCCGGCCCGCGATTTGCCTAGTCCCCTCCTGCCACGCGGGAGCGTGCTTGTTTCATGAGCAGCTCCTGGATATCGACGAGCGGGCGACCCTTCGGGCTGAGGTTGTGGCGCACCCACCCGTCCGGACCCAGGTGCCACGAGCTGGTGGTATCCGCGGTGGCCACATCCACCAGTTCCACCAGGCGGTCCACCATATCCGGGTCCGTGATCTTGATGAGGGCTTCGATGCGCCGATCCAGGTTGCGATGCATGAGATCGGCAGAGCCGATGAAGACATCTGCGTCGCCGTCGTTACAAAAAGCGTAGATACGCGAGTGTTCGAGGTAGCGACCCAAGATGGAACGGGCTTTGATGTTATCGGAAAGCCCGGGGATGCCGGCGCGCAGGGCGCAGATGCCGCGCACCTGGATGCTCACTTTCACGCCGGCTTGGCTGGCCCGGTAGAGGGCGTCGATGGTGGCTTCGTCCACGATGGAATTGACTTTGAATTTCACCCAGGCGGGTTTGCCGGCGTTCTTGTTTTCAATTTCGCGTTCGATCCGGTCGATGAGCCCGGAGCGGATACCGGTGGGCGCCACGAGGAGCCGGTGGAAGCGTTCCTGCCGGGAGTAGCCGGAGAGCTGGTTGAAGAGCCGAGTGAGATCCTGGCCCACATCCCGGTTGGAGGTGAGCAGGCCCAGGTCTTCATAGCCGCGGGCGGTTTTCGGGTTGTAGTTGCCGGTACCCACGTGGCAGTAGCGGCGCAGGCCGTCGGATTCTTGGCGGACCACCAGCGCGAGCTTGCAGTGGGTTTTCAGCCCGATCATTCCGTAGACCACATGTACCCCGGCCCGCTCAAGTTTGCGCGCCCATTCGATATTGCGCTGCTCATCGAAACGCGCCTTGATTTCCACGATGGCGAGGACCTGTTTCCCGGCTCGGGCTGCGCGGATAAGCGAGTTCACGATGGGGGAATCCCCCGAGGTGCGGTAGAGGGTTTGTTTGATGGCGAGGACCTGCGGATCCGCGGCCGCCTGGGCGATGAATTGCTGCACCGAGGTGGAGAAGGATTCGTAGGGGTGGTGAAGCAGCACATCATGATCGCGCAGCTTGGCGAAGAAATCAGCCGGTTTGGCAGATTCGGCATCCGTGAGCCCGGTGGGCGTGACGGGCACATACTTGGGATATTTGAGCCCGGGCCGATCCAGATCGTGGAGCTGTTCGAGGGATTGCAGGTCAAGAGGCGCGGGCAGCCGGTAGGTATCCGAGGGGCTCACGCTCATTTCCTTCTGGAGGAAGCTGAGGGTGGCATCATCCATATCCTCATCTACTTCCAGGCGCACCACCGGCCCGAAGCGCCGCCGGAGCAGTTCGCGTTCCAGGGCGGTGAGGAGGTTTTCTGCGTCGTCTTCTTCGACTTCCAGGTCTTCATTGCGGGTGACGCGGAAGGTGGCGTAGCTTTGCACATCCATCCCGGGGAAGAGTTCACCCAGGTGGTGCCCGATGAGTTCCTCCAGGGGCAGGAATTCAATATCACTGCCGGCTTCCACCGGAACGTTTTCCGGGCTGTAGGCGGTGCCATCTTCCCCAATCATGAGGAAACGCGGAAGCAGATCCGGCACTTTCACCCGCGCGAAAGCGGAGGAACCACGCCGATCCTTGAGGACAACGGCGAGGTTGAGGGAAAGCCCGGAAATATAGGGGAAGGGATGGGAAGGATCCACCGCGAGCGGGGTGAGGACGGGGAAAATCTCATCCTTGAAAAGCTTGGAGAAGCGCTGTTGCACCTGGGCATCCAGCTCATTCCAGCGGCGGATGAAAACGCCCTGGCCTTCCAGTTTGGGCTTGATATCTTCCGAGTAGACCTTGGCTTGGCGCGCGGTCAGTTCATGGGTGCGTTCCGCGATACCCTTCATGACCTGGCGCGGGGTGAGGCCGGATGCTGCCACCACTCCAATGCCGGTATCAATACGGCGCTTGAGGCCGGCCACCCGCACCATGAAGAACTCATCGAGGTTCGAGGAGAAAATGGAGAGGAACCAGGCACGTTCCAGGAGTGGCAGGGTTTCATCTTCTGCCTGTTCCAGCACCCGCTCATTGAAGGCCAGCCAGGAGAGCTCCCGATCCGCGAAGCGCCCTTCGGGAAGCTGGGATTCCTCCGGCGCCTTCGCGGAACGCTTGGCGAGTTTGCGCGATTCCTTGGCCATATCCGTGAGGGATTTGGTGGAGACCGGCGAGCCGAGCCGCACCGCCTGCAGGAAAGTTTCGTGCGGGGTGGGTTCTACAGCACTGGCGCCCTCCCGGGCTGCCAGACGGGCGCGAGTGGCCGAAACGGCCGGTTCGGGTTGCAGTTCATAGCGCACATGCCGTTCGGCCTGCGTGAAGCCGGCCTTCCCGTAGACATGCACCGCGGCGGAATTCGCGGCATCAACATAGAGGATGCAGCGTGAGAAGCCACGCGAGCCGGTGGTGACAAGCGCCCAGGCCGTCAGGAGTTTCCCGATGCCCTTGCCGCGGTGTTCCGGGGCCACTGCGAGCACATAAAGTTCCAGTACATTCGCTTCGCTCGGTTCGCTAGCGGCGCCGGGCTCGCTGGCCGCGTTCGCTTCGGCCGCGCCAGATTCACCTGCCGCGGTGCCAGCCACGCCGGCCGCACCAGCAGCGCCCGCGCCTCCCCCGAGCACATTCGGCTTGAGCCACACAAAACCAACGAGTTCGCCTTGGCAGCGCGCGGTTACCAGGAGCTCCGGAGTGAACCAGGGAGCTTCCATGCGTTCACGCAGATCCTCCGCGGTGAGCTGGCCCTGATCGGGCAGATCCGCGAATGCTTCCGCGTTGAGACGCGCAATATCCTCCAGATCCGCGGCCGGATCCACCGGTGCCAGCACGATTCCCGGCAAAGTCCACAGGGCCGGAGCAGGATTTTCTTCCGTAACCGGGCGCTCCAGCACGAGGAGGGTACGCCCCGGGTAGAGCTGGGATGATGCCGCGAGTTCCTGCGCGGCCGGCAAATCCCCGTGCGCCCACACCGCGGTTTCCCCCGCATCCAGAACGGTGCGCAGCAATTCCGTACCGGCGCCCTTGCCGCGGGCTTCCGGACGCACTGCCAATTCCACATCCCCGGTACGCCCGGAATGAGCCACCCCGACCACGGGATCCCCGAAAGTCCACACCCGCGAGCTTTCCGCGCCCGCGGCAATATCCAGAAGCGTTTGCTCACTGAACGGCGCGACGCCATCCGCCGCGAAGCATTCTTGGGCGAGCTGGTTAAAAAGCGCGGCCTGATCCGGCTGCGGTGATCCGGCAACGATACTCATAGGAGGGCTCCTTTTTCCTGCTACCTCTTAACCGTAGTCGATGACTACGACAGAAAAGTTACGTCCAAGCAAACGAACGACGGCGCAGCTCCCCTTCGCCAGGGGCATCCTCCCCGATACCGTGAATTTCGAGCCAGCCGGCGCTCCTCCAGGAACGGCCCCGCTCCGCTACGAAAGCGTGCCGCGCACCGCCCGAGCCCCGGCCGCACGGAATTCCCGTGCTGTTTCCAGCAGCGCCGCATCGCGGCGCGTGACCGGCGTGGCCAGCGGGTGTTCGTCGCTAGGGATCCAGAGCGGATCCACTTCGGCAAGGGTGTCACACAGGCGGGCCGAGCTGGCCAGCACCTCCGCGAAGTCCCCGCTAAAGGAACCGGCGAACACCTCATCCCAACTGGCTTCCACTTCCCCGAGGGTGGGAGTTTTTTCCAGTTTCTCCGCGCCGTCAGCTCCCTGGGAGCCGAGTTTTTCCCGCGCGGCGGTGAGCCGCGCGGCGGCGTCGTTCGGAAAACGCCGCAACCATTCGCGCAGCAAGTAGCCGCGCCACAGCATTCCGGGGAGGGTGCTTTCCGGGGAGCGCGCCCAGGCTTCGGCGATGACGTCGATGCCTTCGGTGGCGACGAGGTCCAGCACGCGGGCGCGGACCTCCGGGTCTTCGGCGTGGTAGCCGGCGCCGGGCAGGAGGGCCTGCGCCGCGGTGTGGGCGAGCTCGCTGTGGTAGGCGACGTCCGCTTCACCTTCGATGGACTCGAGCTGGTCCGGTTTCATCTGGGCCGGACGGCGAAAACTACTAGCCATAATTTTTCCTCCACTCGCTCGGGGCGCGCCAGTGCGCTCGCTCACTCTTCTATTGTCGCACCTCAGGGCGGGCCTTAGTGCGGCTTCGAGCTGTTTTCCGCCGATTACGTAAAGGAGTTGCGGGCCTCGCGCGGATGTAGAAATGCTGCCGAGCGAAGCTTGAGCACCCGCGCAGATGCGGCTTTCCACACAGATTCGGCCCGATTTTTTACCAGCGGGCCAAAGCGCGCTACACTACTTCGTGGGCCTCTAGCTCCAACGGTCAGAGCACTGGACTTTTAATCCAAGGGTTGTGGGTTCGAATCCCACGGGGCCTACCATTTTCTTCCAGCGAGCGATCACGCTCTTTTTGAGCGATCTCCACAACATTTTCGGGTAAAAATTCACTCAGTGGAACTTCCAACCTTGCGGCAGTCAAAGCCAAATCTTTGATACCCCAAGCAACCTTCCCGGATATTTTTCGCGACATCGATGCCCGTGTGATTCCAACAGCTTGAGAAAGCCACTCAATCGTCTCCCCGCGACGTTTAAGCCACAGCATCACGCGTTCACCAACGAACTCATCAGTGGATATTGTCGACATGTATTCGTCGTTCGTAACAGACATGTCGTAAATCTATCACCAACACAGTTAACGTGCAATACCACCTATTAAGTAAGGTATATCGAACGACACAAGTGCGACAAGCGCATCCGTTTAGTCAAACACCCCTTGCGACATTGCAAGCGTCAATCGTACACTAGCTGTACGTTTAGATTGATTGGCGGTAGACGATGCTCTTAACTACGCAGGATGTAGCGGCACATGTTGGCGTAAGCCGCGCTTCGGTGTGGAACTGGTGTAGGTCGGGCCGGATTTCCGCGGTGCAATTGCCCGGCGGGCAGTGGCGCATTCCAAAGTCAGAATTGGATCGCATTCTCGCACCCGTTTCCAAGACAGACTCACCAACGACTACTAAGGATGCATCCACAGAGGTTCCTGGCCAGTTGGAAATTTTCGGGTAGGTATCCAATGGACACGACGCTGGAGTTGGGGCAGTCGGTTGTTATTCAGTGCTGGAATTTGAATATCGCCGATGAGGGCGTGTATTCGCCAGAGCTGGGCGCGCGAGTGTGTGACCCGTGGGTGTATGTCGTTTTCGACGTGGACGGTGTACCCGAAGAACACTTTGATAAAGCCTGCCGGGTTATTGAGCATTTCAAGGTGCGCGTGAAGGGCCGCGAGATTCGCCTGGGCTACAACCTCGACACACTCCCGGAGGAGCTGTGGGGTTGGTGTTTGCCGTGGCTAGTGTGTGGCCTGGCCTATCGCACGACCCCGGCTTTCGGACCAAACGCTAGCGAGGGTGAGGATGTGTATGTTTCCCACTCTCAGATTGACCCGCTTGTGGGGCTTATGGTCGCGAACCACACGGATACATGTATTGGTACGTGGCTTGGTGGGGAATGCTTGAGGGTAGCAGCTTTCACGTCGCCGGGCATTCTCACCCGGGAGTCAGTTTTCCCGCCCGCTTCATCGAAGATTGATGAGGATCTCAGTGAGTGGCTGGAGATCATCCCATGGTAAGAACACTACAAGCAGTGCTTCCCGAGCCAGGCTCGGTTTTTGACCTCGCGGTTATTGAGGGTTTGCATGTGGCGGACTGGGATATCGAGGTCCCGTCTGTGTTGAGTTTCCGCCACTGGAATTTCTCCGAAGAGTCCTGGCGCGAGCAAGCTCGCGCCAAGGTCGAGGATTTTTACGGCCGACGCCTACGCTACTTCCAAACACTAACCGGTATTACCGAGAGCGCCGTTACTGCTTTGTATGGCAGGCCGGGTGTCTCTTATCAGGCGACGTGTATCGGTCTTGCCGTGGATATGGGCTGTGAATTGCATGGCGACCTAGACGAGAGGGCCGTATTGCAAAAACTCCTGGATACCACGGCTTTCACCGCGATAACCCGAGCATACAGCGCCGTGCCAGGGCTGGTGCTTGCTGGCGGAATTCGGGTGCGGAAAGACCCGGAAACATTCAAAGTGGGTAACCCACCTCTTGAGTGGGCGCTCGCCTACGGGCTGCTTTCGGCAGCCTACATGATCGGTCTTCTTATTACGGGCTGGCCATGCTATCGCACGCCCGAGCACCCGGACGGGTTGATGTGTGCGGTTCATATCGCGCCGCTTGGCGGTGAATGTGATGAGCGTGGTTTTGTGCCCGTCAATGAGCGCACGATGGAGCTTGCCGGTTTTTCCGTGCCTACGCGCGAAGACGAGCAATACATCCGTGTTGGGGGTCTGCTCTCATGACGCTAACAACTATTGCGACGCGGCCGCTTTGCCGGCTAACGCGACCAGCCCGGAGGCAGCGGCCTTTGTTTGTTTGCTTCACGGCTGGCGGGGCTGGGGCGGTCTGTCCATCTGCTACTAATGTTGTTGGTCTTGCAAAAACGAGCAATGTCCAGGCCGAGGAGACGTGCGGTTTTGTCCAGGTTCGCTGCGGTGACATGGCGGCCGGCGTTTTCGGTTTGGTGGTCGAGCCATCCGTAGAAGTAGATTTTCTCGGATTCTTCAACGTTGCGGCGCAGCGAGGGTGGAATGTTTTGCGGGGGTACCCATTCGCGGACGTTTTGCCGTGCTGCGGCGTTACTGGCGGCCTTGACAATGTTTCCGATAGGGAGTTTTACGGTTCCGCCGTGGCCGCCGATTCCCAAGGCTTGCAGAAGTGGCCCGTAGTCATCTCCCAGGTAGGTCTCCGTTGCCAGAACTCCCTTCGCGATTTCTTCTACCTCGTAGATGTGACACCAGGGGATTGGTGTTTTGTGGGTGGCGATGAGGAGCTTGTAAGGGGGCTGGGGCGCTCCTACGAACAGGCAGTCGAAAGTGTAGGGCCGGTAGGTTCCGTCTTCTTCCAGGTTCGTGGTGAACGTGAAAAGGATCCGGTAAACGCCATGAGCCTTGTGCTTCTTCCATGCGTGGCTCAGGCCTTCGAGTCTAATCATGTCTTCCCTTCCATCGACGCTGATAGTTGGTTTGCTGCTTCTATTATGCGCGAGATGGTTAGGGTAGTGCGCGCTTCCCATTGGCGCGCGGGTCGACTGGCCCTTGGTACTCCTAGAGAGCCAGCCGACCCTATATTCCTCAGCCGGGTTGGCTACGCGGCCGTTTCTCGGGTGTCACCGTCACTTTGGTCGCTGTCCCGGGTGGATGGCGTCGGGCCTGCCTTCGGGTTGTTGGTGATGAATACCGAGTCGCCCGTGATGATAACGCGCTCGGCGTTGATAACCATCCCAGGACTGTATACGCCTGGCGTGATTGGCATGTCCGGCACGCGTGATGTCTCCGATATGGGTGGCGTCTGCGATGTGGTCGGTGTGGCGGGTTTTGGTCCGTATCCCCACAGGGTGAGGGTGCCTGCCCAGGCGGACATGGCGTTACTAACAGCGCTGACAAACAGGAAAATGATTTCCATAGTCTTTCCTTTCGGATGTTACAAGGGGAGCACGGGCGGGATTGCTCGCACTCGGAGGGAAACGGTCTGCGTTTTTGTTTCCCTCTGCTTAACTAGTGCGCTTTGCACGCACAACGTGCGGGCGTGTGTTCCGTCTCGTGTTTTGGTGAAGAAAGGGAGGCGCCACCGGTGGTGGTGTGGCTCGCCGCGGTCTCCATGGCGGCGGGCGGGCATGGGCAGGGTCGGTGCGGGCACATTGGGTTCGCGCCGGCCGGCCCAGCCTAATGGCGGCCCGCGCCCAGTGCGCCGCAAGGAGGTGGCAGCATGACCGACACGGGACTGTTTTTCTCGGTTCGTTCTTATCCGGTTCTTCTTGAGCGCGAGGTGGTTCTTGACCCTGATCTTTCTTATGAGGCGCTTAGTGTGTGGGTGGTATTGCTGGCCATGCCTAAAAACAGCGAACGCACCGTGAATGCTTTGGTTGGGCGTGGTTTTGGGCGCGACCGGGTTACCCGCGCGATAAGCGAGCTTGAACGTTATGGGCTGGTTTATCGCTGGGAGAGGCGCGTGCCTGAGGGCCACGGGTTGCTCACGCAGGTGTTCGAGCGTCCAGCGGTGCCGCTGTCGGCGTTTCGGTGTTTGCCGGTGAAAATCCGCCCGTTTGTCACCGAATGCTTATCAGTAGTGGGCGTGGATGTTGGTGAGTTGCGGGCTAGCCTGGCCGCCGCACACACGCCCGGCACAAATACGCCTGTGGTTGCTGGTAGTGATCTGGGGGTGTGTCATGGGTGAGTATTTTGCGGTGCGGCGGGGTGCTACGGCGCTACCGAACTCCATGATCTTCAACCGCGCGCTCACGTATGACGCATTGGCGTTGGCGACCGTGTCGCTCTCGTTACCGCCGAATGCTCCGGTGGGTTATCGCGATCTCATGGGCCGGGATATGGGCGAACACCGCGCCAGGAAAGCTTTGGCACTCCTGGAAGCGGAGCATTATCGGTTCCGTTTCCGCACCCGCGCTAGCGGGCAGATCCGTGAACTGGTCGTCATGTTCGACACCCCAGTAAGCGTGGGTGAGGCGCTTTGTGAAATCCAGGGGCGGATGGAAAGCGGGGCGATCACGGCCCGCCAGGTAGTGGCGTGTCCGAGCCACCCCAGCGAGTTCACGCGCAGTGCCCCGGCTGGTGAGTTCGGCATGGAAGATGAGATGCGCCTCGATGAGGCACCGGCGCCTTCCATGGCGCCCATGCCGGCAGTGTCTTCCGTCCTCATGGAAGGCGCGGGCGAGGCTATTCCGGTCGCCACAGCGGGTGTCGATCTTGTGGATACCCCCGGAATATCCACCGCCGAGCCTGTGGATAACTGTGAAACGCCCGCTTCGAACTGTCGGACAGTTACAAATTCCGGGAGTGACCCAGGCGACAAAGGCGGGGCGGATTTTCACCGTGCCTGGAAAACCTCGGCACGGTGGGAACCGCGAGATTCCGCGGTAGTTGAAACAGATAGCGAGTTATCCACAGGGTCTCACCGTGCGGGGATTACCGGAGCACGGTGGACCGGAGCACGGTCAGCCCAGGCGCATATATCTAAAGATATATCCAACAATTCCTCACTACGTTCGGAATTAACCAACCAACCAACGCAGCCCGAATTTTTATCGGAAGCTTCTGGCATGGTTGGTGTGGTGGATTCCCAGGTTGAGCACCCCGCGCCGGCCGCGGTAACTCCGGTTCGCCGTGAGCCTGTCCCAGCCGTCGAAGATCAAGCCCGGCGTGAGCCAGCGCCGGGGGGTTCGGGGCGGCCGGATGCCGGGCAGGCTAGCGCGCCGCCTGGCAGCTGGCCGACATCAAGCACTGCGCAGACGCAAGGCTCGCGGCAGGCATGGGCAGCTAGCCTGATTGGTGAATGCGTGCCACGTGACCTGGTGCGTTTCCTGGCACCCGCGCGCTTCGTCGCGGTTGCCCGGGATCTCCAAGTTGCGCTTGATTCGGGCTGGCAGCGCGCGGAGATACGTGCCCAGCTCGCGGGTAACGCGCTTGGTGCTACGCGCAATCCTGGTGGTGTCATCGCACATCGCATCCGCGATATCGCGCTGGCCAGCCCGCCCAGGCCACCACGTCCGCGCACTGCCGTGGTGGTGGATACCAGGCCTGATCCGGGTGAGGTTTGCGCGATGCCTGAGGGGCTGCGGGCAAGGGTTTCCCGCCCGCACCCGCCGGCCCCGCAGCCGGCCTCGACCGGGCCGCCGGGTGAGGCCGGTGTGGTGCGGTGTAGGGGTTCTGGCGAGACCTAGCGCCGGGTTAGGCTGAAGAAAAACAACCCGCAAGTTTTTGAAAGTTTTTAGCGAAAAGGAGGGCAAGCCATGAGCGAGCAAACAACCACACCCGACGGCGCTGTTGCTGTTGCCGGCGACGAGGTCACTACCGAGCAGGGCCGGGCGCGTGGTAGGCGTGTGTGGCTGTGGCCGAGCGTGGCTATCGCTGCGGCGATCGTGGCCGGTACTGGTGTTTACCTGGCAGGGCGCTCAGGTGGCACCGACGAGGCCCGGGCGGCCTATTCGGAGGCCGTGACGCTCAACGAGCAAGCCCGCGCCGCGCTGCAGACAGCCGTTGACGGTATCGGGTTCACGACCGAGCAATGCGTGGCTGATGGTGGCGCGCCCGCGGACTGCCAGGCTTTGGCACAGGCTGTGGAAGCTGCACGCGCCGGGCTTGCTGAGCCTTTCAAGGCGGCAGACGCTAAGGATCTGGACGCTGATTCAGCGCGTTCCCAGGCCGAGGCTTTGCGGGCTACGGCGAAGGATTTTGAGGCGCAGGCGGCCCAGATCAAGGATGCGACCGGCAAGCTCAACGAACAGTTCGAGGCTGCCACGTCGGCGTACTTGAGTGGCGATGCGGCGAGTTTCGCGGCGTCCTGCGAGGCTGCCACGACCACCGCCCGCGGTGTCGAAAGTCTTGCCGGCGAGGCTGATGGGTTAGCTGCGGATTGCAAGAGCTTCGCGGCTTCCGAGGGGAGCGCGCGGTTGTCCGTCCTCAAGGAAAAGACAGCAGCTCTCCAAGCCCGTGTTGATGCTTTGAACAACAAGGTGGCGGCCGCACAAACTCCGGCGGCGGTTCCCGCGCCGGCGGTATCGTCCGGCGGTGGTTCGGAAGATGCGGGCGGGTATTCGGATTCGGGATATTCCGCAACGGAAAGCGGCTCGTCGTGGTCAGATAGTTCGTATGAGGCACCCGCACCCGAGCCGGCCGCTCCTGCACCTGATCCGGCTCCCGCAGACAACGGCGGCGGATGGGTAGACAGCGGCTGGACGATGGACGGCCCCCCTGTTTGCAGCGAGGGTGATACCAACGGCAACTCGTGGTTTGTCCCCTGTCCGTAAAAGTAAAGGTGGCTCGGTGCTTGTTGGCGCAAGCACCGAGCCGGAATCCCCTCAATTTTTCGTAATGCTCCAACATTCGACTCAATGAAAGGACTCGTTTCCTATTATGGCAGCGACCACACACGCCCGGCCAGGTGGCCGGACTCTCGCCGCGCTCCTTGCGGCATTTACTCTGATAATTTCAAGTTTGCTTGGCGGTAGCGCCATGGCGGCTTATGACTCAACGGTCGGGCGCGGTATCGATCTCGTCGGTATTAATGCGTCGGGTGCGTTGCGGCTTGGCCCGCACATTAATCAGACTCCGCAGATTGGCGGGACAGCTATTGATGCATCCCCTCAATGGTGCATTGATGGCAAGAAAGCCGACCCGGGCCCGAACGATTTGACTTCGATTGCGACCCTGACGGATTCCGCACAGCATGTGCCAGAACTGGCTTTGACGACGCCGCAGGCAGCCTGGCTTTTGAATAAATACCAGGGCAACACGACAGATAACGTGAATTTGGCTGCCCTGGGTCTGCTGATGCATTCGAACTTCGAGAACACTCCGGCGGTGGCTCATGAAATCGCCGGAGCTACGCAAACCCAACAGCCCGATGTCTGGGCGCGCGCATTACAGTACGTTTCCGAGGCCCGTAACAGTGCAGCCGTCGGCTACGAAGGTGGCCAGGTGGAAGGCGATGGCCAACGCACCGGTAATATTCACGGAATCGTCGTCACGAATGGCAACGGAGTTCCAGTCGCGGGCGTTCCAGTTTCTTTGCAACTTTCCGGCCCTGCCGTCTTTGACGCTACTGGCACGAGCTCCTGGGCAGGGACTTCGGCTGCGGAACCGATCACCCTGAAGTGGACTGCCACGGGAAACGGTGATGTGTCCTATTCGATGCAAGCAGCAACTTCCGGTCGGCGGACTCTGACAAAGTACGGTTCGGATGGGTCGATTCAAGACATGATCACTACTGGTAATCGTGATCTCGCTTCTGACCCGGAGACGGTTACGGTTCCGGGACCGTCGTGGCGTGTGATTTTTGATTTCCAACCCACCGGAACCAGCCAAGCCACCAGCCAGGAGATCAACCTCGACGGTTCGATCACCGACACTCTCACCACGAGCGTGGACAAGTCTTATGGTGATGGGCAGTGGACGCAAGTCAACGGCGCTCCCGTGCCGGTGATGTATACCGCGACCGCGTATTGGGCGGGCCGTGAAAAGCCCGCAACCAGCACCACCATCCCGGCAGACGCCGAAGTCCTCGGCAGCGTGGACGTGACCGCGACGGGCGAGGGCCAGAAACTCGAAGCGAAGCTCACCACACCCAAGCGCGGCTACGTGAGCTGGGTTTGGTCGGTTGATAAGGCCAAGCAAGGCAATAACTCGCAGTATGTTCACCAGAACTGGGCGGATTCGTACGGCCTGGAAGCAGAAACGACATCGGAGAATTTCGACTTCCGTCCCCTGGGCATCTCGAACGTGGACACCGCGAAAGTAATCGACAAGGGCACTGTTCTCTCTGACACGTTCGATGCCAAGGCCGACCCGGCCTACCGGGATGGTGAATGGACACGCATCGTTGCTCCTGGCACATCATTTGACGAGGGCACGTACGTGCCGGTGACCTACCGTGCTTCCGCTTACTATGTTTCCCCGACCGAACTGCCCGCCACTGTGGCCACGGTTCCGGCGTCGGCGGAGCTGATTGAGTCTGTCACCGTCGTAGCTAATGGGCCGGGCCAGATCAAGGCCACGCTCTCGCAGCCCACAGTAAAGGCCGGGTTCGTGACGTGGGTTTGGGAAGTCAAGGCTGAAGACCAGCCCGCGGATTCCGCGAAGTGGATTAAGGCCGGATGGGCCGACCAGTTTGGCCTGCCGGACGAGACCACGTCGGTGCGTTACCCCGCACAGATCGACTCGACGCTCTCGATTCGCGACACCAAGAGCGGCACGTATCTCGTGGATGATGTTTTCGTGACGGGCCTTCCGAAGAACCATCCTGACTTCCAAGGCGGGATGGGTTTCAAGGCCGATGCTCAGGTGATTGAGCATGAGGTGTTGTTCTTCCCGCACGGTCTCGCCGTGACAGAAGCAAACCGGAGCCAGGCGGAAAAGATCGGCGAGACAGTCACGATTCCGGCGAAGAACGGGTTCTACCCGTCTATCGGTGAGACCTCGTGGTTGGTGAAGCAAGACGCTAACGGTAAAAATCTGCCGGGCACCTATGTTTTCGTTTCGTCGTTTGCTGGTGATGATCGCGTCCAACCGCTCACGACGAGCGTTGAGGACACGCGTGAGCAGTTCACCATCACCCCTGAGCCGTCGATTCACACCACTTTGACGCATGAGAACACGCACGTGGCGCCGAATACCGACAAGGTGGAGCTTGTCGATACGGTCTCTTATCAGAACCTGACGCCTGGTAAGGAATACCAGCTCGAGGGTACGTTGATGGATAAGGCGACCGGCGAAGCGCTCGTGGACGCGAATGGCGACAAGGTGACATCGCAGGCTACTTTTGTGCCGGAGACTCCGAACGGTACCGCCACGGTGACTTTCGTGGTGGATGGTTCGCTGTTTGCGGGTAAGCAGACCGTGGCTTTCGAGAAGCTCACGCAAGACGGTCGTGAAATCGCCGTACATACGGACATCAACGACGAGAACCAGACCGTTGTGTTCTCGAAGCTCCAGACGACTGCAACCGATAAGAGCGATGGTGACAAGACCATCGCGCCGGTGCCTAACGCCGTAATCACCGACCGGGTGTGCGATGTCGCCGGCACTCTCGTGCCGGGTACCGAGTATGAAATCACGACCGCGTTGATGCTAGATAACGGCGACGCCTTGCTCGACGCTTCGGGCAAGCCCGTAACAGTTACACGCAAGTTTATTCCGGCGGCCGCGAATGACTGCGCGAGCATCGATATCACTTTCGATGCGAGCAAGCTCGCCGGCAAGAAAGTCGTCGTGTTCGAGACCGTGACCCAAGACGGCAAGACCGTTTCGGTTCACCACGATCTCAAGGACTCCGAGCAGACCGTGTCGGTGGAGATTCCAGGCGATGGGGATAACGACAAGGCGAAGCGGCGGCTAACCCGCACCGGAGCAAGCGTCCTCGGCGGCGGTGTCCTAGCGCTTGGGTTTATCGGCGTTGGCGTGGCTGCGCTGCGTCGTCGTAACAACTAACCAAAAAATCCACCTACATCAGTAGGTAAGTGATAGTGGTGTGCCCGCACTCTAGGTGTGGGTGCGGGCACACCACACCTCCCCCATCCACTCTCGGCGGGGTGGCCATTTCTCTTCCCTTTCTTTTCCTTATCTTTTTCTTTCCTTTTTATTACCCCGATATGTCCGTGAGGAGGTGGCGCTGATGGGTGAGCGGCTTGGCGTGTGGGCACTTGAGCAAGGCGGACGCATCAGCGCAAACTCCCTCGCGCTCCTCGGCGTCGTCGCGTTGTTTGCTGATCCGGCCGGGGTATGTATCCTGACGCCTACGGATTTACAGGCACGCGCGGGCCTGAGCGAAAAAACCTTTAACACAGTGCTTACCGAGCTTGTTGATGCGGGTCTTATTTCGGCGCAAGAATCCACCACCGGCACTGCTTTTAGTGTTCTTGCTCCTCGCGCGTATTTAGACGATGCCACCAGGCCGGTCTCGGCGGCCGGTGAGTTAGAGCGCGGTCTGCGGATTATTTCGACAACACTCACCACTACCGCTAGCGGTACTGGCATGGCTGGAATGGCTGGCACTGCTGGCACTGCTGGCACTGCTGGCACTGCTGGCACTGCTGGCACTGCTGGCACTGCTGGCACTGCTGGCACTGCTGG